>CAYQRN010000023.1:0-31650 GCA_964419995.1 uncultured Planctomycetia bacterium
CCAAGGATGCCGAGGAGGCGGTAATGGCCGTGCCCTCCGCCGCGCGAAACTCCCACTACCCGCCCGGCATCCGCACGAGACTCATCGTGACCCACACGCGTGCCGGGCGCATCCAGGGTCTTCTCCAGGCCATCGACACGGGGCCGCGAACCCTCGCCCTCGGCTACCGCAACCGCGGCGGCACCCTCGACACCCGCGGCATGCTCTTCGTGAACGGCCAGTCGTGGGCCCACATCCTCCGCGAGGCCGCCCGCCTCATCCGCCTCCCCGAGTCCCGCGTCCTCGAGCGTTCGGAGATGGAGGTCCTCGACGGCCGCCGCGCGCCCCACGGAATCCTCATACCCTGACGGCGACCGGGGGGGCTCAGTCGTCCTCGTCGAGCTCGCCGAAGGTGAGGGTCACGCGCCGGACGCCCTCGATGTCCCGGAGCGCCGTGACGAGGGTGACGGCGCGGGCCCGGTCGATGTCCACGGCGAAGAGGAGACGGAGGCCGCCGTCGCGGCCGTCGCGGGACATGACGAGCTGATGATGGCGGGCATGCCCGGCGATGAGGGGCTCGATGTCGCCGAGGTGGGAGCTTGCCGCGTCGAAGCGGATGAGGAGCCGGCCGGCGCAGGAGGCGAGGAGGGACTCCTGGTCGCCGGCCGTGCCGCGCCAGTTGATGGCCACGGCCGAGGCTCCGACGACGAGCGTCCCCGCCAGGGCCGTGAGAGGATTGAAGGCGCCGACGGCGATGCCCACGGCCACGGCGAAGATGACGAAGGCCGTGTCCCTGATGTCGCGCACGGCCGTCCGGAATCGGACGATGGCGAGGGTGCCGACGAGGGTGAAGGCCTTGGCGGCGTTGTCGCCGATGGCGAGGGTCACGAGGGTGATGAGGATCGAGAGGAGGACGAGGGTCGACGCGAGCCCCGGCGTCCTCGGACGCCCCCGCGTCGAGAGCCACCACGACGCGGCCACGGCAACGCCGAGGAGGCCTGCGAAGACGAGGCGAAGGCTCACGTCGCCGAAATCGAGGTGCTCGCCGGTCTTCGGGGGGCCGAAGATCGCATCGAAGAAGCCGCGCTGTCCGGGGTCCGGCATGGGAGCGATCCGTCAGGAGTCCTGCGGGCGCGTCATCGGGCGCCATGTTGCCCCGCCGGCGCCGGGAACGCGAGGCCACCCCGCCCCGCGCGCCCGTTCCGGCGGCATCACGGGGCGCCGGTGGAGGCCCGAGTGCCCGTGATGGCGAGGCCCGCCGCCTCCACGCCGCGGCCGTACTTCGAGAAGCTCCCGCATTCCCGGCCGAGGAACGCGAGGAGCTCATCGAAGACGGGCGGGCGGTCCTGGTCGTACTTGAGTTCCACGACGATCTCGCGCCCCACGGCGAAGGGCGGGCGGTCGCTCCGGAAGGGGTCGTCCGCCGACGGAATCCGGGCTTCGATGTTCCAGTCGAGGGTCACGCGCGCCCTCGGCCCCGCCGTCCAGGCCCGCCGCGGGTAGGAGACGAGGAGGCGCGGGCCGTAGCGGCGGGACCGGACGAGATCCTGGAAGGTCTTCGCCCATCCGTCGCACTGGCTGTACCCCTGCAGGAAGTCGCCGAGGTCGCGGAGCGGCCACGGAGTCCGCCGTTTCGTCACGGAGGTCCGGCGGCGCCGCTTGCACTCGAGCCAGACGATGTTCTCGGCGCCGTAGCGACGGATCCGGAACTTGGTCCCGCCGGAATCTCCCGCCCGGTTGTAGATGTCGAGCCGCGCCGTGTCGAGATAGAGGGTGTGGATCACGTAGACCCCGTCGGGGCCCGCGTGGCCGTCGCGATCGAGGTGCCCGTCGGCGAAGCCCCGCACCTTGTCCGCATCCTCCGGCCCGAGGATGACCTTGAGCTCGGTCCGCTGGAACTTCGCCGGCTCGGGGCCGCGTCTCTCGGGAGCTGGCATCGGAGATCTCGTTTCCGGCGGGGGCTTCATGGGTGCGATTCGGTGTTCACTTAGAGCGTCACGACGATGACATGGTGGCTCACGGCGAGATTCGAGGCGTCCAAGGCCTGGAACGACAGGGCGATGCCCGGCGGCACCGCGGGGAGGACGAAGGACATCGACGCATAGCCGAGTGAGCCCACGGTGACGGGCGACAGCGCCAGCAGGAACTGGAACAGCGGGTCGGCAAAGTCGTCGACGAAGAGCACCGGGAAGGAGCCGGCGCCGCCGAGACCGAGTCCCGGCGGGATGACGGTCCGCGGCGTGAAGACCCCGCTCGGGGCCGCCACGGCCACGTTCGCGAAGAGATGGAAGTTCGGGCCGGGTGCGAACCCCGCCGCATCGAGCCGCAGCGTCCCCGGAGTGAGGAGGCCCGCCTCCTCCATGTCGAGGACGCGCGGGCGCGCGGCGAGGGTCCACGGCGCCCACGCGATGCCCGTGAGCGTGCTGTTCGCGCCCCCGGCGTAGTCCGTTGCGGCAAGGCCGAAGGCCAGGCCGCCGGTCATGGCGACGCCGTTCACGACGGGAATGGTGCCGCCACCCACCGTGCTCACGATGGTGGGACCGCTCGTCGGGCTGTCGCCCACGAACCAGAAGTTCGGCACGGCGCCATTCGGGCCCTGGAAGGTCCCGCCTCCGGGGGCGAGAGCGATGCCGTCGAGATCGCCGACCGTCCCCTGCCCGGCAACGTAGTAGAAGACGTTGACGTGGACCTCGTGGAGCGCCACCTGGGCCGAAGCGGGCGTGACGGACTGCACGACGCCTCCGGTGCCAGCAACGTACCCCGATGCGGGGAGCCTCGCCACGCCGCCGTCCTCGAGCGAGACGCCGTTGACGCTCTGCGTCGTCGTCATCGTCCAGTAGATGTCGCCGTTCGTGTTCACCACGAAACCGTTCACGTCGAAGTCGGCGGTCGTCCCCATGGCGACAGCCAGTTGCGCCTCCGTGACGAGGAACGTGACGCCTCCTCCCGGGAGCAGTCGGAACACGTCGCCATCCCTGATGATCTGGCCCGCGACATAGCCGAGCGGGCCGGCGTCATCCGAGAAGGAGAGCCAGAAGTCGAAGAGGGTCGGCGGATTCGGGGCCCCCGCGACGAGGGCGAAGGCATCGAGGTTGCCCGCGACGCGCTCCGTGAAGCTCCCGTCCCCGTCGTCGTCGCCGAACCACGCGGCGAAACTCAGGCTCGACACGATGGCCGCGGCGTCCGGCCCCGCCGGCGCCGGGCTCACGGCGAGCAGTTCCTCGTCGCGGAAGACGCCCGCGTGGTTCCCGGGCGCCGCCAGCGTGCCGCCGGCGCCGCTCCGGGCCGTCTCCGTGCCGTCCGTCGAGAAGAAGACCGTCAGGGCCTGGCCGGCGGCGGCCGTCCCGCCCGCGAGGAGGCAGGCCGCCGCGAGAAGCACCCGTCTCATGGACACTGTCACCTCCGCCTCACGGACAGATCACGATCTCGACGGCATTGCTCGCCCTCAGGGTTGTTCCTTCGAGGGCGGCAAGCTGCGCGAAGACGTGGACACCGATCGCGAGCGGATCGTTCGCGATGGGGAAGGCGCCGGTCCAGGCGCCCTGCCCCGTCAGGATCAGGTACACAGGCACGACGGAGAAGAGATCCACGAGCGCCGTGACCGTGCTCCCGGTCACCGCCGTGAATGCCGGCGCCGGCGAGACGAGGAGTACGCCCGCACCGCCCGCGGGCCCGCCGGTGGCGTTGGCCACGATGGTGGCGCCGAGGGACGGAGTGCCGGTCACGGCGAAGTCGATCGTCTGCGCCGTCGGATCCAGGGACGAGTAGCGCCTCACGCCGCAGGTCGTCACCTCGTTGCGGGCAAGGGGCGAAGGCGTCGGGAAGGTCGCCCAGGGACCGGCGCCGTCGAGGAAGCGCCCCGTGGACACGTCGGCGATCTGCGGCCCGAAGGTGTACTCGTCGTACTCCGTGACCCCGTCCGGCGCGAAGAGGCCGAGCTCCTCGCCGCCCGAGGAGAGCTTGAAGCTCGCGTGCAGGGCGCCCTGGCCCCCATCCTCGTCGCACCAGACGAGCAGGGTTCCGAAGGCCGGGATGACCTGGCCCGCCGGGATCTGCCACTTGATCGGATTCGTGAGATTGTCTGTGAGGTACCACCCGCTCACGTCCACAGGCTGGCCCGACGCGTTGTAGAGCTCCACCCAGTCCTCCCATTCGCCGGCGGGGTCCTGGATGACGGAGTTGTTCACCGCCAGGAACTCGTTGATCTTCACGTCCGACGGCGCCGTCGGCCAGCCCACGCGGAACGACCCGGGGTTGTGCTCGGCGGTCTTCGGGGAGTACGTGGTGACGCCCGTCGCCGTGGCCGCCTCGACGTAGTAGTCGAGGATCATCCCGGACGAGAGGGGCGCGACGAGGACGCCCCACGTGCCATCTCCGGACCCTCCGTCGCCGTGCAGGCCGTCGTCGAACATGTTCGTCCACGCGAAGGCACCGGACGTCCGCTTCCAGAGCTTCACGGTCGAAGCCTGGCTCGTTGCATCCACGGTGATCGTGATCCACTGCCCGGGCACCGGCGCCGCGGGCGTGTGCTGGAGGTTCGTGAGCGTGGCGCGCGGCGGTGTCAGGTCGGGATGAGTCGAGAGGTACGTCTGCCGGGATTGGACAAGAGTTTGGATTCCGGGGATCGTCACGTTGCCTCCGAAGGTCCCCGGCACGCTCACCGACGCCGTCAGGTTCGTCGTGAACTGGGCCGTCGTGTAGATCTTCTTCGTGTCGGCGGCCACGTCCGCCGCGATCATGGCGTGGAACTGGGTCGCGATGGGGCCGAGGTAGGTCCAGTTCATCGTGTCCTCGGCGATCGTCCGGTAGTGGGCAACGTAGCGCCGCCACCAGTTCACGATCGGGAGGGTCTTGCTGTAGGCCGGCTTGGAGGAGCTCGTCGTCTGGGACCACGGGCTCAGCGTCGAGCTCCCCTGGAGCGCCTCGTTCATGTCGTAGGGGAAGATGTGGAACTGCCCGTCCACGTCGTCGTGGTAGAGGTAGTGGTCCTTGCCGCTGCCGATGTAGCTGTCGGTGTTCGTGAGGACGTTCATGACGGCGGCGTAGCGGTAGAAGGAGTCCACGCTGAAGATGACCGGCAGCGTCGACTCGAGGTTCGCCTGTGCCGTGTTGTTGAGGATGTTGCAGAGGTTCATGAGGTCCACGCCGTCGCCCTGGTTGGCCTGGTAGGCCGAGAGATACTGGCTCACGCTCGACCCGAGCCAGGTCATGGCGCAGCGGCCGTTGCTGAAGGTCCCGGACGTGGGGAAGCCGCGGTAGCGGTTCCCGGAGTCCGACCGGAACCACTGCCGCGCCCAGTCCTTGTTGGGCTGCTGGACGTTGATGTAGACCCCCCAGTACTGGTTGTTGAGGTAGAGCTTCACGAAGTTGCACCTCGGCGCCGGGCCGTAGAGGCGCATGACCCAGTAGGACAGGAACTCCCTCAGGAACGTCGGGTCGTGGTATCCGTTGTTGAGGTTCAGGTGGTCGTAGCCCTGGATGTCCTGGCCCGACACGAAGGAATCGAGCCGGATGTTGAAGCTCTTCTTCTGGGAGCCCGAGGGAAGCTGGGTGTAGGAGGTGTTGCCCCGGAAGCGCACGCCGACGTTCGGGTAGGTGACGCCGTCCACGATCATCGTCGCCGGGATCTCCGTCCCCGACGCGTAGTTGTTCGTGAGCTGGGTCCACCAGTCGGGCTGGCTGAAGTTCAGATAGATCGTCCGGTAGGCGGCGGGATCGTAGAAGTCGAGGGTCTGGGCGCCGGCGGCGCCGGCGATGAGGGCGAGGGCGAGGATCGCCCCGGGGCGGAACGAACGTGCCATGGAGGGCTCCCTTGTCAAGCGGTCGAGAAACGGGGGCAGGCGGCGGCCTCGGGGAGGCCGCGACGTCCTCGACGTCGCAGTCCCGGGCGATGGGGAGAAGACATGGTCGTGCATCATCGGTGTCTCAGAAGGAGAGCTGGAGCTGCATCCGCAGCCTCCAGGCCTCCCGGTTGTCCTCGTGATCCCCTTCGTGGTCCTCGACCCAGCCGAAGTCCGTCTGGAGTTTCACGTCATCCTCCTCGATGAACCAGTTGACGACGAGGAGGTGCTCCCGCGCCGCGGCGTTGCCCGGGTCGTTGTCGTGAAAGGAGATGTGAGCCGTGCGCGCGCCGATCTCGAGGGTCCGCGGGATCACCATGACGCCGCACTGGACGAACCAGCCGACGGCGACCGGATCGTCCGCGCCCCCCCTGTCCCGGCGAAGGCGGTGCACCTCGGCGGTAAGCGACACGCCCCTCCAGCGAGCCGTGAGATCGGCTCCTATCGACCAGTCGTCGCCCTCGCCATCGTGATCGTCATCCTGGTGGAGCCACGCATTGAGGCCGGCGGAGAGTCGGAAGTCGCCGCTCTTCCGGAGGTCGGACTCGGGATCGCCCGGATCCCCGAAGGGGTTGATGGCGATCCGGCCGGCGAAGAGGACGCCCTGATCGTCGTTCGGACGGTTCTCGCCCTCGCCATCGAACAGGCCGGCGGCAAAGGCGATGAGGTCGTCATCGTCGCCCAGCGCCCGGCCGTGGACCATGACGCCGAGTTCGCGCCCGGGCGCGAACTCGCGCGCGACGATGGAGCGATCGACGAACTGGAGCCTGCCGGAACTCGTGAGCATCTGTCGCGAATAGGGGACGCGGAACTGGCCCGCGCGGACCCGGAACTCCCGGCATGGCGCGTACTCGACGAAGGCGTCCTTCATCTCGGCGAGGAGGTTGTCGGAGGAGACGTTGCTCACGATGTTCAGGAACTCCACCTCCGTGTCCGCATGGTCGCCGGCGAAATCAGCGCTGAGCTCGAAGCGGAGGTCCTTGGTGAAGGCGTGCCCCGTAAGGTAGACGCGGGCCTGCTCGACTGCGAAATCCGTCTCGTTTTCGTCGTCGGTCCGGGGATTAGAGCGCCACATGGCGTGGGTGAAGCGGATCTGGAGCCTCAGCGCGATTGCGAGGGAGAAGTCCTCGTCCGCCGTCCGGAGGCGGAACCCGCGCCCGGGCCGGTGCGTCGTCGCGACGGCGCGGCTCGCGATGTCCTCGAGAAGGTCGTCCAGGCGCTCCCCGATCCGGGATTCGGCCGCGGCCTCGCGCTCCTCCTCGCGCCGCATCTCCTCCGCGTACCGGAGCAGCTCGTCGCGCTGGGCGTCCGTGATGACGCGGTTGCCGTGGAGGACCTCGATGATCCGCACTTCGATGGGCTTGCGGGCCGGCGGCTCCTGCGCGGCGGCCGGGTAGCCCAAAGCACCGAGACAGCAGGCCAAGATCGTCCGGACAAGCCACCGGGACGTCGTCATCGTCCTTCCTTCGCGTCCTTCCGGCCGGAGTTCCGCGCCGGTTCGTCCGCCCCGCCTCCCGCCGGCGTCGCCCCCTCCCGCCACGCCAGCAGAAACGCCCTCCGTGCGTCTGCGAAGGTCCGGAGGCTCGGGTGCCGGCCGGGGGTCGCGGCGGCTCCGGTCACGACGACATCGGAGACCGCCGCTTCGAACTCCTCGAAGGTACTGAGACGGCGGGTGTCGAGCTCCACGTCCCTGCGGATGAGCGCGGAGAGCTCGGCGACTCTTGGACCGAGCGTCTTCCAGTCGAGCCACTTCGACGCCAGCGTCCGGACATGCTCGAGGTACCGCACGCGGAGCGACGGGACCTCGAGCAGGCGGCTCCGGAGCGGCTTGCGCGGATCATCGAGCCCCACGAGGGGATCGAGGGCGAAGGGCGATCCGCCGCGGCGCCCGCGGCGATCTCCGGGCTGTCCCTCCCCGGGTGGCCCCGCGCCGCGATCGGGCCGGCTCGCCGCCATGTCCGGAGGCGCGCCTCTCTCCTCCCCCCGGCCGCCCGGCCTCGGCCCGCCCGGGAACCGGCCCATCCCCGGGCCGCCCATGGCGCCCGCGAAGGACTCGTTCATGTCGTGGGGGATGATGTGGAACACACCCTTCGTATCGCGGAACAGATTGTAATCGCTCGCCCGGACCCAGTACCCATCATTGTTGATGAGCGTGACGTCGAGCGCGAGGAACCAGAGGGCGCTCTCGATATCGAGGATCGGCGCCAGCGCCGCTTCGAGCTTCTCGATGGGCGTCCGGCAGAGGGTCCGCGAGAGGGTCCTGAGAGCCTTCCACGACTCCGGCTCGTCCTTCGACCGGATCTGGTAGCGACGGCGCCAGGCCTCCACGTCGTCCCCGAGATCATCGAGGCCGCCGCCGCCGCCCGGACTTCCCTTGACCTTCCAGCGCGCGCCGTCGGCGGACGGGTACCACGCCGCGAGGAAGTCGCGGTTGAACTGCTCCGCGTTGACGTAGAGGCCCCAGCACTCGCCGTTGATGACGACACGGACGAGGTTGGCCCGCGGCGCCGGAATGTACTCGCGGGCGATCATGGAGTAGAGCACCGTGTTCAGGAAGGAGGGATCCTCGTGGGCGTTGAGGAGGTTGAGCGTCCGTACGCCTCCGAGTCGCTGTGCGCGATCGGCCAGATCCATCGAGATATTGAGGGACCGCTTGGCCCCCGCGGGCACCATGAAGTAGGACGACGCGCCGCGGAAAGAGACGCCGACGTCGGTATACGTCTTCCCGTCGACCGTGAGGCGGGCGGTCACCTCGACATCGGTCTTGTAGAATGCGGCGAGTTCCGCCTCCCAGTCCGGCCCGTCGAAGTCGAGGAAGAGCGTCCGGAGCACGCCGGTGTCGTAGAGCGGCGCACCGGGGAAGTTCTCGGCGTCCGCGGGCGTGAGCTTCCGGCCCGCCGAAGGATTCGGGCGCTCGGCGCGGAAGCCCGGCGGCCCCCGCCGGGCTCCGCCTCCGGGCCTGCGGTTCCCTCCCCCCGGTGCGCGGTTTCCCCCCCCGGGCCGCTCCGACTCGATGAAGCGACGCGCCTCCTTCCGCTCGGCGGCGTCGAGGCGTCCGTTTCCGTCGGCGTCGAAGCGTTCGACGAGCTTCTGCTCCGCCGCCATGGGGCCGCCCATGAAGCCGCGGTCCCCGCGGGGGAGCGGCGGCGCGCCCGGCGGGGGCTCGAAGCCCTCGGGCGGGAAGGGCGGCTCCTGGGCCGCGGCGATGCCGAGGAGAAGAGCGAGGGCGGCTGCGAGGGATGTCGCGGTGGTCCGAGGTCGGTTCCCGAGGTTCATGCGGGGCCTCTCATCGGGGTGGCCGGAACATGGGCGCGCCGCCCGGCAGGAACGGCGGGCGGGTGAGGCGGCCGGCGAATGGCGGGCCCGCGATCTCGTTCCAGCGGGCGCGCTGGGCGTCGGAGAGGAGCGCCACGGCGCGCTCCATGGCGGCCTCCGCCGTTGTGTCCGCGGAGGTCCGCTCGCGGTCCGGCGACGGAGCGCCGCCCCGCCGCGATCGCCCGCGCTCCCGGCCCGCCCGCGCCAGTTCGAACTCGACCCCGCGGATCCGCTCGCGGTCCGCCGCGGAGAGGCGCAACTGCCCGGCGATGTCCGGCTCGAGGAGCGCGCTCACGCCGCGGCACTGGATCTGGATCTGCCGGAGTCGGGCCGTCTGCGCGGCGGTCAGGATCGCGCCGAGGGCGGCCTCGTTCACCCGCGCCTCCTCGACGATGTCCCTGGCGCGCGGCACGCCCTGGCTCTGCCGCAGGCCCTCGAAGCGCTCCCGCCGGTTCTCCCCGGCGATCCGCACGACATCCGCGATGAGGACGCGCTGATCGGCCGTGAGACCGAGATCGTCGAGGACCGAGGACTCCTCGAGGAGATACATCTGCCGGTCTCCCTGGAGGGCCGCCAGGTCCTCGAGGATCTCCGTGACACGGTCGCGGGTGGCCGCGAGGGCGGCCCGGGCTTCGGGGTCGTTCTCCCTGAGCGCGATGAACTCGCGGTAGTAGGTGAGCGCGGCCTCGAGAAGGCGCTTGCGGAGACTCTCGAAGAAGGGGTTGTCGGCCAGTTCCTCATCCGCGATGCGGACGAGGTCGTCGGCGACGCGCCGCGCAAGGTCGAAGCGGGCTTCCACCTCGCGGGCCCGCTCGCGCTCGCGCCCGAGCGCCGCCCGTGTGCGCGCCTGCTCCCGGGAGACGAGAGCCGTGGCCGCGCCGAGGCCCGCGATGGCGAGGATGAGCACGAGGGCCGTGGCGGCGACGGCCGTGGGGTGGCGGCGGATCCACTTGCGGCACCGGTCCGCGAGGGTGGGCCGCCGCGCGAGGATGGGGCGGCGTTCGAGGAATCGCCGGAGGTCGGCCGCCATCTCGCCCGCTGATGCATAGCGGTCGCCGGGCGCCTTCGAGAGGGCCTTCTGGATGATGATCTCGAGTTCGTCGGGCACCGCCGGCTCCACGGCCCGGAGCGGCAGCGGATCCGTGTCGAGGACGCGCCGGACGAGCGCCGCTCGATCCGCCTCCGGGAAGACCGGCTGGAGGGTGGCCATCTCGTAGAGCGTCGCGCCGAGGGAGTAGACGTCGGTGCGTGCGTCGACGGGCGCCCGGCGGCCCGCGACCTGCTCGGGGCTCATGTAGCGGAGGGTCCCGACCATGTCGCCGGTTCGCGTGAGGCCGGCCTCCGCCGACACCTGGGCGAGGCCGAAGTCCGTGACCCACGCACGGCCGGCTGCGTCGAGGAGGAGGTTCCCGGGCTTGATGTCCCGGTGGATCACGTCGAGGCCATGGGCATAGTCGAGAGCGCCGGCCACTTCGGCGCCCACCTCGGCCACGGTCCGGAACCACCCGGACGTGGCCGGCTGGGCGAGAGCTTCCGGGCCCTCTCCGCGACGCTCACGGATCACGGCGTCGAGGGACCGCCCCTCGATGAGCTGCATGGCGTAGAAGTGCACGCCGCGCTCGCACCCCACGGCGTGGACCGGAACGATGTTCGAGTGGTGGAGAAGCGCCGCCGCCTGGGCCTCCGTGCGGAACCGGCGGAGCTGACGCGCGTCGAGGGCCGCGGCGAAGGGGAGCACCTTCAACGCGACGCGCCGGCCGAGGGAGAGCTGGACCGCCTCGTAGACGACGCCCATGCCGCCGCGGCCGATCTCGCGGAGGAGCTGGAAGTCGCCGAGGGGGCTGCCGGAGGGCTCACCGGCCGGCGTCTCGCCGGAGGGACGAAGCGCGTGGGCGAGGTCGATGCCGTCGAGGCACTCGGCGACGACTCCGGCGATGTCCGGATAGCGGCGAAGCCAGGCGTCGCGGTCCGGCCGCCGCCCGGCCTCCAGCTCGGCAAGGTACTCCCGCGCAGCCTCGACGAGGCGGGGGTCCTCGTCCGTCGAGGAACGAAGCAAGGGGCCGCTCACCGGTCGCGCTCCGCGAGGGTCCGGCGCAGCGCCGTCACGCCGCGGACCCAGAGTTTCTCCACGGCGTCGACGGACCGGCCAAGGTGCGCCGCCACCTCCGCGAAGGGGAGTCCGTCGATGTGCCGGAGGATGATGACGCGGCGGTAGTCGTCCGGGAGCTCCTCGAGCGCGGCGGCGACGCCGAGCACCCTCTCGGCCCGCATGGCCTGCTGGCTCGGGGTTCCCCCGGAGTTCGCGGCGAGCCGGTCCATGCCGTCGACGGATCGGTCGACAGCGGAACGGAGCCGCTGTTCGAGGCGCGGATCGCGGGCCCGGGTGCCAAGGTAGCGCCGCACCAGGTTGGCCATGGTCCCGGCGAGGATTTCGCGGAGCCAGCGCGTGAACTGCGCGCGGCTGTCCCCGCGAAAGGCGGGGAACTGCCGGTGCGCGTCGAGAAAAGCCTCCTGGACCACGTCCGAGGCGTCGAACTTCGCCTTCACGTCCCGGCCGAGCTCGACGCGGGCGAGGACCCTCAGGTAGTCGCGGTACGACTCGAGGAGCGCGCCGAGAACCTCCCTGTCGCCACCGCGAGCAGCCGCGATCATCCGGTCCGCCCCGGAGGCGAACATCATCGGCCGTCCCCGATCAGGTGGGGCCGGGAGCGGCGCCCACGGGCGGTTCCCCGGTGGGCATTGTCCGGATCACGATCGCGACGATTCATTCCGCATTACTGGTAACCCGGCGTGGCGGGAACCGCCGCACTTTCTTCATTTCCGCTTCATGACACTCACTTCCGCCGGATCCCCCCCGGCGCGGGCACGTCATGGCCACGATCGTAACGAGCTATTAGGAAAGGCTTTGCGAGCCGCTTCTCGCGCAACCAGGGGCCGCTGGCCCGGGCCCGTTGCGGATGCTGGCGACGAGGCCGGAGAACTGTTTGACCGGGCCGGCCGCCGGGTATACAAGAGCATCTGGCGCATCGAGACCCTGCCCGTGCGTTACCTGCCCGCGGATTCAGGAGTTCCGGAGGCCGGCGCGGATGTCCGGGATTCTGAAACTCGGACGGCCCTGCTCCGTCTAAAGGCCGCCCGAGCGGCGTCGCCGGCCGGAGCGTCCGCCTTCCGCGGGGATCGCGGGTTCGAGTCGAGGGAGATCACCATGGGATGCACCCGCATCGTCGTCGTCACGGTCGCGACCCTCGTCCTCCTCGGGTCCACGGCCTTCACGGACGTCCACAAGGACAACAACCTCGGCTTCCAGGTGAACACGCCCGCCAACTGGAAGAACATCCCCGTGGCTTCCACGGAGACGTGGATCGTCGCCAAGTACCTGAGTCCCAAGTCGTACACGTCGCGGAAGGACGCCTACCAGCATACGCCCGACATGAAGGTCATCCTCTTCCCGGAGGCCGTCGTGAAGGACCGCGGCGTGGACGTGAAGAAGGTGGACGACAAGACGTCCGTCATCCAGATCAAGAATCCCTACAAGGACTTCAAGGCCTACCTCGCCGCCAACGCGTCCGGCGGCGGCTTCTTCATCTCGAAGGAGGAGGAGACGACCGTCGCCGGCGTCGCGACGACGTGCTACGAGATCAAGTACGAGAAGCTCACGGTGCCGCGGCGCTCCCTCGCCTGGGTGTACCACGGTCCCGACGCGGACTGGGCCGTGATGTTCGAAGCCCTCGAGGACCATTGGGAGAAGCTCTCGCCCGACTATGTCGCCTGCCTCAGGTCCTTCCGCTTCATCAAGCGAGAGGGCTCGGTCATCCCGGAGGGAGCGAGCGGCACCGGCGCGGACGACATCATCGTGGACTTGTCGAAGCTCTCCGCGGAGGAGCGGGCGAAGCGCCGCTCGGAGAAACACGAGCGCGACCTCCGGAAGTCCGTCGACCGCCTCCCCTCGGGCTGGATCCAGAAGAAGTCGAGGAACTACGTCGCCCTCTCCCACGTGGACGAGAAATACACGACCTGGTCCCTCGAGCAGGCCGAGGCCATCCGCGGATGGCTCGAGAAGACCTTCGGATGGGTCGGCGACGGGAAGGCGGGGCCGGGCATCATCCGGATCTGCGAGGGCTCCGACGAGTACCGTGCCTTCGTGGACAACTCCGGCGGCTTCTGGTCGGCGTCCGCCGAGATCGTCACGTACAAGGACGTCAACGCGGGCAAGCGATCCAACGCCGTCCAGTCCATGAACCGCAGCATCGTCGGCCTCTGGTTCGCCGACAAGAACCCCCATTTCCGCTGGGGCGTCCCGGGCTGGCTCGAGACGGGCCTCGACCAGTTCCTCATGACGGCCACCGCCAAGGGGGGCTCGCTCACGTTCAAGGCGGACGAATGGGAAACCACGCTCATGCGCGAGACGGGCAAGGCGGGCAAGCTCGTGAAGCCGCGGGATCTCATCCGCATGTCGCTCGAGGAGTTCTACAGGACGGAGAACTCCATGCCTCAGGCCGGCGCCTTCGTCCGCTATCTCCTCGACGGCCCCGGCAAGACGGGCGCCCGCTCGAAGAACTTCCTCCGGGACTACGTGAAGGCCCTCGTGTCCGTCCTCGACGAGGAGAACGCCCAGGACCGGGCGGAGAGCCGGGTCTCCGACCGGCCAAAGACCGAGGAGGAGGAGGAGGAGCGGTTCAAGGAGCGGCGGAAGAAGGAGAAGCAGCGCATCCAGACAGTCTTCGACCGCGCCTTTCCGTCATGGTCCGACTCCGACTGGCAGAGCTTCGAGAAGCAGTACCTCGACTATGTGGACTGAGATGCACGCCATGAGAGCCTTCGCCGCCGCGGCCCTCGTCCTCGCTTCGGCCGGGTCCATCATCGCCGACGACGCGCTCCTCCTCAGGGACGGCCGCATCGTGGAGGGCGTCCGCATCGAGCGGGCGGACGGAGGCTTCCGCCTCCACTACAAGGCCGGCGCCGTGTTCGTCCCGGCGGCGCTCGTCCGCGAGGTGCTTCTCGTGGACGCCGCCCCGTACGAACCGAAGGACGACAAGGAGAAGGAGAAGCTCGCCCAGGGCCTCGTCCCCTTCGAGGGCAAGTGGATGAAGGCCGCCGAGCGCGACGCGCAGATGAAGAAGCGCATCGCGGAGCAGCGCAAGCGCCTCGAGACCGTGAAGACCCACCGCGAGTGGCGGAACCGCTACACGGCGAAGGGCCGCGCCTTCGACTTCGAGTACACGGTCGACCCCGAGATCTTCGAGAACCTGAAGAACCTCATGGAGACCTACTACACGGTCTTCACGAAGGAGTGGGGGATCACGCGCCCGCCGAGGCTCGGCAACCTCAAGGTCTGCTTCTACCACAACTACGACGCCTTCCTGCAGGTGGGCGGCGTCGGGCGGGGCGTCCTCGGCTACTACCGGTTCGTGGAGCCCCTCGAGCTCAACTTCTTCTACGACCGGACCGACCCCGACTTCACGATCGAGGTCATGTTCCACGAGGCCAACCACTACCTCACGCACCTCATCGACCTCGAGTTCCACTACCCCCACTGCATCAACGAAGCCTTTGCCGAGTACTACGGGGCGAGCCGCTGGGACCCCGTGAAGAAGCAGATGTCCGTGGGGCACCTCCTCGACGGCCGCCTCACCGAGGTCCAGACGGACATCGCCGAGGACAAGTGGGCGAAGCTCGACGAGTACCTCCGGAACCAGCTCGGCTACGACGACTACACCTGGGGGTGGACCTTCGTCCACTTCATGATGGAGACGCCCAAGTACAAGCCGAAGTTCAAGAAGTTCTACCGGGACATGCCCGTCGCGAAGGACCTCAAGAAGACCAGCGAGGGCGGTCGCCGGACCGTGACCGGCGACGATCTCCTCGACGGCTTCAAGCGCCACCTCGGCGTCAAGGACCTGAAGGCCCTCGAAGCGGAGTGGCACGCCTACGTCAAGAATCTCAAGTCCGAGTCCTCGCGGGGCTATGAGCACGCCGGCCTCGCCGCGTACCGGACCGGCCGTCCCATCAAGGCGAAGAAGTTCCTGAAACTGGCCATCGACAAGGGCTCGGCGAGCCCCACGGCCTACGCGACCCTGGCCGAGATCCTCGCCGGCGAAGGCGAGCACGCGGAGGCCATCCGCAACTACGAGAAGGCCATCGAGCTCGATCCGCTGAACGCGGATCACTATGCGGACCTGGGCCGCACGATGCGCCACCTCGGCACGGACGAGAAGAAGAAGGAGGGCCTCCGCTTCATCCGCCTCGCCCTCGAGATGGACCCCGACAACCTCCAGGTGGCCATCGACGACGCGCTCCGAAAGGAGCTGGCGGAGCCGGCCGAGCCCTCCGAGCCGGCCGGCGGGAAGCCCTGAGGCTCTCCGTCCTGAGAGAGCGCAGGGCCCCGGGGGCCACAGTTCTTCCGCCGCGCCATGACCGCGACCTCGCCCTCCTCCGGGATCGCCGCCCCGGCGACTCCAAGGGCATCGGCGCGGCACTTCAAGACTGCTTCGAAGATTCCGGCGACGACTTCCGGCGTGAGTAGCCCCAGGCGGCGCAGAGGAGAACTGCTCCAAGGCAAGCCGTGACGAGGATCCGGAAGGGCGTATCCACCGACGCCAGGTCGCTCAGGCCGACCTTCACCACGACGGCGGCGAAGCCGAGGAGCCCCATCCATCGCAGGTGGCTCGCCCGCGTCTTGAAGCCTGCCGCCAGGACGGCGGCAGCGGCGATCGTGGCCCAGACGCTGCCGAGCGCCGAGGCAAGGTGCGGGCTGCGCACGCCGGCGATGGCCGCCCGAAGATCCACCCAGCCGACTGCGAAGGCCGCCATGGCGGCGAGCGCCTCGACCCATGGCAGGAGCGGCTTCAGCCCGAGCCCGGAGAGGCCCCGGCGGCAGAGCGCCATCGCGGCGATGAGGCCAACCCCGAGACCGAAGCGAGTGTTCAGGAACGCCGATTCGGCCGGGAGCCAGCGGAGCCAACCGGCAAGAGACCAGATGACCGCCAGGACGCTGACGACCGCGAATCCGCCGACACGACTGACGATCGAAGCGCCGCCGAGGCCCCACCCGGCGGCTGCGGCAGCAGACGCGGCGGCGCCGGCGCCCGCGGCCGCCCACGGCATCAGCCTCACGTGTTGCAGATTGTCGATGGCCAGGGACGCGGCCAGGGCAAGGGCGATGACGCCCGCGACCTCGAGGATGATGCCGCCGCGCCGCCGCCCGACGATGAAGCAGCCGGCGGCGAACACAGCGACGTAGAGCGCGCGCAGGCCCAGTCTCATGTCCACCGCGCTGAGCGACGCCGTCGCGCCGGCGACTTCGCGCCAGCCCGCGAGACCGGCCAGCGCCACGATCGCAACGACGGGGATCCGTCGAAGGTCGACATGCCGGCCGATGCGGTCGGGCTCGCGCCTGGCCAACCGGACCGCCAGCGCTCCGAGCAACAGCACGGCGGTCGTCGTTCCGCCATTCAGGAGAGGCGGGGCCACATCCGCAAACGCCCCGCCGAACGCGTGCACGATCCACAGAATCCCGAGCAGGAGCGGCGCGAAGTCGACCGCCTGGAGGAGCGCCCGGTCCTTCCGGCGGAACGCCAGGACAGAGCCCGCGGCGAACGACGCCGAAGCGACGCCGAATGCGACCCCCATCCAATGGGGCGCTTGTCCGTCGCCGAAACCGACGAAGCATGCCCCGATTCCCCCGAAGAAGCCCAGTTGCCGGAAGATCCCGGGCTGTCCCGAAAGCACCAGCGCCGCGGGAACGGCGAGTCCGAGGATGCACCATCCGGGGCTGGCGGCATCGAGGAGCCCGTAGGTGAGGAGCATCGCCAGGGCCGCCGGGCCGCTTCCCGCACCGAACCACGAACGGGCGGCGAGACACACCATGCCGAGACCCGCAAGCAGGACCAGCGCAGCGGCGGCTCGTAGAGCGTGGTCGTCAGGCTCGGGAACCCACACCCTCATGATCGTCAGGGCGCCGATGGCCAGGAGGCACTCGCCGAGGCGGACCGCTTCCCGGATACCCGGGGCTACCGGCTTCCGTGCCGCAACGCGCCAGCCGGCCCCGATGGCGAGCCACGCGAGCCCTGCCATGAACGAGAAGGCCGGCATGCCGTCGACATTCCAGCTCGCGAAGATCCACGCGACCTCGACGGGTACCGCCGCCGCGCAGACGGCGGTGCCGGCGGCGGGAGTCAGGCCTCGCCGCGTGAACCCTCGGGCGATTTCCGGCCAGGCAAGCCCGGCGAAGTAGGCGTGGACGTGCAGGCACGTCGACAGGTCGTACTGCCCGTGCTCGAGGAGCCAGAGCAACCCGACGAGCGACACTCCGGCGAGAGCGACCCAACGCGCTCCCTTCCAGGCGTACAGACGTTCGGCAACGACCGCCCAGGCGTGGACCGTGAGGAGGTAGACGAGGAGTGCGGTCCGCGAATCCACCGGCGAGCCGACGATGACCGGCGCAGCGATCGCGCCCGCCAGCGCGACGTGTGCGAGCACCGATGAACGCTGGATCCGCGCGAGTCCCTGGCCGAGCGCACAGGCGGCCACGAGCATCGCAAGGGCCGGGACCGTCCCCACGAGGTCGTAGAGGAGCTTGGCGACGACACCGGCCATGTACGCTGCTGCCGTACCGCCGCCCCAGAGCAGGGCGACGTACTTCGGCGCCACGCGCGGCCTGAGCCAGAACCCGACGCCGACGAGAACGACGGCGAGACCCCAGATCCCCGCCACCCGTGCTTCCGGGCCGACGTCGTGCCACGCGAGTTTGGCGAAGTACGCCGCGGCGAGCAGCAAGCATGCGATTCCGACTCGACCGAGGACGGCGACTCCGAACAGCCGTTCGAGATCCCGTTTCGGGCCGACGCGCGCTGCCCTCGGCGCCGTCGTCCGGCGCTCCGCCGCCGGCTGCGGTCTTGTCTTCGGCACGACCGGCGAGGCGACGGGCAGCTTCGGTGCGGTCGCCGCTTGCGCCACGATCGGCTCGCGCCTCGCCTCCGTCGACGCCGGCAACGCGCCGGCCCGTAGACCCAGGGCCTCTTCGATCCGGTCGAGCCTTGCTTCCACCCGGGCCAGCCGGTCATCCGCGTCCATGGGCCGCTCCTGCTGATAGCAGTTGCTAACAGCGCCAAGTTAGCGCAGACTAGCATCATGGTCAAGCGCCGGCGAAACCACCCCCCGGGCACGGCCCCACGGCCGCCAGGCGGCGCCCGGCGCCGTCTTCCGGCCGGCGAGCGTCGCCTGTCGATCCTGGTCCGGTCGCTGCCCCTCTTCGCGGCCCGCGGCCTTGATGGCACGACCACGCGCGATCTCGCCCGCGCGAGCCGCATCGCCGAACCGATCCTCTACCGCCACTTCCCCTCGAAGGAGGATCTGTTCCTCGCCATCCTCGACCTCGTCGAGCAACGAATCCTGGATCGCCTCGAGGAGTTGATCGCCGGCCGTCCGGATGTCTCCTCGCGGGTGGCGGCGCTGGCCGAGGGTCTCCCCGGGCTGCTTGGCGCCCGGCGCGACGAGTTCCGGGTCCTGAACGGCGCCGCCGCCACCCAGGGGGACGAGAAGATCGCCGCACGGGTCCGCGAGGCCTACGCGCATCTCGGCGAGTTCCTGTCAGCGGCCGTGGGCGCCGGCGGGCTCAGGGCGGGGCTCGATGCCGCCACGGCCGGCCACCTCCTGCTCGAAGTCGGGCTGGGAGCATCCTTGACGCGTCTCGCCGGCGTCCCGGCCGTGCTGCGGGATGGCTATGGCGAAGCGGCGCTGCAACTCGTTCTGAGCGCCCTCACGTCGACCGGTAACCGCCGCCGTCCCCGGCGGGGACGCGGTACGGCCCCCCCTCGGTAGAGCGTGCACGCCAAGGCCATCAGGCGATGACGGCGGTCTCTCCCTCCTCCGGGATCGTCACGCCGGTGAATCCGAGAGCATCGAGACGGCGCTTGAGACCCTCCGCCTGATCGAGGTCTCCGTGGACGATGAAGGTCCGCCTGGCGCGGCTCCGGAGCGGCGAGAGCATCCGGACGAGATCGTCGCAGTCCGCATGGGCCGAGAAGCCCGAGAGGCGGACCACCCGCGCTTTCACGTCGCGCAACTCGCCGAGGAGTCGGACAGGGCTCACGCCGTCGGCGATGCGGCGGCCGAGGGTGTAGGGCGCCTGGTGCCCCACGAAGGCGAGGACGTTCCTCGGGTCCTCGATGTGATGGGCCAGATGGTGAAGGATCCGGCCGAACTCGCACATCCCCGACGCCGAGATGATCACGGCGCTGCCCTCGAGATCGTTGAGGCGCTTGCTGTCCTCGACGCGGCTCACGTAGTGGACGTGGGGGGAATGGAAGGGGTTCACGTCCCGCGCCAGCAGGGCCTGGGTCTCCGCGTCGTAGCAGTCGAGGTGCTGTCCCATGACGCGGGACGCCTCGACCGAGAGCGGGCTGTCGACGAAGATGTCGATGGGCGCGATGGCGCCCTCTTCGAGGAGGATGTGGAGGAAGTAGAGGAGGTTCTGGGTCCGGCCCACGCTGAAGGCGGGGATGATGAGCTTCCCGCCCGCCGACACGGCCATCTCGACGGCCTTCCTGAGCGCGCCCTTCGCATCCCCGGCGTCTTCGTGCTTCCGGTCGCCGTACGTGCTCTCCGTGAGGACGACGTCGGCCTCCGGCATGGGTTCGGGATCGCGGAGGAGGGGGAGGCCGGGGCGGCCGAGGTCCCCGGAGAAGAGGATGCGGCAGGTTTCCGTCCCGGTCCCGCATTCGAGGAGAACCATGGCCGATCCGAGAATGTGCCCGGCGTCGAAGAAGCGGGCGCGGACCCCCTCCACGACGTCGATCCACTCGTGATACGGCACGCCGTGGAGGCGGGCGGCGGCCCGCAGCGCGTCCCGCTCCGTGTAGAGGGGCTCCACCTTCTCCGAGGGCCGGAGGTGGCGGTTCAGGTAGTCCGCGTCGCGCTCCTGGATCTGCCCGGCGTCCCGGAGGAGCACCTCCGCGAGATCCCGCGTCGCGCGCGTGCAGTAGATGGAGCCCTTGTAGCCCCTGCTCACGAGGGACGGGAGGTTCCCCGAGTGATCGATGTGCGCGTGGGAGAGGAGCACCGCGTCCACCTCCCGGGCCGGGCAGACGACCCTCCGATTCCGCTCGAAGGCCTCCTTCCGGTGGCCCTGGTAGAGGCCGCAGTCGAGGATGATCAGGCGTTCGCCGTACCGCACCGCATGGAGCGATCCGGTCACCGTCCGGGCGGCTCCGAGGAACTGGATCGACAGCTCCGGCATCCGATGTCCTCCGTCTTGCGGGCCCCGCACCGCCGACGCGGTACCGCGCGATCCCGGCAGGGCCTACCCTGCCACCCCTCGCCCCTTCTCCAAAGCCCGCCGCCCCGAGGCGGCGCCATCCGCACGTGCAACAGATGTCCGAGATCGCGACGCTGCTGAGGCCGGCCTTCACCAGCACCTGAACCTCCCGGCGCCTCATGGCATCGTGCATCCCTCGGCCTCCCGATCGGAATCTCCCCGTCTGCCGGAGGGCAGCGCTGCCGCCGGAGGCAGGAACGGCTGGCGCCGGAGGTCAGGAGGCCGGCGCGTCGGGGCCGAGGACGCGGGAGGTGGTCCGGAAGTGGAGCTTCGCGGCGTCGCCGAGGGCCTCGGGGCCCCGCTGGCGGACGAGCTCCCGGGCCACCGCCTCCACGGCGGATGAGGCGCCCTTCGGCAGGGTGATCCCGAATCGGGCGGACAGGGACGAGAGCGCCCTCACGAAGGCGTCGCGCGCGAGGATGCTGGCGGCCGCCACGGCCGGGTGCGACTCGCCTCGCTCCCGGGCCACGAGGCGGGCGGCCAGGCCCTTCTCTGAGAGGCCCCGGCGGATCGTCTCCTCGTCGGCGAAGCGATCGATGACCACGGTGGACACGGGGGCCCGCTCGAGGACCTTCTCGATGGCGCGGCCATGGGCCCACGCCAGCAGGTGGTTCACGTTGCCGAAACGGGCATAGAGCTCGTTGTAGCGCTTCGGCCCGATGCTCACGACCTCGTGGGGCAGCGAGGCGCGGATGATCGCGGCCCGCTCCGCGCAGGCCCGGTCCGAGAGAGTCTTGGAGTCGGCGAGGGGCAGTTCGTCGAAGAGAGGCATCTCGGCCGGTCCGAGGGCCACCGTCGCCGCCACGAGGGGCCCGAAGTAGTCGCCCTTTCCCGTCTCATCCGCGCCGGCGACGCGTTCCGTGAAGTCGGGATCCACGGGCGCCGGAACCGCCTCGAGATACCTCTCGCGGAACTGCGAGACGCCCGGCCCCTGGACGACGACCTTGCCCGAGCGGTAGGCCGTGACGGCGACGCCCTCCCCCCGGGCCGAGAAGCGGGCGTGGGCGACGTCGCGCCACTCGAACCGGCCCCCGGCGAGCTCGGCGCGGAGCCGCTCGATGGCCGCCGCGTCCAGCGTGAGGGTGAGGGTCCGCCCGCTCATGGCGCCGCGAGGAGCCGTCCGGCCCGCTCGCCCACCAGCGCCATGCGCGTCTCCATCTCCCGCCGCAGCTCCTCGAACGCCTCGCGGCCGGCATCCCGCGGCACGGAGACCGGATCGCCGAAGACGAGGGCGATCCGCGCGAAGGGCTTGGGGATGCGCAAGCGGTCCCACGAGCGCAGGATGACCGCGCGGCTGCAGGCGCCCCCCACGGGCACGAGCGGCGCGCCCGTGACCCGGGCGAGGAAGAGCGCTCCGGCCCGGAAATGGTGGCGGGGGCCCTTCGGTCCGTCGGGCGTGACGAGGAACGACTCGCCGCGGCGCGCGTGCTTCCTCATGTCGCGAAGGGCCCGGCCGCCACCGCGGCTCGACGAGCCGCGGATCGCCCGCACGCCGAGCCGCCGGATCGTCCGCGTGGCGTACTCGCCGTCGCTCCCCGTGCTGACGAGCGCATGGACCCGGAACCGGCTCTCGTGGCCGAGGGGGAGCATGACATCGTGATGCCAGAGCATGAAGATCGCCGGCCGGCCGGCGTCGAGCCGGGCCCGGATGGCCTCCCAGCCCTCGACGCGATAGGAGATCGTGGAGTAGACGGCCCGTACGCCCACGGCCGTCCCGAAGCTCAGGATGCGCGTCTTGACGAAGTGTCTGGCCCTGTCTGTCGTGAGCACGGACGGCACCGCTCGCCGGGGATCCGCATGGTAGCAGCCCGCCGCCTCGCGGCGATGAGTCTCACGGTCTTCCTTGCCGCTGCGGCCCCGGCTCAGACGGAGGTCCTCCGCGGACAGGATCTCGTGGTGGAGGCCCCATCCCGCTTCGCCGGCGCCGCCCGGGAGATCCTCCGCCTCTATCCGCGGCTCCTCGCCGACGTTTCCGCCGCCCTCGGGATGTCCCCCGGAGGCGACGCGCGCGTTCTCGTGGTCCCCGACGCCGAGGCCCTGGCCGCCGAGGCGGCGAGGGCCGGGGCCACTCCTCCCGTCGGCCACGTCGCGGCTCTCGCCTTCCCCCGCGAGCGGCGCATCCTGATCCGCGGCGACGCCCTTCGCGGCGTCGGCCCCATGACGCTCGCGTCGATCCTCCACCACGAGATCGCCCACCTCGTCATCGGAGCCTTCGAGGCAGGGCCGTCGGCCCGGCCCGTCCCCCTCTGGCTCCACGAGGGCGTCGCGCAGGCCCTCGCCGAGAACCCCCTCTTCCCGGGGCGCGACACGCTTTCCTTCGCGGCCCGGAGCGACCGGCTCTTCCGCTTCCACGACCTCGCCTGGGCGTTCCCCGCGGATCCCGACCGCGCCGCGCTGGCCTACGCCCAGTCGCTCTCCTTCGTC
This sequence comes from uncultured Planctomycetia bacterium, assembly GCA_964419995.1. GTDB lineage: Bacteria > Planctomycetota > CAYQRN01 > CAYQRN01. The sequence goes on from CAYQRN010000023.1 coordinate 22,873, forward strand.
CGCTTCCTCGAGGAGACGCGGGAGGCGGGCCCCGCCCGCGGGCGCCGGATCCCCGCCCTTCTCGCGGCCCTCGCCCGCGGGCGCCTCCTCGACGACGCCTTCGTCGAGGCCACGGGCCTCCACTTCGGCACGGCGGAGGAGCGGTGGCGCGAGCACGTCCGCTTCTCGCTCGCGAAGTTCCTCCTCGGCCGCGCGGGCGAGCTGCTCTTCGCCGCCTTCATCGTCGCCGCCTTCATCGTGGCTCCGATCCGGGCGGCGCGGCGGCGCCGCGCCCGCCTCGAGTCGTTCGGCCCCGCCGAGGACGGCCCCACGCCCGACTTCGAGTCCGCAGGCGACGATCATCGCCCGCCCGGCCCCTGACGCGCCATCGCCCGTTTCCTCGCAGGTCCCTCGAGGGGGCGATGTCCCGGCAACTTTGCGACGCAAAGTACTTGACCGCGGCGGGGCCGGCGCCATATCCTCTCGGCCATGGATCCGGAGAGACCCCGCCTCGTCCCTGACGGCGAGTCCTCGGCGGCGCTCCGCGCCCTCGAGGATCTGCGCGTCATCCGCCAGACGCTCGAGGGCGCCACGTCCTTCACGGCCCTGCCGGGACTCGGGGGCGTCGCCATGGGGCTCACGGCCATCGCCGCCGCCCTCATCGCCGCGTCCCGCCCCACGCGCGAGGAGTGGTTCGTCGTCTGGGTCGCCGAGTCCGTCGTCGCCCTGGCCATCGGGGCCTGGTCCGTGAATCGCCGCGGCCGGCGCGCCCACGCGCCGCTGCTCTCGGCCCCGGGGCGGAAATTCGCCCTCGCGCTCACGCCAGCCCTGGCGGCGGGAGCGGTCCTCACGGCCGCCTTCCGGCATCACGGGCTCACCGCGATCCTCCCGGGGACGTGGCTCGTCATCTACGGGGCGGCCGTCGTCTCGGCCAGCGTCTTCTCTCTCCGCCTTCTCGCCGTCATGGGGCTTGCCTTCATGGCGGCGGGCGCCCTCGCCTTCGCGATCCCGTCCTCGGCCGACCTCATCATGGCGGCGGGCTTCGGTGGTCTCCACATCGTCTTCGGTCTGTTCCTTGCGCTGAGGTCCTGGCATGCGGCAGAAGATCTGGTTGCGCGGCTCTGACCGGCGCGCGGAGGGGGGCGCCCCCGCCGCCGTCTCCGAAGCCCCCGCCCTCCCCGACCCGGACCGCCTCGTCCATGAGCCGCTCCGGCTCCGGATCCTCGGGACGCTGGCGGCCGTGAGAAGCCTGAGCTTCCAGGAACTGAAGAAACTCGTGGCCGCAACCGATGGGAACCTGAGCGTCCACGCGCGGAAGCTCGAGGACGCGGGCTACCTGACGGCCGAGAAGACCTTCTCGGGGCGGGTCCCGCGGACCGACTTTCGCATCACGTCGAGGGGACGCCGCGCCTTCGAAGGATACCTCGAACACATGGAAGCGCTCATCAGGACGATCCGCGCCCGCTGAGCCCCGATCCCCATGCCGAAATCCGCAGAGTCCCGAGAGTCCGACCGGTCCGTGGCGAGCCTCCACGTCGCGATCATCATGGACGGCAACGGGCGCTGGGCGAAGCGCCGGGGTCTCCCGCGCCTCGCCGGCCACGCCGCCGGCGCCACGGCCGTGCGGCGCACGGTGGAGGCGGCGCCGTCCTCCGGCATCGCCACCCTCACGCTCTATGCCTTCTCGTCGGACAACTGGCGCCGCCCGCAGAACGAGGTCACCGGCCTCTTCCGGCTCTTCGAGCACTACCTCAGGACCGAGACGGCGCGCTGCGTCGAGAACGACGTCCGCCTCGTGGTCATCGGGCGCCGCGATCGCCTTCCCGAGAGGATCCTCCGGGCCATCGCAACCGCCGAGGAGACGACCCGGTCCGGCCGGCGCCTCCTCCTCCGCGTCGCCATCGACTACTCCTCCCGGGATCTCCTCCTCACGGCTCTCGCGCGACACGACCGGCAGGATCCCGTCACGCGGGAGACGCTCGAGGCGCACCTCGCCGCGGCCATGCACGCCCCTCTCCCCGCGCCCCCCGTGGATCTCCTCATCCGCACCGGCGGCGAGCAGCGGCTCTCGGACTTCCTCCTCTGGGAGTGCGCCTACGCGGAGCTCCTCTTCCTCCCCGCCATGTGGCCCGAGTTCGGCGCGGACGAGCTGGCCTCCGCCGTAGCGGACTTCCGCCGTCGCGACCGCCGCTTCGGAACCGTCGCCCCGAGGAAGGACCTCCAGCGCGCCGGGCGGGCCTGAATCTAGAGATCGATGATCTGACCGTCGAAGGCAACGCCCATCCCGGCGCGATGGACCACTGCCGCCGCCGTCGAGGCCGGATCGGAGATCGGGTTCGTGTGGTTCAGGTGGGTGAACAGCACCTTCGCGCGGTCTTCCGGCGGCAGGCTCGCCAGTCGCCGCAGGGTCTCCACGACGAAGGGATGGGGGATCTCATCCATGTTGCGGCCGGGCAGCTCGCTCGCGTCGAAGAAGGTCCCATCGAGAAGGGCGGCGTCCACGCCGGCCAGCGCGTCTTCGAGGGACCGATCCCACCGCTCCCACTTGTCGATGTCCGGGACATAGAGCACGGAGCGGCGCGGTCCCCGAACGACGAAAGCGTACGCATCCGTGAACTCCTCCCGGTGAGGAACACGGAGCGCGACGACCGAGATGTCCCCGCCGAGGGCAACCGGCTCCTCGGGGCGAAAGGGCTCGAGGACGATCACGCCCGTCTCGACGAGAAGGCTCCAGGGCCCGTTGGCCGCGAGGTAGGCAGCCATCCGATCGCTCGCATGGACCGGCATGGACCGTGAGCCGTAAGCCTCGCGACCTAGCCACATGAGTCCCGTGTAGTGGCCGATGTGAGCATGCGTGAGGAAGACTCCGTCGAAGAGGGGCGGCCTCGGTCCCGTTGCAGCCCGGCCGGCGGGATGCCCGCGGGCAAGCTCGACCTGGTCGCGCAGGTCCGGCGAGGCGTCGATGAGCCAGCGCCTTCCGCTCCGTGGATCGACGAGAAGAAGGGACGCGACGCGACGAGCTCGGGAGCGATCGCGTCGGGCAGCCTCGCACAACGCCTCTTCGCACCCGATCTGCGGCAGGCCCCCGTCCTGGGCAGTACCGAGCACGACGAGGTACGGCTCCGATGGCCCCGCCGGCTCCGGCAGATGAGAGCGACATCCCGGGAGGACCATCGCCAGGGCCGCCAGGACCAGGGCCCCGAGGACTTCATGCGCTGCTCCCCGGCGCTCGCCCGTCGCGGGTCGGCCGGCGCCCGAATGTCCTTGGGCCCGTCCGGGAGATGCGGCGCGCCCCGGCGCCGTCCCGCGATCCGCCGTGGAATCCTCGTGTCCGCTGGTCACGCGATGATCCTCCGATTCGAGCGAGTCTATCGCCGAAGGCCTTCTCCACCCCGGGTCCGAGGCTCCATTGCGCCCGCCCGGCGGGGCGCGGATCGGGCGGCACCGGATCAGCCTCGGGATGGTCCCCTCGGACGCCCGCGATAGAGTCTCGCGGAACACAGGCCGGCGGGCGCCAAGGGCGCGCGAGAAGCCACGCTGACGCCGCCGGTCGGGAAGGCACAGCGTGAACGACTGCCGGAAGTCCGCCCTGCCCATCCTCTACGCCGTCGTCTTCCTGGCCGGCAGCGGGACGATGATCCTCGAGATGACGGCCACGAGGGCCTTCCAGCCCTTCTTCGGCGACTCGGTCTTCGTCTGGACCAACGTCGTCGGCGTGATCCTCTTCACTCTGGCGGCCGGCTACTTCCTCGGCGGCCGGGCCGCCGACGCCGGAGCCGGGATACGCGCCGTCGCGCTTCTCCTTCTTCTGGCGGGGGCCCTCGCTACCCTGACCGCCTTCGCCGTGAAGCCTCTGGCCGAAGCGCTCCTCCCCCCGCCGGGAAGCGCGGATCTCGCCTCGAGCGGCCGCCATCTCGCGCTCGGGTCCCTCGTCGCGTCGCTCACGCTGTTCGGCCCGCCGGTCTTCCTGCTCGCGATGACGAGCCCCATCTGCGTGCGGGTCGCGGCGGCGGGAGGTCTCGGCGCGGGTCGGGCCGCCGGCACGGTCTTCATGTTCTCGACGGCCGGGAGCATCATCGGCACGTACCTCCCCGCGTGGGTCCTCGTGCCCGGACTGGGAACGCGCCTCACGATCCTCACCGTCGCGGCGCTCGATCTCGGACTTGCCGCGGTCCTCGGCCTCGTGGCGTGGCGGCGGGCCGCCGCGCTCCTTCCCGCCGCGGCTCTTGCCCTTCTCTCGGGCCCGATCCGCGCCCTCCCGATCCGCTCGCCCGGCGCCGGCAGGACGGTGGCGCGGGAGACGGAGAGCCGCTACCAGTTCGTCCAGGTCGTCGAACAGCGCGGCATCCGCGACGCCCACCGCCCCGATGATCCCGCCGCGGCCAGGACCGAACTCCGCCTCACGCTCAACGAGGGCATCGAGGAGTTCCACTCCGTCCACCGGCTCGAGGACGCCACGAGCGGCGGGAAGTACTACGACACGGCCGCCCTCCTTCCCCTGCTCTTCCCGCCGCCGCGGCCCCTGCGCATCCTCGTCATCGGTTCCGGAGCCGGGACGGTGCAGCGCCTCCTCCTCGTCCACTACCCCGCGGAGCGCATCGCCTCGGTCACGGGGGTCGAGCTCGACCCCGCCGTCCTCGCCCTCGAGAGGGACTCCGGCCTCCCCCCTTCGCCTCGCTGCCGGTCCGTGGCCGCCGACGGCCGGGCCTTCCTCGCCGGAACGACGGACACCTGGGACATCATCCTCATCGACGCGTACGGCCGGCAGATCTACATCCCCTTCCATCTCGTCACCACGGAGTTCTTCCGCCTCGCCCGTTCCCGGCTGGCCCCCGACGGGATCCTCGCGCTCAACGTGACGACCTTCCAGCCCGATGCCCCTCTCGTCCGCTCCATCGCGGCGACGCTGCAGGGAGTCTTCCCGCCGGCGGCGGCGACTCCGGTCTGGCGCTCGTGGAACGTCATCCTCTGGGCCGTCGCCGACGGATCGCCGCGTCCATGGCCCTCGGAGGGTCCGCCCGGGCTCGGCGCCCAGCTCCTCGCCGCACGGAACTTCACGGCGGACATCCGCCTCCGGGGAGACGAGAGGATCCTCACGGACGACCACGCCCCCGTGGACGCCCTGACGCGCGACGCCCTCCGCGGCGCCGGAAGCCCGTGATCGCAGCGGGGCCCGCGTTCCTCCTCCTGAGCCTCGCTGCGCTGACCGGCCAGGGAGACACCGGCGATCGCGCCGCCATCGACCGTCTCTACACGGAAGCCCTGTCAGCCGGCCGCATCTCCGAGTTCCTGGCCGGCATGGCAGCCCGCAAGGAGCGCGAGCCCGCGAACGCCTGGGTGCGCTTCTACCTCGCCGTGGTGCTCCGCGAGCGGCTGCGCTGGAAGGAGGCCGAACGCGAATTCGAGGCCGCGACGCGACTGAAACCCGACGACGAGGTCCTCTGGCACTATCGCGCCTGGCACGTCGACAAGTCGTTCCGGCCCGAGGAGGCGGCGGCCCTCTACCGGGAGGGTCACCGCCACACGGGAGCCCGGAGCCTTCTCGAAGCGGCCGAAGCCCTCGAGTCGACCCTCGAGGGAAGCCGCCGCGCGACGCGCCAGCAGCTCATCGCCGGCGCCCTCGTGCTCGGCGCCTTCGCTGTCGTCTTCGTGGTCGCCGAGCGGCGGCTCCGCGCCCGCACCCGGCGACCCTCCCTTCATCCTCTGCACACCGCGAACTGACACGCTCCCGCTCCTCCGCCGACCGCCGCGGGCGCGCCATCCGACGTCGGCGGCAGAACCGTAACGCGAGTGAAGGAGCGATGATCAGCGCGCCCCGGACACGCGCCGCCGCAGATGGGGAATCTGACGCAGGAGGAGAAGGGCGAGCAGTCCGATCGCGCCGGACAGGACAACGGCCTCGCGGCGACCCATGGAAACCAGCGATCCGACGCAGCCGCAGGGTCCGACGGGCCGGACGATGGCGCCGAGGATGCCGCCCGTCGCAAGCGCAAGGGCTGCGCCAGAGGCCCATCGCAATCTGCCCGTCACGAGAGCAAGAACGATGGCGATTTCGAGACCCGTGCTCACGTGGAACAGCCAGCGCGGGAGCACGAAGGCCGGCTGGAAGCCCGAAGTCAGCTTGGCGGCGGCGCTGGCGGACAGAACCAGGCCGAGCGCAAGTCGAGCGACATCAGCGACCCACGCCACGATGACGTCACTCCGCGGGAACGAGAAGATCCATGGGACCGCCGCCAGCCGGTACGTCGATACGGATCGCATAGAGCGGGTGCCCGGGGGCCCGCGCCGTGCCCGTCCAGACCGTGGCTGCCGGAAGCCACGCTTCCGCCATGTCCGGGCAAGCTTCGTCGATGACGACTCCGGCGCGCACCGTCATCCCATCCACGACGGACTCGAGATCGAGCACGAGGCACGTGCCCTCCGGCAGGCGCGGGTGCCGCTGGAACCGGCAGGAAACGAGCCGCCTCGTCAGGCGGATCGCGACGTCTCTGACTTCACCGTCCGACACCGTGATGGGCCCGAGCGGCGCGACGTGCGCAGCCCACGGTCCAACCGTAGCGACGACCTGGTACGCTCCGGCAGGGACCCTCAGCCGGCCGTCCGGCGGCACGAGAAAGAAGAGTCGCGGATCGTCGCGCGGTCCGCCCTCGACAGCGATCTTCCGGAAGGGCACCGGCGCGCTGTCAGGTCCGAGCACTTCGATCCTGAGCACGCCCGATCCGACGAACTCGCCATCGCCCGCCCCGACATCGATCTCCCGCTCGCAGAGCCCCTCGAGGGGCTCGAAGGAGACGCGTCGTCTGACACGGCGACCGTCCTGCGTGTAGAGCGTGAGTTCGGCGGCCGGCGCTTCGACATTCGCGTCACGGTCCTGGCCGCGCGCGGCCAGAATCTCCACGATCGCGTCGGGGAAGGTCCTCTGCACGCGCTCCCGAACAACGCCGCGCCAGAACTCGACGCGGTCGGCGTGAGGACCGTGCCAGACCGCGCCTCCGGATACGCGGCAACGCCACGTCGAAAGACCGTGGGCTGGCTTGCGAATCGCCACGCCCACGGCATCGAGGAAGGCGATCTCGGTGGGTGGGTCCACCGGTATCTCGACCGAGGCCCCGGAATCGAGGCTCTGCGGGATCATGAAGGGGTGACCGACCCGGAGTCGGTATCGCCCGGGGGCCAGCCCCGTGACAATGGCCTCGCCTGACTCGTTCGAGGTTGCCTGGAATATGGGGATGGACTCGCTCGCGCCGGGCAGGCCGAGGGTGCTGCCGTTGCCGGTTTCCCACGGCGCCATCCAGTGGACGTCCGTGAGCGACAGAATCACGAGAGCCCGGGCCACAGGAACCCCTGACAGCGTCGCACATCGGAAGCGGGCTTCATGGCCGCGGCGCAGCGTGATCGTGTACGCCATGCCAAACCGTGGGTCCGTGATGGCTCCGACCTGGTAGTCCCGATGATGGACGAGCAGGCTCTGCCCGGGAGCGACAGCCAGGGAGACCGCGTCGAGCTCGAGAACGCCGTCCGCCCCGGTGGTTCCCCGCACACGCGACGCATCGCGGACGGTTCTCTCGGCCGATTCCGCCAGATACACGACCGCGCCCTCGACGGGACAGGCGTTCTCGTTGCGGGCTTCGATCCGGATCCGCTCCGATTCCGGCGCCGCCGCGGCACGGACCTCGCGCGCGCGAGCCACCACACGCTCCCTCTCTGCGCGCATTGGTGGAACGTTCGTCCTGCCGTCGGACAGCGCGGCCGAGTCTTCCGAAGACCGCGGCGGAGAAGGCGATCCGGAACGGTGAAAGAAAACGCTCGCCGCGATGACGACGACGGCCGCCGCGGCGATGAGCGCGGTGACCAGTCTCTCTCGGGGCCTCCGGGGCCCATCCCGTCCGATCACGCTCCGATGGGCACCGGCGTCGGGGAGCGACCGAGGCTCGCTCCCCCGCCCGGCAGCCCTGACGGCATCTGCGCTCCGATCGCACGCCCTCATGGTACGACGAGGGGTTACGACCCGGGGCAGCGGCAGACCGGCTGCGAGCCGCTCCCGCCACCGCCGGGCGCACCGGGCGTATTGTCGACGCACCCGTATGCGCAGTTGGTCGTGGTGCAGGTGACCGTGATCGGACGGCGCCACGGCGCCGGACCGGTCTTGACGTTCGCTCGACAGCGGGCGCCGGTGACCTCCGATCCGCCGCACTCGCACCAGTACGTCATGCACCCTTCGTCGAGCTGGCCGTCGAGACCGCAATGTCCGCCCTGGACTCCACAGTCCCCGGAACACGAATAGCTGAAGTACCCGGAACCGTCGACATCGTAGTAGAGCGTGCAACCCGCTCCAGGTCCGTCGAGCCAGCCCAAGGCACCGGCGATAGTCGCCAGGCTGAAACCGCAGACGGCCAAGGGGTAAATCCAACGCTTGAACACGACCACCTCCTTCCCTCAGCGGGTAGCTTTGCGATGGCACGAGGCCAGCGCTATCCCACCGCATCTCCGCGACTTGCCCGTGAGCCCCCGGCTCCGGGAGATCGGCCGGGCCAGTTTCAGGCTCCGCAACTAGACGTCGGAAGGAAGCCGAATTTGCCATCGAAGTTGAGCGTCCGCCGGACACGGCCGTGGCGTAATGACGCGCGCCTGCAAGCCCGACCGGCACGGCCGTCTTGACGGCCCCACCGGGGCGCGCGTAGAATCCGCGGGTTCGCGAGGGGGGTTCATGCAAGGCGGAGCCAGAACCGCTTCCGGAGGATCATCCGACCCGTCGGCGTCCTCCTTACCCAAGCCCTGCCCGTCCGCCCGCGGGCGGAC
>CAYQRN010000024.1:0-31459 GCA_964419995.1 uncultured Planctomycetia bacterium
GGATTCGATTCTGGTCCACGACAACGAGAGCGCTACGCTCACGCTGACTCTGCCGGCCAGTGCGGCCGAAGGTGCCGGCACGTTGACTGGCGCGGGACCCGTTACGGTCAATGCGGCGCCGGTGGTGGACGTCGTCGCGTCCTCCGCTCTCCTCCTCGGTGCGGCAGCCCTCTTCCTCGAGCGATCGGCAGGCCCTGCACCCGCCCTCCCGCGGACCCTCCTCGCCCTCGCGCCCATCCTCGCGCTGATCGTCGCGCTCGCCTCGCGGGAGCCTCTCACCCTCGAATGCGCCGCCACGGCGCTGCGCCTCGCGGCACTGGCTCTTGGCGGCCTCACGCTGCGAGTCCTCGTCACGCGATTCGGGCTTTGCGCCGCGGGGCTTCGCGTCCTCGTCGCGGTCTCGACTCTCCTCTGCCTTTTTGCCCTGGCCGAGCGGTGCTGGATCGGCGAAATCGCACGCGCCGCTCTCCTCGAACCGGACCGTCCCGGCGACCGGCCTCTCGCGCCGGAGGACATGGCCTTCGTCCGATCCACGCGACCCGCAGCCACCTTCGTACAGGCCAACGGCTTCGCCGGCTTCCTGCTCCTCGTTCTCCCTCTCGTCGCCATCGCTCTCCTCCGGGCCTGCCGGGATGGGTCGGTTCGCCGGATCGCCGCGCCAGCGGCGTTGTTCGCAGTCCACGCCACGGCTTTCGGCCTCGCGCGGTCGCGCGGGGCGATCCTCGCACTCCTCGTGCAGGCCTCGCTCCTCTCGGCCCTCCTGGCCCTCTGGGCCGGCGCCGGAGGCCTGGACAGGCTCGCCCGGATCCTCCGGGCGCTGGCCCGCGCCACCCTGCTCATCGCCGTCGCCGGAGGGCTTCTGCTCGCTCTCGCCCTCGCCGGCCTCCGCATCCCCTTTCTCACGGCCTCGTTCCTCGCCACGGCCAGGCTGCGCCTCGGCTACGCCGACGCCGCCGTCGCCATGATCCGGGAGAACTTCCCCCGCGGACTCGGCCTCCTCGGATTCCGGGATGCCTTCCCGCGCTATCGGGCCGGAGGCGCCGGCGACGCCGTCCACGCCCACAACTCCTATCTCGAGCTCATCGCGGAATGGGGACTTCCCGGACTTCTGATCGTCCTCGTCGCCATCGCCATGCTCCTCCGGGCGCTTAGCCGCCCCCTCGAAGCGCAGGACCCGCCCGCGGCGCACGGCGTTGCACTCCGATGGACCTTCGGCGCGGCCCTCGGATCCGCGTTCCTGGCGCCCATCCTCCATCCCTTCACGAGCTTCATCGCCCCCGTCCTTCCCGGAGCCGGCCCCTGGCTCGACGCCCTGCTCCTCCCGGCCCTCCTTGCTCTCGGGCTTGTCGCAACGCGGTCCGCACCCCGTTTCGGGTCCCCTCCGGAACCCGGGCTTCTCCGCGCCGCCGCGCTCACCGGGCTCGCGGGCTTCGCCCTGCACAGTGCCGTGGATTTCGACGCGAGCCTCGAGGGTGTGGCGGCGGCAGCGGTGCTCGTGGCCACCCTGTGCCCACCGCCGGGCTTCCCCGTCGCCTCCCCCCGCCTGTCGCGCCGAGGCACGATTCCCGCCCTCGCTGCGCTCATCGTGCTGCCGGCCGTGCTCGTCCCGTGCAGCTCGGTCTTCGACGCCGCCCTGCGTTCGACGCGCGCCCTGCCCGGGCTCTCCGGCTCCGATCGCCCGATCGGGGACCGGATCCGACTTCGGGACGCCGCAACGGTGCCTCATCTCCCCGATCCGCGGCTCGACCTGGCCCTCGCGCGCGCGGCGATCCGGGAGGCCCGGTTCCTCGACATCGCCGATCTCGCCTCCGTCACGTCGAGGCTCGAGGAGCAGCCGGAGATCGCAGCCGGAGATGCGGCTCTCTCTCTCCTCGCCGCGCGGCTCGCCGAGATGCGCTTCGAGCGTCTCCGGCCCGGCGAGGAAGCGCCGCGGGCGGAGGCCGCCCTCGCCCTTCGCCGCGCCTTCGACCGCGCCCTCTTCGTCCATCCGCGCCACGCCCGCCTCGCCTTCCGGGCGGCGCGATTCCTCCGCGCCGAGGGCGACCCCCGCTCTGCTGCTCTTGCCGGGGTCGCGCTCCGCGAGTCCTCTCGAGCGCCACGCGAGACGGACCGCCTCACCGAAGCCGAACGTCTCGAGGCCGAAGCCTGGCTCCGGGATCCGTGACCGGATCTACGGAGGCGGAAACAGGGCTTCGAGGCGACGCCGCGCCTCCCGGGACCGCCCGGCGAAGACATCGGCCGCACGGCCCGCACCGTCCACGAGGATCGCGAGGGGCACCGAGACGTCCGTCGCGCCCCAGATCCTCGCAGCGCCGCCGGCTCCGATGGCGTAGATCGGGAAACGGTACCCGGCCCGGTCCACGACCTCCCGGACCCTCGCCGACAGGTCAGGTCCGTCCACGGATATGCCGATGAGCGCCGGACCGCGATCCCCGGCCCGACCGGCCAGATCCTCGAGGGCGGCCATCTCGGCGGGGCAGAGAGTGCACCATGTGGCCCAGAAGACGAGGAGAGCCGGGCGCCCCATCGGGAGCACACCACCGAGGACGGGTACGCCTTCGAGCGTCCGGACGGGAAGGTCCCGGAGATCCTCACCTCGCCCCGTGGCCAGCCCGGAGAACCGGGCCGCGACAGGATCGGGATCCGGCAGGCGGAAGCGACGTTCCGCGACCTCCCGCGGCACGGCCTCGCCCTCCACGATCTCCACGGAGCGGCCGGGCTCCGGCCCCGCGAAGCGCTGGACGAGGCCCGACGGCCAGCGGACCTCGAGCCACTCGACGGCCGGATCGGCGCCAAGACCGAAGTGCAGGCGCGGGTCGCTCTGCGAGACGAATCCGGACCCCCCGGACTTGATCCGCGTGAGGGTCCCCCGGCGCGTCCTGAGCCGAGCCTCCGCCCCGAAGGCGTCACGGCCGCTCTTCGTGCCCGTGAGGGTCACCCGGACGAAGGGGCCGCCGTCTCCGATCTCGTTCCTGCAGAGGAGGTGGGCGTCTCCGTGGAGCCCCGTCACGAAGATGTCGAGGTCGCCGTCATTGTCGAAGTCGGCGTAGACGGCGCCGCGGCCGTCCCCCGGAAAGTCCGCTCCCGTGATCCCCGAGACCTCGAGAAACGTCCCGTCGCCCCGGTTCCACGCGATGAAGTCCCGTTCGAATCCGCTGAAGGAGAACCCCGCCCGGAAGAGATCCGCCTGGCGGCGGAGAAAGTCCCTTCGCGCCGCCTCGCTCCGTTCCACCTCGGAAGCCACGACGTGGCTCCAGAAGAGGCTTCAGGTGTCCTTCGGACTCCGGCCCGAGATGAAGCCGTTCGGGGTGTGGACATCCTGGAAGCCATCGTTGTCGATGTCGATGAACCCGCCGCCCCAGGCCCAGCCCGCGCCGAAGGGGCCGGCCCGTCCGCTCACGTCCTCGAAGCGACCGTCCCCGCGGTTCCGGAGGAGCACGTTGCCCGCCACCGTCTTCTCGAGGGCCGGCTTGCCTCCGAGGTTCCGGGGGTCGATCCGGGCCAGGATGCGCCGGCCCGCCGTGGAGGACATCTGCGCGATGTGGATGTCGAGGTGGCCGTCGTTGTCGTAGTCGCCGAAGGCGACACCCATGCCGAAGCCGCGATCCGCCGCTCCGGCGTCCGCGGGCGCCTCCGCGAAACGCCCGTCGCGGTTCAGGCGGAGGCTGTTGCCGCCGCCGAAGTCATTGGCCACGTAGAGGTCCATGCGGCCATCCCGGTCCACGTCGGCGAAGGCCGCCGCGTAGGACCAGCGACGATCATCGAGGCCGAGGGCCGCGGCACATTCGCGGAAGCGTCCGTTGCCGAGATTGAGGAAGAGGAGGTTCGGCGTCCCGTTCCGGGCGTTGTTCCAGTCGTCGGGGACCACCTCGCCGTAGCGGTTGTAGCTGGCCACATGGATGTCCGGGAGCCCGTTGCCGTCGATGTCGGCTGCCGCTGCCGAATAGCCGACAGCAGGTCGGTCCACGCCTGCGGTCACGGACACGTCCTCGAACTCGAGCTTCCCATCGGGCACGAGACGGTTCTCGAAGAGAACCTGCGTGCCGATGGTGGAGATGAAGAGATCGAGGTCGCCGTCGTTGTCCATGTCGAGGAAGACAGGCGCCATGCCCGGATGCGCGAGGAGGCGCACGTTGGCGTCGCCGGCGATGTCCCGGAAACGGCCGTCGCCGAGGTTCCTGTAGAGGGCGTTGCCCTCCTCGCCCGTGACGAAGAGATCGACGAGGCCGTCCCGGTCCACATCGGCCGCGGCCGCGCCCCGGACGACGAGGGTGGAGCCCTTCTCCGCGAAGGGCGGATCCGTGCGATTCACGCCCGCCTCGCGGGCCACCTCCGTGAAGGCCTCCCGTCCGGCGACCAGGGCGCCCATGTCGCCGATGACGAAGGACTCGATCCGGAATCCCGCGTCTCCGGATCGTACGGCGCGGACGCTCGCCTCGCCCCGTGTCCACTGGCGGCGCCCCGCGCTGTCGCGCCCGATGACCGAGAAGCGGAGGAGCGCGCGCAGCGATGCGCCCGCGACATCGACGGCGGAGCTCTTCACCTTGAAGAGCACATCCTCCACGGTCGCGTGGAGGGAGAGGAAGGCATCGAAGGCGCGGCCGAGATCCTCGCGCGACATGCGGCGTGGCTCCGGGGCGGAGAAATTCCGCTTCAGGATCCAGGGGCCGAGCGGCCGCGGCGGAGGCTCCGAAGGAGGAAAGGGCGTCGCGACGAGTTCCGGCGCCAGGATGGCGACGAACGCCGCCATGTCGCCGGCGCGGGCGGCGGCGGACGCGTCGAGGAGGGCATTGGCGAAGTCCTCGGTCGGCGTCTCAGCCGTCTCCACGACGACAGGAAGCCCCGGAGACGACTCGGGCGCCACCTGCGCGGATGCGCGGGCGGCCGGCAGGAGCACGAAGAAGGCGATCGCGAGGATGTGCTTCATGGCGAGGGACGGTCCCGAAAGTTCGCGCCGCGTCGAGGTCGGCGGTGGACTCCATTGGATCCTATCACCCGCGACCTCTGTCGCAGGCATCGGGCGATTCGGTCTATCCCCCTGTCAATCGGTCACTTGAGCGGATCCGACGGCCCGGCGGGCTCCCGCCTGGCGGATTTCGCTTTACGCTCTGCCGCCGCCGGGCCAACATGGACGCTGCCGGAGTGAGACCGAGCGACTCGCGGGGCGCTTCCGCTTCCGGGCGGAGGACGGACCCCGGCCCGGATTGGAGAGACGCGGGCGGAGCCCTCAGAGCGCCGCCCCGGGAGTCCCGCGCGCATGACAGGGCCCAAGGATCGGCCGTCGAAGGGCGGTCGCAGAATCCGCGGCGCACGCGACACCGTACGCCGCCCCCTCATCGCCAGGGCGCCCTCGCCCTCCGCCACGGCGAGTCCCCCGACCCCCGCCTCGACCCCGGGTTCCACGAGCACGTCGGCGTCCGGCCTCCGCAGCGACGCCCACGAACTCGCCGGGCGCCTCATGGACGCCGTGGATGCCTACCGGACCTACCTCCGCGAACGCGGGTGGCTCGAGGACTTCACCCGCTGGGTCGCTTCCCGCGGCGACCCGCCGGACCCCGCGTAGCACTCCGCCACGGGGGCGGACGCCAACCAGGCCGTCCGTCCCGCCGAGTCCCAACCGCCCTGACCCGCGCTTTCACTGATTCGTCGTAAAGCCCCACGTATTCGCCGTGTCGAGACCCGAGGGCATGGCGCCGTTCACCGCCGCAGCGGTCACGAAAAGGCGGATACCCGCGGGCGTGCCGGCGGGAATCGTGATCGTGCCCGTCGCATTCCCCTGGGCATCCAGGACGCCCGTGAACCCGGTCGTGAAACCGGGCACGCCACCGAGCGAAAGCTGGAACACCGGGTCATTCACGTTCACGTTGATGACGCGATTGGATCCGTCGTTGAGCGGCAGTCCCGGGCGCATCCCCGTTGACAGCGCCGCGACGTACATGGCGTTCGGCGACGCCGGGAAGGCAAACCTGACCGTGTAGACGGAGTTGGCCGTCGCCGTCCCCGTACCGGAGACCTTGCGCGACCCGTAGATTTCGATCCCCGACGGCGTCAGGCTGGGCAGGGTGAACTGCGAGAGCAGTACGCCCGTGGTCCTGATCCGCTTCACGGTGGCACCGTTCACGACGAGCACGTCGCCGTTCTCCTCGTTGACCCTGAGGCAGTTGGCGTTGGTTCCGATCAGGGCCGACGCCACGGCCGATTGGCTGCCGTTGGGCGTGACGCGGACGAGTCCGGGAGCGGCCTGCCGGCTGACCAGGTAGGCGCCGGTCTGCGGCTCGAATGCGACGCCACTGACGTTGCCGAGCCCGCTCGCGATGAGCGTGGTGGCGCCCGTCAGGCGGTTGACCCGTACGAGGTGTCCGCTACCCCCGCCGTACGTGTGGCTTCCCATGATGTAGTGCCCGGTATCGCCGTCGACGCAGCAAGCGTTGAGGAAGCCGCTCGACCATGCTGCGATCGCGCTGACGAGGCCGGTCGTCGGGTTGACCCGGCGCAGATAGTGTGTCGACGAGGATGTTCCGGTTGCAACGATCCATGTGCCATTCTGATCGAGGTCGAGGGCGGCAGGTGTAGCGACCACGCCCGCGGACGAGAGGAGGCCACCGGTCGGTGTGAGAGTCTGCAGGCTTCCGGCGATCGAGAGATAGTCGTCGGCTCGGACCCCCATGAGATCGCGGTTGTTCGCCGCCATGCAGACGGCGTTGAAGAAGTAGGTGATACCGCCGCCGGCGGCGATAAGCGTCGTTGCGCCCGTGACCGGGTTCATGCGGTAGATGCCGCCATTCCCGTTGTAGTTGCCCGGATAGTCGGAGATGATCCAGTCACCGGGTTGCGGCTGCGCCGCACCCACGATTGCCAGAGCGACGAACACCGGCAGCGCACACACTGCGATACGCATCATGATGGACTCTCACACGAAGAACGATGGCGGCCCCGGAGACCATCCGCACGTCATCCGGCGCGACACCGTCCGGACAAGAAACACACCGGGACGGCCCTTCCGGCTCCCTATCAATCACCCGGGATGCCGATTCATGACAGGCGGTTCTTCCCGGGCATCGTCGGAGCGTCGCGGCGGCGGCGCTGAACACCGCAGGGAGAGGCGCGGATCCGCGCTCCGGCGCGCGGGGGAGGTTCGGCCGGCCGGCTTCGGAGGAAACCTGACGGCCGGTCCGGGTCAGGGATAGAGGCCGCGCAGGCGCATGGCCTCCGCGACGCGGGAGATCGCGAGGATGTACGCCGCGGCGCGCGTGTGGACCTTTTCCCTCTGGCGCGTCTCGAAGACGCGGTCGAAGGCCTCGTCCATGTGGCGCTGGAGCTTCGCGAGGACTTCCGCTTCGTCCCACCAGTAGCCGGCGCGACCCTGGACCCACTCGAAGTAGGAGACGGTCACGCCGCCCGCGTTGCAGAGGATGTCAGGTATGACGAACACGTCGCGCTCATGAAGAATGCCGTCGGCCTCGGGCGTCGTGGGGCCGTTGGCAGCCTCGGCCACGATGCGCGCCCGGACATGGCGCGCGACGGAGGGGTCGATCTGGTTCTCGAGGGCGGCCGGCACGAGGATGTCGCAGGCGGCCGTAAGGACCTCCGCCTGCGTGAGCGGGCGCGTCGCGGGGAATCCCGCCACGGAACCGGTGGCGGCCTTGTGCTCGATGAGCCGCGCGATGTCGAGTCCGTCCCCGCAGCCGATACCGCCCGCTGAATCCGACACGGCGACGATTCGCACGGACCGCTCGGCGAGCAGGCGAGCCACGTTCATGCCGGCGTTGCCGAATCCCTGAACCGCGGCCCGCGCCCCGTCGAGGGGAATGCCGAGCCGCGCTGCCGCGCGGTCGATCGTGCAGAGGCATCCCCGAGCGGTGGCCTGGTCGCGACCCTTCGAGCCGCCGAGCTCGATGGGCTTCCCCGTGATGATGCCCGGCGAGGACCGCCCTGTATGAGCATCCCATGTATCCGCGAACCAGGCCATGATCTGCGGATTGGTGTTCACGTCCGGCGCCGGGATATCGGTCTCGGGGCCGACGACGGGCAGGATCTCGAGAGCATAGCGCCGGGTGAGCCGCTCGAGCTCCCGCGCGGACATCGCCTTCGGGTCGCAGATGATGCCGCCCTTGCCGCCGCCGTAGGGGATGCCGATGACGCTGCACTTCCACGTCATCCACATGGCCAGTGCGCGGACCTCCTCCCGCGTCACGCCCGGATGATAGCGGATGCCTCCCTTGGCCGGCCCGAGAGCCGTGCAGTGCTGGATACGGAAGCCGGTGAAGACCCGGACGCTGCCGCTGTCGAGCCGGACGGGCACGGCCACGCACAGCTCCCGCCGCGGATGGCGGAGCTGGGCGCGGATGTCGGCATCGAGCCCCATGCGCTCGGCCACGGTGTCGAACTGGAGGAGCGCCATCTGCCAGGGGTCGCGCACGGCTTCGCTCATTGCAGTTCCCTCGCGCCGGACGTTGTCCCACGCCGGAGCGCACGAGTCTATCAGCCGCCGTGCGGGCGGCGGAAGCCCGCGGCTTCGGACCTCTCCGCCGGCGGGCGCTCCACGATCCAGCGTGCCATGAACCCCCCGTCGTGCCCCGTCTCGTGCGGCCAGAGCGTCGCGCGGGCCGATTCGACGGCGCCGGAGGGTGTGTCAGGCTCTTCCTCGGCCAGCACGCTGCAGACGCTGTAGACGAGAATGCCGCCCGGACGGACCAGAGCCGCCGCCCGCGCGAGAAGGTGCTGCTGAAGTGCGCGCAGGCGGGCTACGGCCCCCGGTCCGATGCGCCAGCGGGCCTCCACGCGGCGGGAGAGGACGCCGCTGTTCGTGCAGGGGGCATCGACGAGCACGGCGTCGAAGGGGCCGTGCGGCAGGTCCGTTCCGAGGGGGCCGAGGTCGTGGATCGTGATGCAGGAAAGGCCGAGGCGGTCGCGATTCTCCGCGATGAGCCGGAGCCTCGGTCCGCTCACGTCGGCGGCGACGACCTCGCCGCTCCCGTCCATGAGCTCGGCGAGGTGCGTCGCCTTGCCGCCGGGAGCCGCACAGAGATCGAGGACGCGGGAGCCGGACCGGGGGGCGACGAAGGGAGCGACGGCCATGGCCGCCGGCCCCTGGACCGTGAAGAGCCCCTCGCGGAAGGCCTTCACGCCGCGGAGATCCCGATCGAGGTGGAGCGAGATGACGCCCCGCTCCTGGTCGTGGTGCCACCCGATGCCCTCGTCGTCGAGACGCCGCAGCACGTCCTCGACCGCGGCCCGGAGACGGTTCACCCGGATCGTGACCGCCGGCCGCCGGTTGCCGGCGATGAGCAGCGCCTCGCACCCGTCAGGTCCGAGCCGCGCGTGGAAGCGCTCGACGAGCCACAGCGGGCAGGAGTACTGGACGGACAGCCACCGGAGCGGCTCCGTCGCGGAGTCCGGGAGGACGTCTATGGAGAACGTCACCCATTCCCCGGGCTCCACGAAGATCGTTCGCCGGTCCCGCGGCGCCGGCCCCGCCCCCTGCTCCCGCCTGAGCGAGAGGCCGATGCGGCGCAGGACGGCATTGACGTAGCGGGAGGCCGGCGCGCCCGCCCGTTCCCGGGCCATGTCGACGGCGCAGTCCACGGCGGCCCAGGGCGGGATCTGCCGCAGATAGACGAGCTGGTGCAGGGCCTGCCGGAGGATCTCGAGGACGACGGGATCCGTCATCGCGGCCGGGCGGCGCGAAACGGCGTCCACGAGGGCATCCAGCGTCGATCGGTGGCGGAACGGCCCCGTGAGGAGCTCGAGGTGGAGCGCCCGGTCCCCCGGCGAGGCGGCCTCGAGTCCGGCCTCAGCGCGCGCGACGGGTCGACCTCCCGCCGCGAGGATCGCATCGAGAGCCCGCCGCCGGACGTCCACGGGTCAGAGGGGACGAACGTCGTAGGCAGCGACGCGCCAGCCTTCGGGCGTACGGACGAAGCTCAGTTCCACGAGGGCCGCGCCCTTCGTGCCGCTGATGCGGAAGGTGGCCGCGGCGGTCGGCGCGCCCGTCGGCGGCGTGGCCATCCGGTTCGACTCGAGCCTCACGTCGGAGGGGCGGCCGAGGCGCTCCCGCTCCGCCGCTGCCGCGCTCCGGTGCACGGTAGGCGTCGCCCGGAGGCTGTCGCTCAGAAGGGGCAGGATCGCAGTCTCCGGGCCTCCGTAGAAGGCCGCGATGAACTCCCGCGAGAGGCTGTCGATCTCCGAGTCGGCGACCTTCGTTCCCGACTTGGATCGGAATGCGCCGGAGAAGACCGCCAGGGCGAGGACTCCCGCCGCAGCCGCTGTCACCGCGAGTCCGGCGATTCTCACGCGACGATCGTGCAGCAACGTCATCGGCGCCACCTTGGTCCTGCCCCGCCCCGCGATATTCCGGGCGATCCCGCGACACAGGCGCCGCGGCCCGCACTCGGAACCCGGCAACCAGTCTATGACGGACCGCCCTGAGCCTGACCAGGATCCACGCCCGTCGGGGAGGCTCCGAGACCCTCCTCCCGCGCGGGCCTCGCGCCAGAAGTCATTGCAAGAATGGAGCTTGGCGATCATCCAGGAACCCACGTCGCGAGGGCCCTGGGGCGGCGGACACCCCCTCGCCGCCCCATTTCCTTCACGACGGGCGACGGGAGGGTGTACACTGGCCGCATCCCCCGCCGGCCGTTTCGCGGGGGTGCGCGGAGTTCCCGGTCCAACGCAGGCGACGCCGCGACAGGCGTTGCAGGCCCTGCGCACGGAGTCCCCATCATGAAACCAGTTCTTCTTTCCGCCACCGCCTTCGTCATGCTCGTCATCGTCGCGACGGGCCAGATCGTCTACATCGAGAACAACGACCCCACGACGGGGACCGCCAACACGATTCCCTGGGCCCAGACCGCGGGATACACGTCGCTTCACGTCTATACCGCAGCCCAGCTCCTGGGCGCCGGCGTGCCGGCCGGCGCGATCCTGCAGGATATCGCCCTGGCGCCCGCGAGCCTCACGAACGGAGGCGTCTACAACGCACCGCAGGCCCGCCTCGAAGTGGGTCATCTCGTCGTGAACCCGCCGGTGCCGGGAAACTGGACGGGCCACCTCGACTCGCCGGCCATCATCCATTCCCTCGCCTCCGGGCCCTTCACGTTCACGTACACGTTGAATGCCTGGTCTTCGCTGCCCGGCGGCGGTGGCGGCTTCTCGTGGGACGGGGTCCGCGACATCGGCATCTTCTACACGACGGGGCCGGGAGTCACGGGCGGATTCAACTGCCACCGCACGGCCACGAATCTCCGTCACGGCGTCAACGTCTTCAACGCCACGGTGGAGACGCCGACGACCAACGGCCTCTTCGCCATGAAGGTCCGGCTCACGTTCGTGTCGCCCGGCTACCAGGCCAACCAACCGGCTGCCACGCTGTATGTCGGTTCGTCCCCCGCCTCGTCTCCTCCCGACGTGCGCACGGTCTGCGTGAACCAGCCCATCACGATCACCATGAGCACGACGACGGGCACCGGCTTCCCGTGGGACCTCGCATACCACCCCGGGCAGGCCACGGCGGCGGCCTACACGACGACAGGCGGCCAGTACGTGAACGTCAATTGGAACGACCCCCAGTTCCGACTCCTGAACGGCGGCTTCCGGGCCGGCGGCCATCCCGGCGGTCCGCTCGTCATGCCCCTCGTCTCCGGCCTCGCCCAGACGCTGTCGGGCCAGTACGTCCAGATGGACCCGACACAGGTGGACGGATTCGCGTTGAGCGCCGTGACGACTCTCAACTTCGCCCAGGGAGGCACGACGCAGACCCTGACGCTGACCGACGATTCCACCCAGGCCATCAACATCACGCAGCCCCCCTTCTGCGCGCCGGCAGGGATCCCCTTCTACGGGGCAAGCCACTCCATCCTCTACGTGAACTCGAACTTCAACGTGACGTTCGGCGCCGGAGATCTGTCCTACAGTCCCTCCGCGCCCACCTTCCATTCCGGATCGCCGCGCGTGGGCTTCTGGACGGACCTGAACCCCGCCCTCGGGGGGACGATCCAGGTCTCGCAGCCGGCGGGCGTTCCCATCATCGACGTCACGTGGACCAACGTGCCCGAGTTCGGCGCCGCCACGGGAGCCCCCGGCAACAGCGGCCACATCAGCTTCGACATCCTCGGAGGGCTCGTCTTCCTCGATTCGATGGTCTTCAACGTCTCGCTGTCCGGCCAGTTCCAGATCGTCGGCATGAGCCCCGGCGGCGGCGCCCAGGATCCGGGTTCCGTGAACTTCCTGAGCCTGCTCGGAGGCCCCATGCAGCCCGGCCCCGGCGGGAACGGATCCATCTACGAGATCTCCGGCGGAGCCGGACAGGCCGTGCCCGTCGCCGGGATCTACCAGATCCTCTTCGCCCCCACGGGATCCGGCAACTACACGTTCCAGGTCTATTGACGGGTCGGCCGGGCGGCGCCGGCGATCCCGGTCCGGCGCCGCTCAGAGGTGCCGCGCCGCGAAGGCGTCGAGCCCGGTCGGGCCCGCCCGCCGATCGTCCTCCGGCAGGGCGAAGAGGAGGACGCTCTTGCGCCAGGCATGCTCGTCCGCAAGCCCCCGATCCACGGCCTGACGGAACATCCGCGCCGCCAGCGCCGGGTCGGTTTCCCGGAGCGCGAGAAGCCCCCGGAAGGCATCCGCCGCCGGGAAGGGCTCGCTCGAGAGAGCGTCGAGCCTCCGCCAGGCCATCCCGACTCCGCTGGCCGGGTCGCGCCGGTACTCGAGGACGGCCTCGAGGTATCCCACGTTGGCGGCTTCCCGCCGGACCTCCGCCGTGTCGCCGAAGGCCCTTCGAAGCTCCGCGAGCCGGACGGCCGTCTCCGCCCCGGAGACGGAGGCCCCCGCGATGTCGCCCCGGACCATGTGGGTCATGAACTCCACGAGCGCGTAGTTGTACGCGTGCACAGGCGATCGCAGCGTCGACGGATGCGGCAGCTCCGCGAGGAGGCCTCCGGCCTCCTCGGCCTCGCCGAGGCGGTGGAGGGTTTCGATGAGGACGACGAGCGTGAGGGCGATCTCGTCCGGGTCGCCGAGCCGCCGCGCTTCGGCGACCGCCTGCCTGAGCCGGCCGGCGTCCCGCTCGGCCTCGCCGCTCCGGCGGAGCCACGAGACGCGCCCCCGCTCGTGCATGGCGGGAATGCCCGACGCCCAGGCGCCCGCGCACGCGAGAACCATGAGCACGACGACGGCCCGGACGCCGAACATGCGCCGGGCGAAGCGGCGTCCGACGCGTTCATCGCGGAAGCAGGCCAGCAGGAACTCGACCCGGTGGGCCACCGAGGGATGGAGCCAGCTCGCCGCGTGCCGGCGGCCGCCGGCCTCCGTGTTGACGCGCTCGAGGGCGTCGTTGAACCGCTCCGCACTGCCGACCGCCCGGGCGGCGTAGAGATCCGCCTCGAGCTCGAATCGTCGCTGGAGGAAGCCGAGGAGGCCGCCGAAGTAGCCGAGGATGTAGACGACGAAGACGAGGGGTTCGAGGATGCCGGACAGGAGCGGCGGCAGGCCGCCGAAGACCGCGGACAGGGGCCCCGTGAGAACGATGAGCGGAAAGAAGTACGCCATCGTGAAGAAGAGGAGGAACACGGGATGGCGCCGCTGGCTGTGGGCCATCTCGTGGGCGAAAACGGCCTCGACCTGCTCCTCCGACAGACGCTCGAGGAGCGCATCGGAGAGCAGGACCCAGCGAAACCGCGGCAGGATGCCGAGGAAGACCGCGTTGAAGATCGTGTTCGATGTATCCCACACGAGGATCTCCCGGCAGCGGAAGCCGGTCCGCGCCGCGCAGGCCGCGAGGCGATCGCGGAGCGGCGAGGACGGCAGCGGGCGGGTCTTCCAGAGGCGGGGCACGAGGGCCGGCGCGAAGAGTCCGATACCCGCGAACAGGAGCATGACGCCGAGGATCGGCACGTAGGCGAAGCTCTCGAGGAGGAGGTCCGCCGCGGGGATCAGCTCGATGACGTCGGAGATCGCAGCGAGAAGGAGGAGCGGGATGGCCGGGAGGGCGAGGATCCGCAGGTGGAACCGCAGAGATTCCGCCGCTGACCAGGAGCGATTGAGGAGTACGCGCTCGAGCTCGTGGCGGCGGCGGAGCCAGAGGAGGAAGGCGACGAGATAGGGGGAAAGAACGGCGATGTCGTCGATGACGATCATCCGCCGGAGACCGAGCGTGATCGTGACGGCCCGCGGCCAGTGGAACGCGAAGACGAGGATCGCGAAGAGGGCGAGATGGAGGACGTGGACGCCGGCGGACGGGATCGGGATCCACGCGCGCGCCCCGGGGACGACTTCGGCCGCCTGGGCGAGCCTCCGCCTCACGAGGATTCCGTGGACCTGATGCGCAATGAGGAGGAAGGCGAGGGCCGCGAGCCCCGCGAGCACGGGCTGGAACTCGGGAACGTGGAGGTCGTCGGGCCAGGCGCCTCCGTAGAAGGAGACGATCAGGACGGCGAAGACGAGGTGGAGTACGAGTCCCATCGGCCCCTTCCAGAGAACGCGCCGCGCCGTCTCAGTCCGCCCACTCCCCCGTGAAGACCTCCTCGGCCGGACCCGCGACGTGGAGTTCGCCGTCGGGCGCCCAGGACGCGACGAGCTCGCCTCCCGGCGGACGGCAGCGGAGCACGCGCCCGGTGCGGCCGGTGAGGACGCCCGCCACGAGGATCGCCGCCGCGCCGGTCCCGCAGGCGAAAGTCTCGCCCGAGCCCCGCTCGAAGGTCCGGCAACGGACGAGATCGGGCGCCAGGACCTCGGCGAAGTGGGCGTTGACCCGCGCGGGGAAGGCCGGATGTCGCTCGAAGGCCGGGCCGACGGTGGCGAGGTCGAGCCCTGGAACGTCGTCGACGAAGGCCACGCAGTGGGGATTGCCGAGCGAGAGGGCCGTGATCCGGAACTCCCGGCCGGCGGCGGCGAAGGGCTCGTCGACGACCCGGCCGGCCGGGCCGGTCATGGGGACATCCGCGCGGTCGAGATGCGGGGCCCCGAGGGATGCCCGGGCCCGCCGGACGGCCCCATTTGCCGTTTCGAGCTCCACGATCCGGAGACCGGCGTCCGTGAGGATGCGGATGCGCCGTTCCCGGACGTGGCCGCGATCGAAGAGGAGCCGGGCGATGCAGCGCAGCGCGTTGCCGCACATCTCGCTCCGGCTCCCGTCGGCGTTGTACATCTCCATACGCGCGTCCGCATCCGCGGCGGGCCGGAGGATCACGAGGCCGTCCGCGCCCACCCCCCGGCGCCGGTCGCTCATCCGGCGGGCCAGATCGGGAAGGCCGCCCGGGACCCTGTCGCGGAGGCCATCCACGTAGATGTAGTCGTTGCCGGCGCCGTGCATCTTGGTGAAGCGCATGATCGGGGAAACCCCGCGCACCTTAACGCCCCCTCCGGCGGGCATACAGGCCGAACGGGCACCCGGTGGATCCGGACCTGACGTCCGGTGCCCGGCGGGATACCATGGCGCCCTCCCGGAGGAACCGATGCCCCACGATGCCCGCGCCGCAGAGATCCCCCACGAGCGCCTTGCCGTCCCCGTCGATCTCGGCGCCCTCGGGATCACGACGTCCCGGAACGCGGCGCCCGCCGGCCGCATCGTCGGCCAGGAGGCCGCGCTCCGGGCCATGAAGCTCGGTCTCGAGCTCTATGCCCCGGGGTACAACATCTTCGTGACGGGCATCACCGGCACCGGGCGCTTCGCCACGGTCGTGCGGCTCATCCGGAGCATGACGCCGGCCTGCGCCCTCGCCCCGGCCCGAGCCTACGTCCACAACTTCGACGACCCCGACCGGCCGATCCTGGTGAGCCTGCGCCGCGGGCGCGGACACGCGTTTCGGGAGGCCGTGGATGAACTCCGGGAGGCGATCCGGATGGAGTTCGGCCGTATCCTCGAAGGCCCCGAGGTGCGCAAGCGCGACAAGGACCTCCGGGAGGCTGCCGAGACGCGCATGCGGCGGCAGCTCGAGAACTTCGAGAACGAGATCCGCGGCGGCGGATTCGCCCTCGTGGAATCGGAGGCCCAGGGGGGGCGCGTCACGGACGTCGCCCTCGTTCTCAACGGCGCCCGGGTCACCTACGAGCAGGCCCTCCTCGGGCAGTTCCCCGGGGACTTCCAGCCGGAGGATCCCGAGGAACTCCTCCTCCGTTTCCGGGCCACGCGTCGGCGGCTTCTCTCGGTCCTGGTCCGGAACCAGGACATCCTCGATGTCTACCGCCGACGGTCCACGGCCATGGCCCGCCGCGCCCTGGCTCGGGGCATCCGCCGGCACGTGCAGCGCACACGCCGCGCCTTCGGCGGCGACGACCCCGCAATACGGGCCTTCCTCGACGGCCTCGAGACCCACGTCCTCCGGAGCTTCGACCTCTCGCCGCCGGAGCCGCCTCAGCGGCCGACTCACGACGGGCAGGGCGCAGAGCCGCCGCCGGGCGCGGTCTTCCCGGGGCACGACCCCCTCGCGCTCATCGCCGTGAACCTCCTCATCGACCATGATCGGGAGACCGGCTGTCCGCTCATCGTCGAGAACCACCCCACGTGCGCGAACCTCTTCGGCACCATCGAACCGAGGAGCCAGCGCGACGGCCCCGGGCCCGCGACCTTCCTCGACGTCAAGCCCGGCTCCATGCTCCGCGCGGACGGCGGCTACATCATCATGTCCGCCCACGACGTCCTCTCCGAGCCCGGCGTGTGGTCGCTGCTCAAGACCGTCATCAAGACGGGCACCATGAGCATCGTGCCGCGGGAGGGGCCGTTCAACGCCCCCACAGCGCTCAAACCCGAGCCCATTCCGATCAACGTGAAGGTCGTCCTCGTCGGCGAGGAGGAGACCTACGGGCGCATCCTCGATCGGGACGACGACTTCTCGAAGACCTTCAAGGTGAAGGCCGAGTTCGACGACTCCATGCCGCGATCCGACGACAACGTGCGCGAGTTCGTGAGCGTGGTGGCCCAGATCATCGAGGACGACGGCCTGCTCCACCTCGACGCCGCCGCGCTCCGGCGACTCGTCGAGGAAGCCATCCGCATGACGGAATCGGGCCGCCGCATCACGACGAGATTCTCCGACGTGGCCGATCTCCTGCGGGAGGCCACCTACCATGCCCGGGCCGCCGGCGCCGATGGCGTCGGCGAGTCCCATGTCCTCGCAGCCATCCGGGGCCGGCGCGAACGCGTCGGGCTCGCCGAGAGACATGTCCTCGAACTCATCCGCGAGGGGACCCTCCATCACCGCTTCACGGGGCGCGACGTCGGCGAGATCAACGGCCTCGCCTTCCACGACCTCGGCTACGCGGCGTTTGGCTCCCCGGGCCGCATCTCGGCCACCATCGCCATCGGTACGCGCGGCGTCGTCTCCATCGAGCGGGAGAGCCGCCTCTCAGGACGCATCCACGACAAGGGCGTCCTCATCGTCACGGGCTACCTCTCCACCCTCTTCGGCCAGCACGCCCCCCTCGCCCTGTCCGCGCAGGTGTGCTTCGAACAGAACTACGCGGGCGTGGACGGCGACAGCGCCTCGGCGGCAGAGGTCATGGCACTTCTTTCGGCGCTTTCCGGCATCCCGCTCCGTCAGGACCTGGCCATCACGGGATCCATCGACCAGCGCGGCCGCATCCAGGCCATCGGCGGCGTGAACGAGAAGATCCTCGGCTTCCTCAACGCCACCTGCGCCGCGGGGGTCGACGCCCCCGTGGGAGTTGTGATCCCCGAGGTCAATGTCCCGGATCTCATGCTCGACGACGCCGTCCTCGCCGCCGCCCGCAACGGTCGGTTCCGCGTCCTCGCTGCAGGCTCGGTGCCCGACGCTCTCCGGCTCCTCACGGACGAGGATCCGGGCACACCGGGACCCGACGGAATCTTCCCACCGGAGTCCCTCTTCGGCCGCGCGGGACTCCGCCTCCAGGCCTTCGCGGCGGCCCGCGCCCGGAGTCGCCGGACCTGACGTCCGCGACGTGCGGCGGCGCATCGCGTTGCCGCCGCCGATCTTGCGCTTCGCACGAGGCACCGGCCGGCGGCCCGGGCGAACAAGCCCGGACACACAACAGCCGATATCTAGTTCAGGCTCCGGCAGGCCTCGTGGCGGTGCGGCCTTTCCGGGAGGGGATGTGGAGAGTCGCTCGGCACATTCCAGTTATCGGCACAATGACCATGCGGATGCAACACTGCGCCGGAGAACCCGAAGCGGGCACGGCGGACGCGTCGCGACGACACCCGCGATCCGGCGGCTTCACGCTGCTCGAAGTCGTGATGTCCCTCGCGTTCGCCAGCGTCGCGATCCTCGGCATCCTCCACTCGATGCTCAGCTCGAGCCTCGTCGATGAGGAGACGCGCGAGCAGCACGTCGCCCTCCGGGCCGCCGAGGGGAAGATCGAGGAGATCCTCGCCTTCGACCACGGCGGTGACATCGACAATCTCGTCACGACCTACACCGCGCCCGAGCGGGCGACTTTCGACGTCGGAAGTCTTGCGCCCCCCGTGGACGCCCAGGGTGCCGTGATTCCCGCCGGCGCCATCACCCTCGATACGACGGACCCGGATCTTCTGCGGGTCACCGTCGCCGTCCGCTGGACGGCCCGGCGCGGCCCGCGGTCCCTCGCCGTCGCCACTGCCCTCTCGGAGACCCAGCCATGACGCGGATCCGGCGGTCGCATGTTCAGGGAAGCCGCGCGGGGTTCTCCTTCGTCGAGGTCACCGTGGCCGTCGCTGTCTTCGGCGTTCTGGCGTCGGGCGTCTTCCTGAGCCTCGACCGGGGCTCGCGCTTCGCCTCCCGGCAGATGTCGGACATCCGGACGACGGAGCAGGCCCGATCGGGCCTCGCGGCCTTCTGGGACAGCCTCACCGAGTCCCGAATCGGATTCGTCGATACGTCCTCCCGTTTCCACTTCAGCACCTACTACAACGTGACGACGGACCGTTTCAGCTTCACGGGGGCCGGGTGGACCCAGTGCGTCATGCCGACGTGCCCGGCCCACACGACATCCGACCTCACACGCCTCTTTCCCGCCTATCACTGCGCCCACGAGTACCAGGCGGGGACCGGCGTCGCTGCGGCGACGCTTCCGCTCGGCCGGATCTGGCCCACGACGGCGCTCGACTCCTGCCCCCTCGATGGCGGAGCCCTCACGGCGAGCGTCCGCCTCGACGTCCTCAGGTATCTCGTCGCGCGGGACGCGACGGGCACCTTCGTGACGGACCAGGGCGGCAGTACGGAGGCCGACTGGATCGGCATGATGATCGTCGCCCCCGTCGCCGATCCCGCCACGGGCCGGCATGAGCTGCGCCGCTTCGCCCTCTACGTGAAGGACCTCCTCGAGGCGGAAGCCAACGGGACGGGACAGTGCGCGTGGACGGGCGCGTTCTCCCGCTTCGATCCGGCGGAGCCGTCCTTCGTGAACCTCCTCGACTTCGGCACCGACGGCACGACGGACGGCGTACCCGACGGGAGCCTGCCGGTCACGGCGGAGCAGTCGGACGCCGAGTATGAGTGGTTCTACGTGGATACGACGAACGGCGGAGGCACCCTCCAGATCCTCAAGTCCCGGGGCTCCCTTGGAAGCTACCCCTACCTCTATCACAGCCTGAATCTCGAGCTCCGGACGGGGCTCGTCACGTGGGGAGTCTCGATCTACGAGAGCGCCAGCTCCTGGTGGACGGCCACGGCGACCTTCACCCGGACGCCGGCGGTCCTCGCCACGAACGTCTCGGAGTTCGCCGTGAGCACGGCGGCGTCGCACCCCTACGACGTGGGGACCAACCCGAGCGGCGTCGAGGAGCCGGGCGTCGTCCGCATCACGATCGGGACCTCGCGCCCCGAGCGCCAGGGAGGCACAGACACGTGGGTTCAAAGTCTCGCCAGCTTCGTCATCACGCCGAGAAACTGAGATCGGCGCGGCGCCGCCGCGCCATCCAGTTCCTCGCCGGCATCCTCGTCCCGGCGGCGATCGCCGGCCTCGTGGCTCTGCCGGCCCTGCACCGGGTCCCCGCCGGGACGACGCCGGCCGCCCCCGGCCCCGGAGACCTCGAAGCCTGGCTCGCCGCGGCCGATCCCGCAGCCGCTGACGGCGTCCCGCCCCGCATCCTCTTCGGCGCCGTGGACGATGCGGGCTGGGGCCGCGTTGCCCGTTTTGCCACGGCACGGGGGCTCTCCCGGGATTCGTTCACGACGGCAGGGCGGGCGGTGCTCGACGCCCTCAGGAACGCGGCCCGCGCGCGAGCCGACCGCACGGCTCTCGACGAGGCGCGGCTCGCCTTCCCCGACGTGGCGGGCGCCCCCGAGTTCCCGCTTCCCCCGATCGCATCCGTGCCGTCCCCGCGCCCGCTGTTTCCTCCGGCCACCCTCGCCTTCTACCTCGACAACAGAGAGGTCATCGATGCGCTGCTCATCCGTCTCTGATCGTCATGCCCGCCGCCCCTGGTCCAACGAACGGGGCTCGGCTCTCGCGCTCACCCTCGTGACGACTTTCGTCATGCTCGGGCTCTCGGGCACCTACATGTTCATGTCCACGTTCCATCAGGTGGCACAGGTGCGGGACGTCCACGGAAGCCGAGCTCGTCTGGCGGCCGAGGAGGGACTCCACCGAGCCATCAAGGAGCTGCGGCTCGATGCGGATCTCGACGGCAACGGCGTCGGCAACGTCACGGTAGCCCTCGCCGACGGGCGCCTCATCGACGTGACAGCGACGGATCTCGGCGGCGGCCTCTTCGAGCTGCGCTCCCGGGGCCGGTACAAGGGTCAGATCCGGGCCGTCTCGGGACTCACGGAGCGCGTGGCCGGCGCCTCCCTCTCCGCCGCGGCGCGGGCCGCCATCACGGCCAACTCTCAGGTCACGACATCGGGAAACATCTCCGTCGACGGGCGCGACTGGAACTGGGACGGTACGGTCCTCACGGGACCCGGCGTCTTCGGCATCTCCACGACCCAGGCCTACTCTCAGCAGGGTTCCTCGGCGACGGGCGGCAACGGCATCGCGCCCTCCTCGCCCGCCAACCCGACGACGATCGAACCTTTCGCCATCTGGGCGAACGGCATCGACGAGGACGGCGACACCCAGATCGACGAGGAGGCTTTCGACGGCCAGGACAACGACGGCGACGGGCAGATCGACGAGGATATCGATTCGTTCCCGTCGAGCCCGGACGTCATGTTCGGGGTCCCGGAAGGGACGCTCCAGGCCTTCTGCCAGGCCCAGGGCACGTACTTCGCGACCCAGACGGACTACGAGACCTACCGCCTCGCCAACGGCGGCAATCTCCCGGGCGGACGCGTGTACTTCCTCGGCTTCGACTCGTGGCTCCCCGCCAACCTCTCCGAGACCATGAACGAGACCCCCTCGATCCTCATCCACCACAACGCCACGGGAAGCGCGGTGATGAAGAACGTCCACTTCCAGTTCAAGGGGCTCATCATCGGAGACAAGGTCACACACATCAACGGGAGCTTCTACCTGGTCGGGGCCTTCATGAGCTTCGCCAACCAGGCCATCGGCAACAACTTCGGCAACGGCGCGGCCGTCATCCGCTACAGCTCGGAGGTCCTCGGCGGACTTCCGAGTCTCCAGTCGACCAACGCCGTTCGAATGCTCTCCTACCACCGCATCACGAACTACTGATCCGCCTGCGGGCGAAAGGGAATCGATACGACCATGATCCTCCGGACGTTCATCATCCTCGTCGCCATCGCGATCCCGCTCCATGCGGCCCCCCAGGACGACACCAACGCGGCGGCAGCGGTGAGGAGCTTCTTCGGCGGACTCACCGGGGAGTTCGAGGCCGACGCCCGGGCCGCGGGTACCCTCGTCGCCCGCGGCCCGGATGTCATCGCCCCGCTCCTCGCGGGGCTCGGAGACCGCCCCCTCGAGGAGAAACTCTGGGGCATCCGCTGCCTCCGCGAGCTCAAGGCCCGGGACGCCACGCCCGTCCTTCTCGGATTCGCCAAGTCCGAGGACGCCGCCCTGCGCCGCGAAGCTCTCGCCGCCCTCGCCCGCCTCGGCGGCGAAGGAACCGCTGACGTCTTCCTCCCCCTCGCGCGAGATCCGGATCCCGAGGTGCGCCGGCGCGCCTTCGAGGCCCTCGCAGCCGTCCGGCCCCTCCCGGAGGCAGCCGCCCTCGCGGCCGCCGGTGCGCTGGCCGATCCGGACTACTGGGTACGCCTCAAGGCCGGTGACGTGATCCAGGCTCTGCCCGCAGCGCCAGGATCGGCGACCGGGCCGCTCCTCGACGCGCTTGGCGCCGCTCTCCTCGCCGCCGGACCGGATTCCGCCGGTCGCATCGTGGACTTCCTTGTCGTCCGAGGGACACCGGTGGCGACGAAACACCTCGTCGCGGCTCTCACCTGTCTCGAGGCCGACGTCCGCCGCTTTGCCGTGTCGGGCCTCGCGCGGCTCAAGGCCGTGGACGCGGTGGACGCGATCCTCCCGCTCCTCAGGGATGATGAGCCGCCGGTGGCCATCGCGGCTCTCGACGCCCTGGCGAAGCTCCGGGCGCGGACCGTCCTCGGGAAGATCATCGACATCCTCGAGGCATCGAAGCACCCGAAGGTCCGCGACGCCGCCGCCGTCGCCCTGCGGAAGATCACCGGCAAGGCCTGGGGCTTCGACATCGCGCGCTGGCGCGCCTTCGCCGAACAGGGCTGAAATGCGTCGCGTCCCCGCCGCACGCGGTGCGGCGGGGACGGAGCCGAGGCCGCTACTGGATCGTCACGGCGAGCGCGTTGTCCGCAAGGCGCGCCGACGCTCCGCCGAAGAGGACGACGGCCCCCTGCACGTGCGCCGTGACGCCGATCCACAGGGGATCGGACGGGATCGCGACGGGCAAGGTGAACTGCGCCTGACCGCCGACGACGCCGGAGCCGAGGATGCCGAAGGCGGCATGGGCGGGATCGATCAGGATCCGGCCGTAGTGCGGCAACGACTGGTCGAAACCCGCGCCCGAGACGAAGATGACGGCCGGCGACTGGGGCGGCCCCGTGATGCGGACGCCGACCGAGCTCCCGAGGATCGGCATGCCGAGGAGGGACATCCGGGAGACGTCCTCCGTGACGATGACGGGGGATTCTCCGGCGACGACCGCCGACGCATCGAGCCCGATCCGTTCGCCGGTCTCGAGGTCCACGACGCGAACATCGGGTCCGACGATCGCCGACAGATCGACGGCGGACGTCCCCGAGGACCGCCAGAGAATCACGGCCTGGAGCGGCCCCTTCGAGAGAAGATACGACTCGACGCCGGCGCCCAAGCTGAGGTCGGCGCTCCAGACGAAGTCCTTCATCTCCTCGCACACGGCCCTGAGATAGGGATACTCGTTCCAGTCCACGGCGAGGGAATGGCCTCCGAAGGACTTCACGCCGGGATTCGCGGCCTCCCAGGCGAGATAGGCATCCCGCACGCCACGGTGCGTGTCGTAGGCGAGGACCTGGGACCCCGTGGGTTCGATCCGCCCCGCGAAGTGCGCGTGGATCCAGCTCGCCGCATCGACGAGCCCCGCGCGGGACGGGCTGCCCGGGTAGAAATCCTCTCCGTGGCTTCCCCAGCCCCACGACCAGACGCGCGCCGGCAGTCCGTGGCGGTCCCGCGAGCGCCAGTTCAGGTAGAGCTGGAGGAACTGGCGCTTGACAGCCGGCCCCGTCATGTCCTGGTAGATGCCGTGGTGGATCCCGGCGACGCCGATCACCGAGCCCTGGGTGCTCTGGACGAAGGGCGCCGAGAGGTCCTCGTCCATGTAGTTCGCGGCGGAGGGCCGGAACGGGTTCCAGATGTGATGCCCGTACCACGCGAAGTAGTCCTCTTCGGGGCCACCCTGGCGCACCGTGAAACCGAACTGCTGCATGAGCGCGTGGTAGTCGGGCTCGTTGGATGGCAGGTGCGAACCCTTCGCGCAGTTGATGGCGGAAAGGGCCTCCGGCGGCGCGCCGTTGAAGGCCGTGAGGATCGCGTTGTCGACCCAGGTGACGTTGTCGGTCCAGCTCTGGGCTGACTGGGCGAGGGTCGCGCCCGACGGGAGGTTCGGCCAGTCGAAGGCGCCGGTGCGGTACTCGGAGTGAGAGTGCGATCCGATCTGGCCGCCGTTCTGCCAGATCCGCTGGAGCGTCTGGGCACCCGTTCCGCCTGGCCCCTCGAACACGACGAGCTCCATGAACTGCCCTGTCGAGAGGTGGGCGATCTTCATGCCAAGGGGCTCGGTGAAGTCCATCACCCAGTTCATGTAGCCGCACCGCGTCTGCATGAGCGAGAGCTTCTGGGCGAAGGGAATCCCGTTCGGAACGGGATCCGAGTGCATGTCGAAGACGATGCGGATCGGCTCCTGCCCCTGGCCTTGGACCTGCGGTGCGGAAGTCGCGAGGGCGAGGACGAGGGCCAGCGGAACGGCGGGTCTCATGAGGCGACTCCTGTCTGCATGTCTCTCTCGGCCTCCTTGAACCCCTCCCCGGCCGGCGGGTTCCGCTCCGCCGTTCCGGTCGCCACGCGGCGGCTCTCCGGGCGCACGAAGGGCGCGCGCATCCCCCGTTCGGAGCCCTCGATACCGGGGGTCTGGGCGAAGCCGGCGGCGGCCAGGCGTAGCCCGACCTCGGCGACGAGGGAGGCGATGGCCCGGCGACGCCAGTGGCCCGAGGCGAGGGTGTCGAGGAGGGTCCGCGTGAAGGCGCCGTTGGGGCGCCCGTCGAAGCTGCCGTCGATGGCGACCTCGTGCGACGCGCAGGCGGCGAGGAGGTTGAGGCCGAGACCCGACGCCACGCGGGCGAACCCGAGGGGACGACACCCCGACTCCGCGGCCGCGGCGATGCGCCAGGCGATGTCCGGCGGCGCCGGCAGGCGCCGTGGCCGGGGGGCGGCACTTCCGGGATCGTCGCCGCGGGAGAGATCTCCGGAGTGACAGGAATCCGAGATCCAGAGGAGGCGCGCTCCGGCGCGAAGCGGCTGGAAGAGCGCGGCGAAGTCCTTGTCGCGGATGGCGCGGCGCCCGGTCCAGTCGTAGTCGGCGGGGCAGACGACCTCGTCGAGGCCGTCCACCTCGCCCTCGGGATTGCGCGTAGCGAGGCGCGTCCCGTGGCCGCTGAAGTGGAAGAGGCCCTCGTCGCCGGACCGGAGGCTCCGGACGAGCCAGCGGAGACGGCTCGTGATCGCGGAGGCCGTGGCACGGCGGTCCGTGAGGAGCCGGATGTCGCTCTTGCGGAAACCGCAGCGGGCGACGAGGAACGTCGCCATGTCCTCCACGTCGTTGATGCACCCGCGGAGAGGGAAGAGCGGGTAGTCGTTGATGCCGACGAGCAGAGCCTTCTTCATGACCAAAGCCCTCCGACGACGCGGAAAGATCCGCTTCGATGGACGGCGGGATGGCCGGGGCTATTTCCTCCGGCGCCGGGAGTGCCGGATCAGCCGCGGCGCGGCGGCCGCGCCAGGACACGATCCAGCGCTTCGCGGACGGCGAGGATCGTCCGGTCCCATGAGAGCGCCGCGACGGCGTGGGCCCGGGCGGCCTCCCCCCGCTCGGGAAGCTCATCGCGCCGTTCGAAGACGCTCCGGAGAAGCGCCGTGAGGGCATCCACCGAGGGCTCGAGGACGGAACCCTGGCGCACCAGCTCGAGAGGCGACTGGGCGGCCCGCGTCACGGCGGGAAGGAAAAAGGCCGGCCCTTCGACGCAGAAGTCATCGCACGCACCCCCCCGCGTCACGATGACCGGGCGCCCGGACGCCAGCGCCTCGGCCACCGGGAGCCCGAAGCCCTCGCCCCGGTAGGGATGCACGAGGACATCGCAAGCCGTGTAGAGGCCAGGCAGGTCGGCGGGGGCGATCCGGTCGGGGATGTACACGATCGCAGGGTGGCGGCGATCTCCGGCGAGGCGCCGGAGCGATTCCCCCGCGTTCTGCCCGCGGTAGGCGCCGTCCTGGCAGAAGTCCTTCACGACGAGAACAACGGGGTCCTCCCGCGTGAAGGCGCGGAGGTAGGCCTCGACGAGGACATCGATACCCTTGCGCCGGATCGTCCCCCCGACGAACAGGAACCGGAATGGCCTGTCCGTCGCCGCGGCGACCCGGGCGAGCGGCGGTGCGTCGGGCCGGAAGCGGTCGAGGTCCACGCCAAGGGGGATCACCGCAACCCGATCCGGGCTGAGGCCGTCGGCGACGCAGTTGTCGCGGTTCCAGCGGGTGTAGACCCAGACCTCGTCGGCCGCGTCGCGGAAGGGCGCAAGCCAGGCTCGAGGCATGCTGCCGAACTCCCAGGGCTGGAAAGCGATCCACCGGCCCCGCCCCGGCGGAGCCAGGAAGGGCGGCCAGCGATGCGTCACGTGGAGGACGTCCGCGCCCCCCCGCGGAGTGCGCCGGAGGGCGTCGAGAAGGGCGCGAGGATCGTCGCCGCCCTCGCCGGGCGCGAACTCACGGCCGCCGTGGTGGCTCGCGATGACGACGGCATCGCCGGACCCGGCCAGGGCTCCGGCGATTCGGCGGTTGACGAGGGCCAGGCTGTGATGCTCGAGGAACGAGCCGTGCCAGACGACCGTGCGCGATGCGCGGGCGTGGGGCACAGGCGAGGCGACTGGGACGGCGGCCACGGAAGCTCCGGGCGGCGCCGGCGGACCCTCCGCCGGATGCCGCGCACATCGCCGGTTTCGCCCGGGGGCCGGGAGCGACTTGAGGGGAATCCCCGCCGCGGCCGAAAGAGGAGCCGGAAGAGGCTCCGGCCGCCTCCCCGGGAGGAGCGCACGCCGTGTGCGCTGGCGACCGGGAGTTCGCCGACACGAGGGAACCATGAAGACCGCGCTCATCACGGGCATCACGGGACAGGACGGCTCGTACCTGGCCGAGTTCCTCCTCGAGAAGGGCTACGCCGTCCACGGGATCGTGCGGCGGTCGAGCACGGAGCGCCACGAGCGCATCGAGCATCTCCGGGATCGCGTCGTGCTCCACCGGGCGGACCTCCTCGACGCGGGATCCCTCGTGAAGGCCCTTCGGGCCGCCAATCCCGACGAGGTCTACAACCTCGCAGCCCAGTCCTTCGTGCCCACGTCCTTCGACCAGCCGGTCCTCACGGCGCAGGTGACGGCCACGGGCGTCACGAACCTCCTCGAGGCCGTGCGCATCGTGAACCCGCGGATCCGCTTCTACCAGGCCTCGTCGAGCGAGATGTTCGGCAAGGTCGTCGAGGTGCCCCAGACGGAGCGGACGCCCTTCCATCCGCGGAGCCCCTACGGCGTCGCCAAGCTCTACGGACACTGGATCACGATCAACTACCGCGAGTCGTGGGGCATCCACGCCTCCTCGGGAATCCTCTTCAACCACGAGTCGCCCCGCCGCGGCGCCGAGTTCGTGACGCGCAAGGTCACGCGTGCTGCTGCGCGGATCCGCCTCGGGCTCGAGAAGGAACTCCGCATGGGCAACCTCGACGCCCGCCGCGACTGGGGCTTCGCCGGCGACTACGTGAAGGCCATGTGGCTCATGCTCCAGCAGGACGAGCCCGGCGATTTCGTCGTCGCCACCGGGGAGTGCCATACCGTCCGGGAACTCGTCGAGACAGCCTTCGCAACGGTCGAGCTCGACTGGCGTGACCACGTCATCATCGACCGCTCCCTCGTCCGCCCCGCCGAGGTGGATCTCCTGAAGGGGAATCCCACGCGCGCCCGCACGGTCCTCGGCTGGGAGCCCGAGGTGGACTTCCGGAATCTCGTCAGGATGATGGTCGAGGCCGATCTCGCCGCTGCCACGGCCGAGCGCGAGAGCGCGCGCGAGCCGGCCGCCGCAACCCTGTGACCCCCATGGAGGCGGACGCCGCACGCACCCACGCTCGGGAGCCCGGCAAGGGATCCGAAGCTCCGGAGGCCCTCCGTCTCGACGTGACCTGGGAATCTCCGCTCTTCGACCTCTCGGGCTACGCCGCCGTGGCCCGCTCCATGATCCTCGCCCTCTCGGCCGAGGGCCTCCGCGTCCGCGCGCACCCCATGTGGGGAGGCCTCGATGTCGTCGAAGAGCACTGACGTCGCGATCCTCCGCGTGCCGGGCCCGGACGGCAGGTTCACGAGCTACCGGAGCCCCATCGGCCGCGCCCGCGTCGCGGAGATGATGCCCTTCCTCGATCCGCGTCGAGCTGCGCCCGGCATCCACGTCTGCCAGCACCCTCCCGTGAGCTTCGAGGGCGAGGATCTCTGGGCACGCTTCCGCGCGGCCAGCCCGGGCCACTTCCGGTACGTCGGCTGCACGATGTTCGAGACGGACCGGATCGACCCGTCCTGGGTGCCGGCCTGCAACGCGATGGACGAGGTGTGGGTCCCCACGCAATTCAACTTCGAGACCTTCACGCGCTCCGGCGTCGATCCCGACCGCGTCCGCGTCCTCCCCTTCGGCGTGCCCGAAGTCGATCCAGCGACGCCGACGACCTGGCCCCTCGACACGACCAGGTCCTTCCGCTTCCTCTCGGTCTTCGAGCTCACCCGCCGCAAGGGCTGGGACGTGCTCATCCGGGCGTGGATCGAGGCCTTCCGTCCGGAAGACGATGTGGCTCTCGTCATCAAGACCTACTGCCGGGGCCCGCGCCGGCCCGTCGAGATCCTCGCAGAGTTCATCGCGAGCCTCGGCCACGATCCCTCCGGCATTCCCGAGATCGTGCTCATCGAGGACCACCTCACCGACGACCAGCTCCGGAGCCTGTACCGGCAGTGTCAGGCCTTCGTCCTTCCAAGCCGGGGCGAGGGATGGGGCATGCCATACCTCGACGCTCTCGCCACGGGGCTCCCCGTCATCGCGACGCGCTGGAGCGGCCAGCTCGAGTTCCTGAACGACGACAACGCCTTTCTCATCGATCTCGACGGCCTCACCGACGTCGATGAGGAGCAGATCCGCGTCAACCCCTTCTTCCGAGGACACCGCTGGGCGGAGCCTTCCGCCGCGTGCACGGCGGAGCTCCTGCGGCGGGTCCGGCACGACGCCGCGGAGCGGTCACGGCGCGCCGCGCGGGGCCTCGAGGACGTGGCGCGGGACTGGACGATGGCCGCGGCGGCCCGGCGCGTCGCGAGGCGGATCGACGAGATCAGCGCCCATCGCGCGCGTCTCCTGCCCCCCTCGCGCCGCCCCGCCCCGCCGGTCCGCTGGCGTTCGCTCCTCTGGGATCCGAGCGGCTATGCCTCCGAGGCGCGGGCGTTCCTGTCGAGCCTCGCCGCGGACCACGATCTCCGGCCGGCGGTGGAACCTCTCGTCCTGAGCAAGGCGAGGGCCGGACTCGACCCCGCTGAACGAGCCCTCTTCCATGCCCTCACGACGCGCCCGCCCGGCCCGGTGCACGTCGAGGTCCAGCACATCCTCGCCAGCCATTTCCGGCGGCGGCCCGACGTGCCCGTGACCATCGGGCGCACGATGTTCGAGACGGACCGCATCCCCGCGCCCTGGGTTCCACTCTGCAACGCCATGGACGAGATCTGGGTGCCCTGCCGGCACAACCTCGCCACCTTCGAGAGGTCCGGGGTCGCGCGGGAGAAGCTCGTCCTGATTCCGGGCACGCTGGACTTCGCGCGCTTTGACGTCGAGGGCCTGCGGCACCCGCTGATCCGCAGCGACCGCTTCACCTTCCTGTCCGTCTTCGACTTCGGGGTGCGCAAGGGCTGGGACGTCCTCCTCGAAGCCTATGTGCTCGAGTTCGCCGGTCGAACGGACGTGGAGCTCGCCCTCCGCACGGGCGGTGATCGCACCGCGAACGTGGAGAAGGTGATTCTCGCCGTGGCCC
The DNA here is from genome assembly GCA_964419995.1 of uncultured Planctomycetia bacterium. Taxonomy (GTDB): domain Bacteria; phylum Planctomycetota; family CAYQRN01; genus CAYQRN01. The sequence goes on from CAYQRN010000024.1 coordinate 29,666, forward strand.
GTCGTTTCGCCGGCGGCGCGAAGCACATCCCGCCGTTCCGGGTTCTCCCGCCGCTTCCCGAGTCCGAGATGCCCGCCCTCTTCCGGAGCGCGGACGCCTTCGTCCTGCCGACGCGCGGCGAGGGGTTCGGTCGTCCCTTCCTCGAAGCCATGGCCGCCGGAACCCCCGTGATCGGCACGGCCCATGGCGGAAACCTCGATTTCATGACCGCGGCCAACTCCTGGCTCATCCGCTGCGTCCTGCGCCCCGTCCCCGAAGCGGCCCTCCGGGAGGTCCCCAACTACCGCGGGCACCGATGGGCCGACCCCGATGCGGACCACCTCCGCACCCTCATGCGCCGCGTCTTCGAGGACCGCGCCGAGGCCCGCCGCCGCGCCCGCGCCGCCGCGGAGGAGGTCCGCGATCGTCTCGCGCCTTCGCGCGTCACGGCCCTCATCCGGGACCGCCTCGAGCACTGGCTCGCCCGCGCCGCACGAGCCTGACGGCGGGCCGCCCGCGATCCGGGCTTGGACCTTGACCCGGAGCGCATCGAGGGTTCCAATCGACGTGTAACCGAACGGAGGACGGATCATGCGTACACGCCTCGGACCGGTTGCCGTTGCTGCCGCCATGGCGCTGCTCCTCCGCCTCACGTCAGCACAGACGCTGTGTGGAACGGTCACCCAGAGCCGGAACATCACGGGGACTCTTTCGAACCTTCTCACGTGCGATCCCAACACGAGCTTCGCGCTGCCGGTCACGGCTGCGTACACCGGTTTCGTCGCCGGCTTCTACATGCCCTGCTGGGCCGTGAGCGGCCCGAGCGGGTCCATGGACATCGCCCTGTGGACGGCGACGAATCCGGGCGCGCCCCCCGCCGGCAACGCGCCGGCCATTCAGGTCGCGGCGGCCACATTCCAACTCCTCCAGACCGGCGGGGATACGGTCGAATTCACTCCGCCCGTTCCCGTCACGGCCGGCACGACCTTCTACATCGTCTTCACGACGCCGGACGACTGTTCTCCCCCCACATGCATCGTTCTTCCGAAGGTCGACTCGGGCATTCCGGAGTTCGCCTGGGCGCGCATCGTGCCGGGGTGCGGCAACGCTCTCACGACACCCACGCCGTGGTCGCAATCCATCTTCAGCGATAACTGGAAGTGGTCCGTCTACTACGCCGCGCTCCCCGCCGCGAGCTTCACGACGAGTCCGGCGACGCTCTGCCAGACTCAGAACGTCACGTTCACAAGCACGTCCACGGTACCCTACGGCACCATCTGCACCCGCGTGTGGGACTTCGGCGATGGTACGGTTCTTCCGGCCGCCGGGAACGTCGTCACCCACGCCTACTCTGCCCCGGGAACATACCTTGCCACGCTCACGGTGGGCAACGCCGCGGGTCAGGACTCCGCCACCCAGGGTGTCACCGTCTTGACCGGGGGTACAGTCAATTTCACGGCTTCACCCACGGCCGGCTGCTCGCCTCTCACCGTCACGTTCACAGGAACCTCTACGGGAGCTTCACCATCCACATGGTCCTGGAACTTCGGAGACGGCACTCTCGGAGCGGGGCAGAGCGCCTCCCACACCTACACGACCGGAGGATCCTTCAGCGTCACGCTCACGGCCGGCTGGACCTCCGGATGCCAGTTCGTCCGAACGAAGAGCAACGACATCGCCGTCGAGGCTCTGACGGCGGACTTCTCAGCAACGCCCCCATCCGGCTGCGAACCCCATTCCGTCACCTTCACGGACCTGTCCGCGGGAGCGCCCAGCCCACCTGCGACGTGGTCGTGGGACTTCGGCGATGGAAGC
>CAYQRN010000025.1:0-31377 GCA_964419995.1 uncultured Planctomycetia bacterium
AAACCAACTCCCGATCCACCGTCGGAAACCTGCGGATTCCCGCCGGCGTTGACACTCAGCAAGCTATGAACTGAACGGATCGAAGAGGTCAACTCCCGCATGCTGGAAGTCGCGACGATTCCGGGTGACAACCGTAAGGTCGTGGGCGAGCGCCGAAGCCGCAATGAGACTGTCCTTGATGGGCATTGCACGGCCTTCGGTGCGAAGACGAGCGAGCAGATCGGCCCAGACGCAGCCCGTCTGCGCATCCCAAGGAACGCAATGGAGTCGCCGGATTCCGTCGTAAAACCACTGTTCGAGGCCGCGTCGGCGCCGGCCGCGCGGGAGCAGGCGGATTCCGAATCTCACCTCACCGACGATGAACGGATCGACGGCAAGATCAGGCTCATTCGCGCGGAGCCACGCCAGGACTGCCGGGTCAGGTGTCGGCTTCGTGGGTTCGCTCAGGACGTTGGCGTCGATGAGCCACTTCACAGCGTATCCGTCGACTCGGAATCGATAGGGACGAACCAGTCCTTCTCAGGGCAAGCGAGGAGCCAGTCGACGACACCTGCGTTGGGCCGCGGCGCCGTGAGTACGAGACGGTACTCGCCGCGGTCGATACGTTCGATTTCGAACTCATCGCCGGGCTCGATGCCGTCCGCGTCGCGGATCTCCGCAGGAAGCACGATCTGGCCCTTCGTCGAGACCCTGGTCTTCATGCTCGTAAGATATCGTCTTACCTGCGGGAATTCAAGTCGGGAGCGCCCCGCGGGTCGAACCACAGATGTTGCAGTGCGAGAAAGACCGATGGGTTCATCAGCGGGGTCCGAACCGCTCCGGAGGAGAAGCGAGCGTTGAATGCGAAGCCGCCGGATCGCAACTCGTGGTTCCGGAAGAATCTACGGAGTGCACGGTTCTGTCGACGGGGTCAGTCCGCGCCGTCGCAACATCGATCATGAAGACTTCTCATCGCGTCCCGTCGCGCACCCTTGAGAATAGACCGCCTGGATCAGGATCAGGTTGACGCCGTTCTGTCGCTCGCGCTGAGAGGAGCGAGCCCGAGGAGACTTGCGCGGAGAGACCCGGGATGGGACACTCGGGAATACGAGCCGCGGACGGCCGTTCGGAGGGGAAGCGGTCCCCGGGGCCGAGGATCCCGCCATGAGGATGGAGAGTGCCGTCGCCGCAGGGATCGGAGCGATCCTGACGGCATGCGTCGCAGGCCAGAGCGTCCATACGATCGGATCCGGAGTGCTCCCCGCGGGGTTTCCGACGAGCGTCGCGGCTCCGGCCTTCACGTCGGGCACGGCGCTGGCAGTCTGCGAGGACTCGACGATCCACGTCGTAACGGGGCTTCACGACCCTCTCCAGGCCGCCGGGACGTCGATCGCCCTGTCCGGCGCGCTTGCCAAGGCGACGCCGTGGCACCGCCTGGGACCGCAGGAAGCCGTTTACAGCTCGGCGGCGGCGGAGTTGATCCTCGTTCGTGACCTGCCGGGAAACCCCGCGCTCGTTCCGACGGGAATCGCCGATCCGGATCCGGCGTTCGTGCCGGTGAACACGACGACAGCCGCCCGCCTCGACGCCGCGGGCGGTCAGCTCGTGATCCTGCGCCACGGCCCGGCCGGTGCGACGCGTCACGTCGTTCCGTCGCCGGTGCCCCTCGCCTCGGGTCCGCCGTGGCCGCTCACGGATTTCCGGGGCGGCCCGAGCGGAGGAAACCGCTACCTCGCCGTGGGTGGGGTCGGAAACCGCACGATCGTCATCTTCACGGGACTTCTCGGCCCTCCGCCGGGGTTCAGCGTCACGACGTTGTCTCTCGGCCCGGGTACGCCTCTCTCGGGACTCTTCACGACACCCGCGGGCACGGGCGTCGCCAGCGAGTTCCCCTCGAGCGCGACGACGCGGCTCACCTTCATCCGTTTCCCGACTGCGTCGCCCCTCACGACAACGCTCGACCTCGCAAGTCCGGAGGCCGGCGCGAACATGCCCGCGACTCCCGGCGCCGGCGACAACGTCATCGCCGGCTGGGACGACTTCCTCGCGGGGCACTTCCGGCTCGTCATCGACGCGGACGGTCCGGTGGCCGTGGCGGTACACTCCTGGTGTTCCTGGGCTCTCGGCTGCGTCCTCGCCATGAGCCTCCGGGAGGACGAGATGCTCGAGCAGGTCGCCGGCACGGTCTCGTTCACGCACCGCGTCTTCACGGGCCCCTGGGCGGGAAGCACGCCGGTCCAGATTCCCGCATCACCGTTCAAGGTCCTCCAGGGCAACGCGGATACTCTCGTGGCCCTCTCGAACGCGCCGGTGAACGGACAGTGGTGGCTTACCGTGGTCACGGCTCTTCATGGCTCGGCGAACTCGGTCACTCTTCCCGTGGCAAGCACCGTCGTCCCGACCCTCCTCCCGTTGAGCCAGGGTAGATCCGCCATCCTCGCGACGACGTCCCCCGGCAACCCCTCCCTTTCGGTCGTCGCCCTGCCCACCGCCTTCGCCGCCGGGGCATCGAACGCCCTGGTCGCCGGCCTCGCGCTCTCCGCACCCTTCGGCCCGCCCCGCGTCGGCTGGCCTTTCGAGGTTCGCGTCATCTCCTCCGATCCCGCCCTGCCGCCGATGCTGGCCGCCGCCGGAGCCATCGCCCCTCCCGGCGCCCTCCCGGGGCTCCTCCTTCCCGGGTCGCTTCTCGACCTCGAACCGGCGGCTTTCCTCGGTCTCTTCCCGATGATGTCCATCGGAACCGGACTCTGGCGCATCGACCTCGGCCTCCAGTCGGCACCGCCGGACCTCGCGGGGACGGAGTTCTACCTGCAGGCCGTGCAACCCGCCTCCGGGGGACTCCGACTCTCGAACACGCTCCTCATCATCCCGGGCTGAGCGCCGGGCAGCATTGCAGCGCCGCGGCGCCGGCGTACGATAGAGTCCTGAGACGGGGAATGGAGTCTCCCCCGAACCGCCACGCCGGCTGATGACTCCTGCACAGGTCCCTGTACCGACGCGGGAGTCCGGCGATGTCGAAGGTGTTCGCAGTGGGGCTCGGCGGCTTTCTCGGAGCCATCGTTCGCTACGCGCTCACCGGTCTGATCCACCGCTCGGTCGGGCTCGGGTTCCCCTTCGGCACCCTCGCGGTCAACTCCATCGGCTGCTTCGCCCTCGGGACCATCACGGAACTCGCCACCGGACGCGTGAGCCCGGATTCACCGGTGCGGTGCTTCCTGACCGCGGGTCTCATCGGCGGGTTCACCACATTCTCCGCCGTGGCCGGCGACACATTCGACTTCCTCCGCGCGGAGCGCTGGCTCGCGGCGGCCGCGAGCGCGGGCGGCAACGTTTTTCTCGGCATCGGGGCCGCGGGTCTCGGCCACGCGGCCGGCAAGGTCCTCGCCGCCTGACTCCGGCTCCCCCGACGGCGTTCGGAGAGAACAACTCATTCATGTGTCGCGATCCCGCAGGGGGCGCTACTCCACGCGCAGGATGACGCCGTTCGTGATGCCGAGCGGGCTCGACGGGCCGGGGGAGTCGACGATGAGCCCCTGGAACGTGAGCGTGAGCGGGAATGGCAGCCCGGGAACGGGGAGGCTCCACGGCGCAGGCGACGAGACCACGAGAGCCGCGGGGTCGGGCCACAGGTTGTTGGCGAGGGTGAAGAGCCACGGGGCATCCGGATCGAGGGGAAGCGGCCGGAACGTCATGGCGCCGAACGTGGTCTGGATGCCCGCCGCCGGCCCGGGAACGCCGGTGAAACCCCAGAGGGCGAAGGAGGACGGAGTCGGAGCGGAGGGCGGCTGCAGGACGGAGAGCGTGAACGGCTGACCGAGCCCGACGTCCACGCGGCGAGATGCCCCTCCGAAGGAGCCGTCGATCGCGAGGACGTCGAAGGGGCCGCCCTGGCCGATTCCCACCGTGCCGGCGCCCTCCGGACCGAGAGACGGCGCAGGGGCCGGCTGGGTCTGCCACCACTGCAGGAGGGAGACGAGGGCCTGGGGCGTGTTGGCCGGCGGACTCTGGCCGCCGTGCACGGCCTCGTTGGCGCCGTGGCACGAGGCGCAGACGCGGACCTCGCCCGGCTGGAAGCTCACCCAGTACCGCTCGCGCACGATCGGATCTCCCACGGGTCCGAGAAGCTGCCAGCTCATGGCCCGGCGCGCGGGAACGAAGGCCGCAAGGGACGCATCCGGTCCGAGCGCCACGCTGCCCCCGGGTGCTCCGGGCGACGGCGGATTCGCCGCCGCAGGATCGTGCATCGGCCGGGCCAGGACGCGGCGACCGGGAGCCGGAGTCGAAGTCCCTCCGAAGCCCCGGATGAGATCCGCCTGCATGAACTGGAGATGGCTCACGTCGTAGACGGCCCCCGGAACCGTCACGGTCTGCGCCGATGTCCCTGCACGTCGGAGATTGAAGGGCTGCTGCCGGTCCGCATCGTCCCGCGTCGTGACGTTGCGGCTCACGACGAGGGCGAGGTTCTGCGCCGCCAGCCAGGCCCGGAGCGACTCCGGCTCCACGCCCGCCGCCGCGAAGGCGGCGAGTTCGGGGGCCTCGAGGGGCGCCGCCGCCGCCCAGGGCCGCACGCGGGGCCTCACCTCCACGGGGTTCAGCTCCCAGAGGACGCCCGACCACGTCACGAGGACGTCCGGATTCCAGTAGCTCACCGTCTTCGAGATGCCAGGCGTCAGCGCGGGTCCCGCGGCGAACCAGTTTCCCGCAGCGGCGATGCGTCGCAGTCTGAAGGCGTAGCGGCTCGCGGGATTCGCCGTCGTGCCCGTGTTGGCATCCACGTCGGTCTCCGGCGCGTGCACGGCCACGAGAGTCCCGTCGGACAGGGGCAGGGGTTCGCGATAGTGGCCCGTGTGGCCGGGTCCCGGCGTCGCCGTCGTCGTCCGCGTGTCCGGATGCGTGATCGGGGTCACGGTCATCTGATCGCCGTTCAGTCCGGGAGGCCCGAGGATCGTCACGATCTGCCCGGCGGCATGGGTCGTGAACTCCGGAGCATCGACTCCGTAGTAGAGGCCCGGAGCCGCCGGACTCTCCTTCATCTGGAAGAGGTTGACGATCCGGTACGTGTTGGCGGCACCCGGCGAGGGGTAGGTGTAAGCGACGATGTTGGGATCGCCAGTGATCGCCCTGTCGAACCAGGAATGAAGCTCATGCCGCCCGACGTGGTTGAGAGTCTCGATGCCCGTACCGTCCTCGTTCACCTGCCAGGGGAAGAAGTGATTGAAGGCGTGCCCGACCATGTTCGTGCCCGCAAGGAGATCCGTGCGGACGCTCCGGGGCTCGGGGAAGACCTCCGTCCGGTCGTTGAGCGGCAGGGCAGCCTGACTCTCATCGGACCAGTTGAACGTCCCGTAGCTGCCGGCCCCGAGGGCATCGGCATCGGCGAGCTGGTCGCGCTGCAGGTGATCCCACCGGGTGAACACGATACGCCCGAAGCTGTCGATGAACGGCGTGAAATCACCCGACGGCGCGTGGGTCAGCAGGACGAGATCGCCGGAGACAGGGTCGAGGCTCCAGATCCCGGTCACGATGGGCGCCGCCTCGTACTCGTCCCGCTGGGGATGAAGATGCGAGGCCCCGTTGAACGGTCGATCCGATGTGAAGAGGACCCTGTCGTCGGTTCCGTAGAACGGAGAGACGTTGTTGGCGTCGTCGGGCTGGTTCGGCACGCGGACGACGACGGGCGCGTCGTTCGGGCCGAGTCCGGTGATCTCGTAGATCTGCCAGCGGTAGGTCTCCCAGACGTACTGCTGCTGCGGCGCTCCGATGACCATGCTGAAGAGGCCCTTGGCGCCGCTCCAGTGGACGCTCGGGTCGCGAACAGCGATCGACTGGGCCCCCTGGAATCCGGCGCTGCCGAATCCGGCGGCGGCCGTCAGGTTCCTGAGCGTCCCGTCGGTGTAGCGGATCCAGAGGTCGCCGCCCCGTCCCGCGGCCTGAAGCGTAGGCAGGTGGTTCCCGAAGGTCGAGCCGATCGTCGTGAAGTCGGCGGGGATCGGAATCTGGGTCACGAAGAGAATCGGGTAAGGCGTGGCGCCGGGCGCTTGAGCCCGCACGCCACCCGGGTCCGGAATGCCGAGGGCGAGGAGCAGCAGGGCCGTGGCCGGAGCAGACGGTGTCCAGAGCCGGGCGCCGGCAACGGTTCGCGGGGGCGGGACAACGACGCCGGAAGAAGTGGCAGGGCGGTTCATGAGTCGATCCTCCCCGGCCCGACGGCCCGGATGACCCGCGCGACCGGCGGACGGGATCCATGCGTCCGATCCGCGCGCGATTGTACCGGAATCACCGGCGGACTCCCCGCTCGTCCGGATTCCGTCGCTGCGCCCTCCGATCCGCCATGGCCGATACGGCCGCCGGCCGCAGGCCTCGCCGCGGGCGATGATGGCGGACCTGCTTCATGAGACAATCTCCGCGATGTCGAGCGGCCGGCACGAGGATGGCGACACCGGAGGAACCGGCGTGTCCGGGACGGAGGGCGATCGCAGGCGCCGCCTCGCGGCGCTCGAAGCCAGGCTCGCGGCCGATCGGGAGGGAGGCGGCCTGAAACCGCCTGGCGTCTACGAGGCGCTGTTTCCGGAACTCGGGGACGCCGTCACCGCGGCCCACGCGCGACACGCGATTGCCGGCCGCACCGCATCCTCCGGCGACGCCACGCTGCGCTTCTTCGGGGACGCGGCGGAGCCCGCTGTGTCCGGAGTCGCAGCCATCTCGGGGCGCTATCGTGTCCTCCGCGAGCTCGGCCAGGGCGGCCAGGGATCCGTCTACCTCGCCGAGGACCAGCACCTGCGGCGGCGCGTCGCCATCAAGGTCCTCACGCGCATGGCCGCGGCGGGCGACGACATCCTCCGCCGCTTCCGGCGCGAGGCCGAGACGGCTTCGCGGCTCGACCATCCCGGCATCTGCGCCGTGTACGAATTCGGCATGGACGGCCCGACGCCCTTCATCGTCATGCGCTACGTGGATGGGGAGAGCCTCGCCGCCCGCATCGCCCGCGCCCATGCGGCCGCCGGCGAAGCCGCCACCGATGTCGGTCCACTTCCGGTCCACGACGGTCCCGGCGATCCGGAGCGACGCCCCGGATCCACACCCGACCGGCCAAGCCGCCAGGCCGTCCACGCGACCGTCCACATCATCGAGAAGGCCGCCCGCGCGCTGCATGCCGCCCACGAGCACGGTATCGTCCATCGCGACATCAAGCCGGGCAACATCGTCGTGACGCCGGACGGCGAGCCCGTGATCCTCGACTTCGGGCTCGCGCGCGATCTCGAGGACAGAGGAGGAAGCCTCACGGAATCCGGCGACATCTTCGGCACTCTGCCGTACATGGCGCCCGAACAGGTCGCCGGGCAACGCGAGCGGATCGACCGGCGCTCCGACGTCTTCGGACTCGGCGTCACGCTCTTCGAGGCCCTCACGTACCGCCGCCCCTTCGACCGGCCGACCCACGAGGCGTTGCTCCGCGCGATCCGCCTCGAAGCCCCTCCCGATCCGAGGAGCTTCAATCCTGCGATCCCGCCGGATCTCCGGATCGTCCTCGAGACGGCCCTCGCGAAGGAGCCTGAACGCCGGTACCGGACGGCTCTCGACCTCGCCGAGGACCTCCGGCGCGTCCGATCTCTCGAGCCGATCTCCGCGCGCCCGGCCGGGCCGATCCTCCGCCTCCGGCGCTGGTCCCAGAGGAACCCCGTGCTCGCGGCAAGCCTCGCGGTCTCTCTCCTTCTTGCCGCAGGGGGGGGATCGGTCTTCCTGGCCCGCGAGATCGAGAACCGCAGCCGCATCGAAGCCGCCCGCGATCGCGCCATCGCGGCCGCGACCGCCGCCAGAGACAATGAGAATCGCGCCCTCGCCGCCGAGTCCCGCGCCTCCCGAAACCTCGCCCGCGCCGAGGACCTCGTCCGTTTCATGCTCGACGATCTCCATGGACGCCTCCGCGAGATCGGCCGGCTCGACATCCTCGCGCGGGTCGTCCGCTCGACATCCCGCTACTACGAGACCCTCGAGGCCTCCGAGATCACGACCGAAGTCCTCCGCGAACGCCATCGGGCCCTCGGCAACGTCGCCGAGGTCCTCGTCGACGAGGGCGATCTTCCCGAGGCGCGACGCATCTTCGAGAAGGCCTTCGAGGCCGCCAGCGACCTCGCCCTCCGCGCGGGAGACGACCCTGTCGCTGACCAGGCCCTCGCCGAATCCCACGAGAACCTCGGCCGGATCGCACTCGCCGAGGGTCAAGCCGCGCTCGCGCGGACGCACTTCACGTCCATGCTCGACATCGCCACGGAGCGGCAGGCCGGCGGGGCGGGCGCGTCGGCCTGGCGGGCGATCCGCGGGCGGGCCCTCCGGCGCCTCGGCCAGGTCGAGCACCTCCTCGACCGCGGAGAGGCGGTCCTCGAACGCTACCGCGAAGCCGTCCGGATCTTCGAGGATCTCATCGTGGCCGAACCTCGGGAGCCCCGCTGGCGCGAGGCCCTGGCCTCCGTCCACGCGACATTCCAGCCGATCCTCATGATCCGCGGAGACATGGACGGCGCAGGGCGCGCCGCCCTCGCGCAGGTCGAGGTCGGGGAGTTCCTCGTCGCCCTCGATCCCTCCCGCGTGACCTGGCAGGAGAGCCTCGCCGTCGCCCTCGAACGGGCAAGCCTCGTCCTTCGCGCCCGGGGCAACGGTTCCGGAGCCCTGGCGCAAACGCAGCGGGCGCATTCCCTCCGCGCGGCCCTTGCCGGACGCGACCCGACCAACCGCATCCGGCGTGCCGACCTCGGCGCGAGCCACCGCGATTTCGGGCACGTCTGGCTCGCGGTGAACCGCCCCGAGGACGCTCTCGCCTCCTTCCGCACGGCTCTCGACATCGCGGAGTCGCTCAGCGCTGAATCTCCGACGCATGCAGCCTGGGCCCTCGACGTGGCCTACGCCCGCATGGAGGCCGCCACGGCCCTGCACCGTCTTGCGCGCACGGGGGAGGCCCTCGCCGAGGCCCGGCTCGCCCGGGAAGACCTGAGGCGCGCCGCGGATCGCGCGCCCCTCGACGTCACCATCCGCGAGGGGCGCATCCGGCTCGGCAGCGACATGGCGCGACTTCTCGGAGCCCTCGGGCGGTGGGACGAGGCGGGCGCGCTCCTCGAAGACACATCCGCAACAGCGGAGGCCCTGGCGCTCGATCATCCCGAGGATCCGTCCCGGCGCTTCATGCTGGCCACTCTCTGCATGCAGCTCAGCGAGGCCGTGATGGAGCAGCAGCCCGTCTCCCGGGCGGCCGTAGCCCGCGGCCGGCTCCTCGTCAGCCGGGCTCTCCGGCTTCTCGAGGGCACCGAGGGCTTCCAACAGACGTTCGGATCGCGGGCCGGAGAGCTGGTCACGGCTCTCCGGGCGCTTCGCGACCTCCTCCCGGGCATCGAGATCACGGCTCTCGTCGGCGAGCTGTTCGCGGAGCACCTCGTCCCGGACGACGTCCGCTCCGCCATCGCCGCGGACACGACCCTCCCGGCCGCCATGCGCGAGGAGGCGCTGACTCTCGTGAGCGCCCGCGAGGCTGATCCCGCGGCACTCACGCACGCCGCCTTCGAAGTCGCAAGGACCGCCGGTCTTCCCGCGGCGCGCTACGAGCTGGCAGCGAAGGCCGCCGCCCGCTTCGCGGAGGCGCACCCGGACTTCGAGCCGGCTTTCACGACGCTCGCCACCGCGCGCTGGCGCCTCGGCCTCCTTCCCGAGGCCCTCGCCGCGATCGAGGCTGCCGGCGCCGTCCTCCGGAATGGCCGGGACCGACCTGTCCGCCTCCTCGTCCTGGCGCTGGTCCTCCGGAGCCTCGGGCAGCATGCGGCGGCCGAGGAGGCCCTGGACCGGGCGGACAGCATCGCCGGGGCGCGGGACGAGGCCCTCCTCCTGCCTCTTCTCGACGAATACACCGCCATGTCCCGCACACGGCCCTCCTCGGCCCCCGCCGAGAGCCGATAGGACGGGGGCACGGGCGATTCGCCGGTCGCCGACTCAAGGCGTCAGGACGCGATAGACCGCTGCGGGGCCCGCCTCGAAGGCCTTCCGGAACCGGGGATCGGAGTCGAGGTACGCGGCGAAGCCGGGTGTCCGCCGCGGCTCCACGACGCACCACGTCGCGTCGAAGTCCCGCACGAGCACGGTCCAGGTCTCCTCGAGATCGGAGGCCGCGGCCACCGGCACGCCCGCCGTATGCTTGCGCGCCATGTCGACGGAGATGTAGTGGTGCTTCCAGTACGTCGACGGATCGTGGGCATACTCGAAGATCGGATCCATGCCGTTCACGTAGACATCGCCGGGATTCCAGAAGAAGAGCTCGGGAAAGCGGTCCCAGTGGGTATGGAAGACGACCTCGCCGGGCGGTGTCCGGGTTCGCAGCCACGTCCCCACGGCCTCGAAGCGTCGGAGCGGCACCGCCTCGGCGGCGTGTCGTTCGAAACGCGACGTCGTCCGGACGGCCATCGGCACGGCGAGCGCGAGCCCGACGGCCAGCAGGACGCACCCGAGCCCTCGGCGGGCCGGCGGCCAGGTCGCCGCGATCCGGGAGAGGAAGAGTGCGGCCGCGGCGACGGCGAAGGCGACGGCGAGCTCGGCGGACCGCCGGGCGACCGTCGCGGAGAGGAGAAGGAAGAAGCCGGAGAGGAGACTCGCGGCGAGTTCCCCCACCCGCCCTCCGCTTTCCGCGACTCCGGACGCCACCCGCAGGCGTGGCGACATCCTTCCTGACAGGATCCGAACGGCGGCGAGCGTCGCGACGAGCAGGATGAGCGGAAGGTACTGGTCGAGGAGGGCTCGGAGACCATACGGATAGAGCTCGCGGCCAAAGCGCAGCGGGAGGTCTGCCCGGCGCGCGAGAAGGAGGTCGACGACCTGGATCCTGGCGAGGCGCAGGGCGCCGAACGGCGCCGGTCTTGCGAGGCAGCCCAGTGCGAGACCCGCGAGTCCCGCTGCGAGCGGCCGGATCACGAAGCGACGCTCGACGGCGAGGCGCAGAGCCGCAACGGCAACGACGACGAGGATCGGTATCCACGCGAGCGCGAGGTGGATCCAGGCGATGATGGCGCAGATCGCCCCGGGGGCGAGGACTTCCCGGAAGGCTGCCATCCGACCGGCCGGCCTCGCCGGCGGCCGGACGACGAAAGCGAAGAGGAGGAGGATGAGCCCGAGGGAGAGCGGATGCGGCCGGAGCATGGTGAGCCGGTGAGCCACGTCGCCGCTGGTCGCGACGAGCAGCAGAAGCCAGCACCAGGGGCGCGCGACGCCAAGCCGCGCGAGCGCCGCAAGCAGGAGGAGCAGCGCCACCGTTGTGACGGCCACGCCGCCGGTGACGAGACCGCGTGCCAGGTCATCGTGGAGTGTCAGCGGGATGGTCAGGACATGGAATCCGTACCAGAGGTCGGCCCCCTCCGTCCGGACGACGGAGCACGATGCCCAGGGGAACGCGGAGTCGCCGGGGCCCGCGGTGCGGTATACCGAGGCGTGGCGCAGGTGGTAGAAGGCATCCACGTCGGACACCCCGCCGCCGAGCCGCCAGTGCAGGAGGATCGAGATCGCGACTGCCAGCACGACGGCGAGGACCGCCCGCACGATCCGCCTCACGATCGGCTCCCGTTCGCCGCCGCCAGATTCCGGTGACTCCGGGGCTCGGATTCCCGTCCTCCGGCGCCGGAGCACCGAATCCCTGTCGACCCTGACGTTCCCAAGCGACCTCCGGCGACGGCGCGCCCTCCGATTGTCCGGGCCCGGCGGCATTCCGCAAGTCCGCCCTGTGAAAGAGGACACGGACGGACCGACGCGGCCGGACGCCGCCCCTCCCGGCGCCTCCGGCCCGATCGCTTTCGGCGGCCGGAGGCCAACGTCGAAACGGCTCGCCGGAAGTCTCTGCGGCGGGGTAAACTCATGGCAGGCGGAAAGCCTGCCGAGGGGCATCCCTTCGGGATCGACTCCTCGACGGCGGGGAGCAGGCCCGCATGCCCATGAGACGTATCCTCACCATCTCCGCGTTGCTTCTCCGGGCAACGCCGGCGCAGGGTCCAGCCCTGCCGGCGGGCCTCGTCATCGAGTCCGTCTCTGCCGGCCAGCTGTCCATGCCATCGGCCATGGACTTCCTTCCGGACGGGCGCCTCCTCGTAACGGAGCTTCTCCTCGGGCAGATCAGGGTGCTGGCGGCCGGGAACATGGGCATCGCGGGGACAATTCCGGAGGTCGCCACGGGCGGAGAGCGCGGTCTGCTCGGCATCGCCGTCGACCCACTGTGGCCCTCGGCGCCCTACGTCTACGTCCATTACTCCCATGCGCCGAGCGCGAGCATTCGCGTCTCGCGGCTCACGGCGTCCGGGAGTCTCAGCGATCCCGCCAGCACGAACCTCGCATTCCAGGATCCGTACCACATCCTGACCGGGGCGCCCGATGCCAGCAGCCTGCACAACGGGGGCACCGTGGCCTTCGGTCCCGACGGCATGCTCTACGTGAGCCTCGGCGACGACGATTCCCCCTGCAGCGCCGTGGATCCGGCCTCGCTGGCGGGGTCCATCCTCCGGCTCGACATCTCCGGACTGCGTGGTATTCCCGGCCCCGGCGCCGCGCCCCAGTTCCTCGTCGCCGCGCATGGCAATCCCTGGCCCGGAACGACAGCCGCCCTCGCCTGGGCCACGGGGCTCCGGAATCCGTTCCGCTTCGACATCGACCCCGTCACGGGGATCCTCTTCATCGCCGACGTGGGCTCGAACCTCTTCGAGGAGATCAACGCCTGCGACGCTCCGGCCCTGCACTTCGGCTGGCCTTTCGCGGAGGGACCGGCGAACCTGTCCGCGCCCTGCGCTCCCCCGCCGGAACCGCCGGTCGAGCCCATCGCCACCTACCCCAACACGTCCGGCGCCGCGGTCATCTCCTTCGGCGGCCGCTACCGGAACGTCCCGGGCGGCGCGCTGAACCTCGGCGCCGCGTACGAGGGCGACGTGTTCTTCTGCGACTACCTCCAGGGCTTCGTCCGCCGGGTCCGCTTCGACGGCGCCGCGTGGACGCCCGCGCCGCCCGCACCGGGCCAGCCGGATGCCGTCAACTGGGCTCTCGGCTTCAACTGGGTCGTCGACGCGGAGATCGGGCCTGACGGAGCCCTCTACTGCGTGCGGCAGTTTCCCGGTTCGATCCAGCGCATCCGACCCGACTTAGCCGGTCCGGCCATCCTCTCGCCCGTGACACCCCTGAACCCCGCCGGCAACGCCGGCTGGACGCTCCTCCCACCCGTCACCGTCCGGCTCACGACATCGACCGGTTCTCCGATCGGCGGAGTTCCGGTCACTTTCGCCACGTCCCCCGAAGCCGGAACGCTCGGGCCGCAGCCCGTCGTCACCGATTCCGGCGGCTTCGCCACGACGACTTTCCAGCTCTCGCAGACCGTGGGCCTCGACGCGCAGATCGTCGCAGCAGCCTCCGGCGCCGCGCCCCTGACCTTCACCGTCACGTCGCGCGGTCTCATCGCGGACTACGACGCGCCGGCCTCGACGATCTTCGTCGCCGTGGTCCACAGCGAGACCGACTCCCCCTTCACGCTCGCGGTGGACGCGCCCGTTGCGATACCCTTCGCCCCGTCGGCCTACGGCGACATCTGGACGAGCCTCCTGTCGCCCCTGCCGACGCTCGCGGCGCTGGATGGCCTCGGCCTGCTCGGCGCCCCCGACCCTTCCTTCCGCACGAATCCGACGCTGCCCTGGTGGTACGCGACCATGCCCGGACTTCCCTCGCTCGGCGGGCTCTCGCTCCTCCTCCAGGCCTATGCCGTCGACTGGACACGATCGCCGTCGCCGGACGCCTGGCTCATCAGCAACCCCGTGACCGTCACGTTCAACTGAGGCGCGGGGCCGCGCGCCTGCGCGGAATCAAGCGGGAAGCCCCTCGCGCAGGACACGGTCGAGGACCTCGGAGAAGAGGTCGATCTCGCGGAGCGTCGTGTAGACATTGGGCGTCACGCGGATGCCCTCGAAGTCGGCGTGCTTGATCGTCGTGACGATGATCCCGTGCTTCGAGAAGAGGTGGGTCGCGAGCTTGGCGCTTTCCATGCCGTCGATGGCCACGAAGCCGAGCCCGCAGGACTGGGCGGGGTCGTCCGGCGTGAGAACGCGCGCGTTGGTGCGACCGGCAAGCCGCTCCGTCCAGCGGCGGCGCAGGAAGCGAAGCCGCGCCGCCTTTCGCTCGATGCCGATGCCGCGGTTGAAGGCAACGGCCTCGGTGATGGCGTGGTGGTTGGCCGCCGGATGCGTGCCGATCTCCTCGAACTTGCGGATGTTGTCGTCCTTGTCCGCCGCCGCCGCCATGAGGGGCCAGACGGACCGGATCTTCGAGCGGCGCACGTAGAGGAACCCCGTCCCGTGGGGCGCGCCAAGCCACTTGTGGAGGCTCGTGCCATAGTAATCGCAGTCGAGATCGTCCCGAGTGAACGGGAAGTGAGCGAAAGCATGAGCGCCGTCCACGAGGACCTCGATTCCCCGCTCGCGGGCCATCCGGACCACGTCCCTCACGGGCCAGATCTGGCCCGTGAGGTTCGTCATGTGGCAGATCTCGATGACTCGGGTGCGCGGCGTGATGGCCGCCTCCACGGCCCGTGTCAGGTCCTGGATGTCCTTTGGCGGCGCCGGCACGGAGATCGTCCGGAAGACGATCCCGTCGCGACGGGCGCGCTGCCGCCAGGTCTCGATCATGCGAGGGTAGTTCTGATCCGTCGCGATGACCTCGTCGCCGGCGCGGAGATCGAGACCGAGGATGACCGTCTCGAGGGCCTCGCTCGCGTTGCGGGTGACGGCGAGCTCCTCGGGATCGCACCCGAAGAGGGACGCGAGCTCCCGCCGCGTGTGCTCGATCTTCGGCTCGATTTCCCGCCACATGGCGTGGGCAGGCGCCGTGTTCGACCAGTCGAGCGCCCGCTTCATCGTCTCCTGGACGATCCGGGGCGCGGGAGAGACGCCGCCGCTGTTCAGGTTGACGAGCGTCGCATCGAGGGTGTAGGCGCCGCGGATGGCGAACCAGAAGTCCTCGTCCCGCGCCACGTCCTCGGGATCGCGCCCGCCGAGGGCCGCGAGAGCCTCGAAGGCCTCGCCGGCCAGGGCAGGACGAGCGAGGGCGACGGCGCCGAGCGCGCCTCCGAGATTCACGACGAGCTGGCGTCGAGTGAGCATGGCGGCGCTCCGTTCGGAATCCTGACCGGCACGATCATGGACTCCGGCGCCGCCCCGCGCAAGCACATTCGCGCCCGCGGGGCGTGAGAACCCGCTCCGAGAGCGGAGTCCCCCGCGAGCGCGCTTCGGCCCGCGGGGGGGGAGCAGGATGCTCAGAGGGTCGTGTAGACGCCGCCTCCGGCCACCGGAGGCGAGTGCGGGGCGATCCAGCCTCCGCCGAGGCCGAGCGGGAGGTACTGGAGTGAGATGAAGTAGAGGGTCACGCCCGGCGGTACGACCGGCACGAGCTGGTAGAACGAACCGCTCGCGGACAGCTCCCCGAAGAACGGCTCGCCGCCCAGCACCTCGGCAACGAGAAGATCGATGTCGATGTCGAGCCCGAACAGCCAGCCGCCAGGCGTCGCCCCGGGCACGCCCGTCGCCGCGTTCAGGAAGGTGCCGCCGGCGATTCCGCCGGCGTTCTCGATGATGAGCGGAGCGCCAGGCCGGCACTGGCTCAGGGAGAAGGTCCAGGCCCCGGGGCCCGCCGCGGCGGTGACGACGCCGCCGGCGCCCGACCAGGCTCCGGTGTCGCCACCGGCCTCGTCCCAGACGCAGAAGGTCCAGGTGCCGCCCGTCGGCAGACCATCGAAGACCGCCAGCGGGGAGTCGCCGACGTAGGATCCCGGCGGAACCGCCGCACCGGCGCCGGCGGCCGCTGCCGCCGCGTCGAACGTCCCCGCGGCTTCGTCGTCGATCGTGTAGGTTCCGAGCAGATCGGAGCTGTCGCCGCAGTCCGGACCCGGCGTCCCCATGAGGGTCGCGCTGACGCCGCAGTAGGTCACCGTGAGGACCACGTCGCCGTACCAGGTGTGGCCCGGGGGTCCGAAGGAGACGGTGATGTCCACGTCGGAGATGACGCTTCCGGCGCCGCCGCCATCGGCGGCAGAGGCCGTGAGAAGAGCGCCCGGGTTGTTGCACCCGGGAGCCCCGTCAGGAATCGGAATCGGAGCGAAGGCGCCGCCGAAGGGTTGGGCCGCCGCGACGGCGGCGATGCACGCCACGAGAAGAATGACCAGAGCAGGCTTCATCACAATTCTCCCGCCGAGAATCAGGCTGGCGATCGGAGCGGACGATCCGCCCTCCCGGATCTCGTGGGGCTTCGATCCGGGGTCACGCGGGCCCTGACACGGCAAACTCGGAATCTCCGTCGCGGACTACGCAGCCCGACGGCATCGACAGGATACCCCGGAGCCTGATCGACGATCAAGCTCCAAGTCGTTCCTTGCCACCGACTTCCGCACATCGGTTCAGGAGCAAGTCTCTGTGGGAACCTGAGATACGCAGAGCTGCGACCCCGAGGAACGTAGAAGGGCCGCGAAGTCGGTGCTTCGCGGCCCTTCAGCTCAGGTCGGACTCCGGCCGCCGCGCGGGTCGGAAGCGGCCCGCGCCGGCGCCGGATTCGTCAGATCGTCACGTAGAGGCCCGGGCCGGGCGGAGACGACGGAGGCACCCAGGGACCGCCGCCCGGAGCGAACTGCAGCGAGATGTAGAAGAGGGGGATTCCCGGCGGCAGCCCGGCGACCGCGAGCGAGGTGTAGGCCGAGCCGGACGGGGACAGCGGGCCGTAGAACGGCGGGCCGAAGGCGATCTCCGCGAGAAGGAGGCTCAGCGGGATATCGAGACCGTTGAGCCAGCCGACCGGCGTGAGTCCCGGAGCCACGGCGACGGCGTTCAGATAGGTGCCGCCGGGGATGCCACCGGCGTTGTCGAACACGAGCGGCGCGCCAGGACGGCACTGGCTGATGCTGAAGAGGTAGGGGCCGGGCCCCGGAACGGGCGTGACGAGACCACCGGCGCCGGAGAACGAGCCGGTGTCGCCGACTGCATCGTCCCAGACGCAGAAGGTCCATGTGCCACCGGACGGCAGGCCGTCGAAGACCGCCAGGGGCGAGTCTCCGATGTACGCGCCCGGAGGAACCGCCGCCGGGGCGGCCAGAGCCGCCGCGTCGAAGGTGATCGCTGCTTCATCATCGATGGTGTAGACACCGAGGAGATCGGAGCTGTCGCCGCACCCGGCGCCCGGCGTACCCATGAGCGTCGCGCTGACGCCACAGTACGTCACGACGAGGACGACGTCGCCGTACCAGGTGTGGGCCGGCGGCCCGAAGGAGACGGTGATGTCCACATCGGCGATGACCCCGCCCGGAAGCCCGGCATCCGGCACGGCGACGCTGACGAGGGGGCCGGCGCCATCGCATCCAGCGATGCCGTCGGGGATCGGAATCGGCCCGAAGGGGCCACCGAAGGGTTGGGCCGTCGCGGGCGCCGCCGCAATGGCGGCCACGAGCCCCACGAGCACCAAGAGAGACGTACGCGTCATTCTGGACCTCCCGCCCAGTGGTTCGCACCTCCGCCCGATACGCTTCCACGGAACGTCCCTGGGGAGCGACCAGTCCGGTCAGGCACGACTCAGAAGGGCAAATGTCGAACTCTACGCGGCCCCCCCGCGAAGGAGGACCAGAGCCCATCGTAGGCCGTCAACATGACCGAGGTCAAGCGGGCGCAGGAAAAGAGCCCTCAATCGTCCATGCGCAGGACGCGATCCGCCCACGATCCGATCGTAAGCTGTGTGGGAGGAAGCGCGAGCGGAATCCCGGCGCGGCCGCGCCAGCGACATCCTTCACGCGCCTGACCAGGTCATGAGATCCACGTCGAACCTCCGGATGGCCGCCTCGAGCCCGCCGAGATCCCCGCTGAACGCCAGCAGAGTCGCCACGATGACGCGGCGCATCTCGGCGTCGGCCTCAGCCTTGGCCGCCTTCTCGAGACTCGGGAGCACCCGGGATCGAACGCGCTCGGCGAGACCGCCCGACGCCGGAGCCGACGTCGTGGCATCCGCGCGCGCAATCATCGCGAGGGCGTAGAGCGCGTGGGCGCGAACGGGCTTCTTCGCGTCCTTGAGCGCCAGGGAGGCCAGGCGGTCCACCAGCGCCTCTGTCGGAGGCAGCGCCAGAGTGCATCGCACGGCCTGCAACCGAATCTCATCCTTCGGACTCGAGAGCGCCCGCAGGACCTCCTCCGCCACGGGGCCCTCCGCCACTCCGCAGTCCGCGACGGCCCGGAGCGCCATGGCCTTGAGCGTCCCGTTGGTCTCCTTCTTGAAGAAGCCGAGGAGCGACCCCACGGACTCGGCGAGGTGGAGCTTGTAGAGGGCCACGATGGCGTTGCGCCGGATCGCCGTGCTCCGATCGCGGAGGAGCTCGTGGAGCCGCGCAAGGCAGTTGGGATTCTGGCGGTCTCCGATGGCCTGGATCGCCTCGTTGCGCTTCACCTCGTCGACGTCCGCCCCCGTCTGCTTCACGAGGAAGGCCACGATGGTCGGGTCATCGAGCTGTGCCAGCGCATCGAGGGCCTGACGGCGCCGCACGGCGTGGTCGCACGCCGCATCCACCAGGAGATCCGCGACGAGTTTCTGGTGTTTCTCCGCGATGGCCGGGTCCGAGAGGGATGGGTCGAAGTAGCCGAGGGCGCGGTTCATGGCCTCGAGGAGGTCGCGCACGGGGAGGTCCCAGACGCGCCGGAAGATGACGCGGCCGTCGGGATGGCAGAAGACGAACTGCGGCGCCGTGACCGTATCCGAGTCGAGGAGGTTCATCCTGGCCTGGGACTCGACCCGGACGTGGCCGGCGCAGTCGACTCCCGGGAAGCGCTCGCAGGCTCCCCCCGCAGCCTCGTGCGATCCGCGGGACGCCACGAGGCAGACGAACTTCCGGGAAAGCGCGACGACCTCGGAGTCGTGGAAATGCTGCTTCGAGATGTTAAGGCAGGCCGGCTCGTTGTCCATGTTGAAGTGGACCATGACGGGGCGCCGCTCGGCCTTCGCCCGCTCGAAGGCTGCCCCGTAGTCGGTGGCCCACTCGATCGCCGGTTTCCCCTGTCCGGCGAGACCGGGCGCGAGAGCGCTCAGCAACGCGACCGTGACCGCAATCCGCATCGTCGTCCCTCCGGCACTCGTTCCCGACCTTCGACGTACGCGCGGCGCGCGTCTTTCCTTCCTCCCACGGAACTAAGGACGGACGGATGACGGATCCGTAACAAGGACCCTGCAAGGTCTTGCCGCTGTCTGCGGCCCGGCGCCGCGCCGCTGAGGACGATTCCGGGCGTCCTGGCCGATCCAGGTTCCGCTTGACATGCGTCACCCTGACGGTCGATGAACCCGACAGCATCAAGGAGAAGGGCGTCATGGACCACCCTGCCACCCCCGCCCCGCCCGACCGAACTCCGGCCGCGGCCGCGCGCTCGGCCCGGTTGGAGACGCTCGGCCACCTCGCCCTCGGGGTCGCCCACGACTTCAACAACGTCCTCACGACCATCGTCCTCCACGCCGAGCGCGCTCTGTCCCGCTGCAACGACTCGCCGGGCCTCCGGACGGACCTCGCCGAGATCCGCCGCGCCGGCGAGCGCGCCGCGGCCCTGACGCGTCGCATCCTTGCCTTCGGCCGCGACGGCCGGGCCGACCCAACCCTCGTCGACATGCGCGCCCTCGTGGTCGGCGCGGCGTCGATGCTACGACGGCTTCTTCCCGAGACGATCCGTCTCGCCATCGAGGCCCTGCCGGCGGCCGGACACCTCCGTGCCGATCCGCAGCAGATCGAGCACGTCCTCATGAACCTCGTCCTGAATGCCCGCGACGCCATGCCCGCAGGAGGCCGAATCACCGTGCGGACCGGCCCGACGCAGACGGCGCCCGGCGGCGGCAAGGCGGGCGTGGAGTTGCTCGTCCTCGATCAGGGTACCGGCGTGTCGCCGGAACTCAGGGAGCGGATCTTCGAGCCCTTCTTCACGACCAAGGCGGCCGGCCACGGAAGCGGCCTCGGCCTCTCCCTCGTCCGGAGCATCGTGACGGAGGCCGGCGGACGCGTCACGGTCGATTCGGAGCCGGGGAGAGGATCGACATTCCGCGTGGTCCTGCCTGTCGTCGAGGTCCGCGCGACCCCGGAAACCGCCGGGCGCGGCGCGTCGGCCACGGACGCATCGGCCCCGGCGACGATCCTGGTCGTCGAGGACGACCTCCCCATCCTCGGCCTCGTGAGGAGCCTCCTCCAGGAGTCGGGGCACTCCGTCATCGCGGCGCGCGGCGTCGAGGAGGCCCTCGCCGTGACGGGTTCCAGAGGCCCCGTGGATCTCGTCGTCTCCGACGTCATGCTCCCGGACGGCTCGGGACCCGAGGTCATCGAGAACCTGCGCGAGCGCTGGCCGGCGCTTCGCGCCCTCTTCGTCTCCGGCTTCGACTACCCCGGCCTGCCGGCCGCCAGCTCGGCGGGTGTCGAACCGCTCTTCCTCCAGAAGCCGTTCACGCCGGATCAGTTCCAGGATGCCGTGGCGCGGGCCCTCCGACAGCCCGCCCTTGACGCCGTTCCGGCCGCCGCCGGCCTCTGAAGCCCGCGCAGTCCCTGCTATCCTCGCAGTCATGCCAAGCGAGGGTGGCGGGTCGCAGCGCGGGGACCGGGCCGCAGAGGAGCCGGTCCTCACGTTCGCCGGGGTCACGGTGCGATACGGCCGCGTCACGGCCCTCGACGGCCTCTCATTCTCGGCCCGACCCGGCAGCACGGGGCTCCTCGGTCCCAACGGGGCCGGCAAGACCACGATCCTCCGCGTCATCCTCGGCCTCGTCGTTCCGGAGGCGGGGCGCGTGCGCGCGGCCGGATGCGATCCCGCGCTCCGGGACGGGCGCATGGCGGTCCGGCGCCACGTCGGCTACATGCCGGAGGGCGACTGCCTCATCCCGGGCATGAACGCCGTGGACCACGTGGCGACCCTCGGGCGCCTGTCCGGACTCGGCCCCGCGGACGCCCTGTCCCGCGCCCACGACGTCCTCGACGCCACGGGCTTTCACGAATCCCGCTACCGCGACGCCATCCACTGCAGCACGGGGATGAAGCAGCGCCTCAAGCTCGCACAGGCGCTGGTCCACGACCCGTCGCTCCTCCTCCTCGACGAACCGACGAACGGCCTCGATCCCCATGGCCGCGTCCGGATGCTCGACACGATCGAGGAACTCGCCCTCGTCCACGGCAAGCACATCCTGTTCTGCTCCCACATCCTCCCGGACGTGGAGCACGTCTGCCGCGACGTCGTCGTCATCTCGCGGGGCCGCAGCGCCGGCGGCGGCGCCGTCCGCGAGATGACCCGGGGGGACGCCGCGCACGTCCTCGCCACCGTCGCCGGCGACCGCCGCGAGTTCACGGCCGCCGCAGCGGCGCTCGGCCTTTCCCCCGAGGCGGCTCTGGCGGAAGGGCCCGTCCGGCTCCGACTGCCTCCGGGCATGACCGACCTCGACACCGTCTTCGAGGCGGCGCATCGCGCCGGCGCGACCCTCGAGGCCGCCACTTCGGCCGCCTCCACCCTCGAGGATGTGTTTCTTGCCGTCCTCGCGGAAACGGAGGAGGGAACCCGCTGATGGCCCGCGACGCCGCCGTCTACCGGCCGCTTCCCGCCGGGCTCCGCCCCGCGCCGCGGCCAGCCTTCGTTCTGGCCGCCGCCGGCATCCGGACGGCCGCGCGCCACCGGATCCCCCTCGTCGCCATCTATCTCCTTCCCGGCCTCTGGGCGACGGTCATGAGCTTCAATATCTACGCGAAGTTCGCCCTCGAGGAAGGCACGATCACGGGCGTCACGCCGGGCGTGGAAGTCACGATCGCCATGCGGCTCGCGGCACGACTCATCGACGTCCGCACGCAGATCGCCGAGTTCTTCAACGTGAGCCGCCTCTTCGCCCTCGCCGCCATGGCCTGGTACGGAGCGGGCCTCATCGCGGAGGACCGGCGCCACGGCGCCCACGCCCTCCTCTTCGCTCGCCCCATCACGCGAGCCCAGTATGTGTTCGGCCGCCTGCTCACCATCCTCTTCTTCGGCGCCATGGCCACGGTGGCGCCCGGACTCGTCATCCTTCTCACGGCAGCCTTCTCGTCGCCGGACTGGTCCTTCGTCACGGGCGATCCACGCGCCATCGCCGGATCTCTCGCCTTCGCCCTGCTCACGACCCTCGTGTTCTCCCTCGTGGTCCTCGCCGCCTCGAGCCTCGCGACGCGGCGGACCTTCGCTCTCGCCGCGGCCTTCGGCGTCGTCCTCATCCCCCACGCGCTCGGCATGGCGCTGCAGCGCCTCCAGCGGGACGCCGGATTCCGCGTCATCTCTCCCCTCTCGAACCTCGGCCGCGCCGGCCATGCGCTCATCGGGGTCGAGAGCCCCTGGTACCGCTGGCCCGCCTCCTGGTCGTTCGCCGCCCTCGCCGGCCTCGTGACCCTGTGCATCGCCGTGATCGTCCTGCGGGCACGCCGGCTGGATGCCGTCCCATGAGCCCTGTCATCGAGGCCGAGAACCTCTCCTGCTGGTA
This sequence comes from uncultured Planctomycetia bacterium, assembly GCA_964419995.1. Lineage (GTDB taxonomy): Bacteria > Planctomycetota > CAYQRN01 > CAYQRN01. The sequence continues at coordinate 22,510 of CAYQRN010000025.1, forward strand.
CGGCCAGGTCGTCGGAGTCAACGATGTCACGGCCTCCGTGGAGCCCGGAATCACCGGGCTCCTCGGCCCGAATGCGGCCGGCAAGTCCACGTTCCTGAAGCTCGTGACGGGCCAGATCCGACCCGGACGCGGTCGGCTCCGTGTCCTCGGAGAGGTCCCCTTCGGGAACGCCCGCCTCTACCGCCGTATCGGCTTCGCGCCCGAGCACGACGGTCTCTACCCGGACATGTCCCCGCTCTCCTTCGTCACGTACCTGCAGAGACTCCACGGATTCCGGAGGGAAGAGGCCGGACGGCGCGCGGAGGCCGCGCTCCGCCGGACCGGTCTTCATGATGCACGTTCGCGACGCCTCGGCACCCTCTCGAAGGGGACGCGACAGAAGGTCCGCCTCGCCCAGGCCATCGCTCACGACCCCGCACTCCTCATCCTCGACGAGCCCCTCTCGGGTCTCGATCCCGCGGCCCGCGCGGACTTCATCGCGATCCTCCGGGATCTCGCCGCCGCCGGAACGTCGATCCTCGTGTCGAGCCACATCCTCCGGGAGGTCGAGTCGCTCACGGACTCCGTGCTGCTCCTCCACCGGGGACGCATCCTCGCCGCCGGACCCGTGCCCGCCATCAGGAACATGCTCGACCGTCACCCGCGCAAGATCCGCTTCCGCCTCCGCGATCCGCGCCCCCTCGCGCGGGAGATCCTCTCGGTGCCCGGGGTCGTCGGCATCCTCATCGGAGAGGGGACCCTCACCGTGGATACAACGGACATCGCCGTCCTCGAGTCGCGCCTCCCGGGGATCGTCAGCGACGTTCGACCCGGCGTCGCGGCCATGGAGCGTATCGACAGCGGTCTCGAAGCCGTCTTCGACTACCTGGTCTCCGCCCCATGAAAACGTTGTTTCGAACCGCGCGCATCGTGTTCGCGACTCACGCCATCCGGACGCTGCTGTCGCGGCGGATGCTCGTCGTGGCGATTCTCGCCACGGCGCCGGCGGTGCCCGCCCTTCTCCTCGCCACGGCCAGGCGCAGCGTCGATCCCGTCCGCGCCCTCACGCACACGCTTTGGTTCCTGTCCTTCCAGACCATCCTCCCCCTCGTGGCGCTCGTCGGAGCCTCCGCCGTCATCGCGGAGGAGGTCTCGGACCGGACCCTCGCGTACAGCTTCACGCGCCCCATCTCCCGCCCCGGGTTCTTTCTCGGGCGATGGCTCGCCTGCGTCACGGTGCTTCTGCCCATCGCCCTCTTCGGGGTAGCCCTCACGGTGCTCGCGGCCCACGCGGGACCGAGGTCCGGCGCCCTGCCGTCCGGCCTCGCCGCGGCGCCCCTCGCCGCGGCCGCCCTCGGGATCGCAGCCTACTCCGGGATCTTCGCTGCGGTATCCGCCCTCGTCGCTCATCCGATGATCGCCGGCCTCGCCTATGCCTTCGCCTTCGAGGCGCTTCTCGCAAACCTCCCCGGCACGACGGCGGGCCTCTCGATCCAGTACCATCTCCGATCCTTCCTCGTCGCGTCGGATCCGCAGCTCTGGACGGACGTGGCCACCGGAGCCCGCATCGAAGCGACCACCGCGGCCGAGGCCGCACGGCCTCTTCTCCTCGCCCTTGCGGTCGGGCTCGCGCTTGGCTGCATCATCGTTCGACGCCGCCAGTACCGCACGACGTCTTGAACTCCGTCCCGGGCTGCGTCCGCCGTCGCAAGCTCCTCTCCGACAGGGAGCTGGCGCGATGCGGAGATCCCGAGCCCCCCGGAGGCAGAACCGCCGCGAAGGGACATATGCTGCAGGCGCATCCGGAGCTCTCGCGGGGCGCCGCTCGAAGTCCCTTGCGCGCTCGTCGCGGCGTCAGGTATTCTGGGCGTCCTTCGATCGCTTGCCGTTGACCATCCCCGACACGACACCCGGAGAAAGACCGATGAGGAACCGTCTCATCCCGATGCTCTGGCTCGGCGCCGCCCTCGCCCTGCCGGCCGGAGCCGCCGCCCAGGGCATACTCGCCTACCCCGACCTCGTCTACTACAAGTTCAACGAGGGCAGCGGGTCCAGCGTCGTCAACTGGGCCAATCCCGGAATCTCGAGCTACCAGCCCACATGGTTCAACGGCGTCGCCGGCACCTACGACACGACGTCGCCCATGTATGGCGCCTCGGCCATGAACTTCGCCGCGGTCGCCCGTCTCCTCACCGGCTATCCCACGAACCTCTCCGGCAGCTTCACCATCGAGGCCTGGATCCGGACGAACACGATCCAGGCCCCGGGCTGCGCTTCCACGGCCTGCCAGCTCAATCGGCTCTGGGGCGACTACACGAGCGGCATGAGCCTGTTCCGGTGCTACGTTGGCTTCTACAACACCGGCGCCAACTTCCTCGGCGGCACCCTTCCCACGATGAACACGTCGCCCGGGTACGTCACCGACGGGACCTGGCACCACGTCGCTCTCGTCCGCGACGCCGTGGCGATGACCTACACGTCCTACATCGACGGCATCGTCGACCAGACGGTGGCCTCCCCGACACCCGGCGCCTCCGTCGCCACGGCCAACTTCGGCCTCGGCGGAACGGGCACGGCCACGAGCACGACCGGCACGCCCTTCAACGGCGCCATCGACGAGTTCCGGTTCTGGGGCGAGGCGCGCGACCAGACCCAGATCATCGCCGGCATGCTCGGCGAGCTCCCGGAGACGCAGACCCGGGCGATCTTCTCCGCGAACCGCCGCCTCGGGAACGCCCACATGCTCGTCAAGTTCCAGGACCTGTCTTCCGCCGCGCCCGGCGCCACGATCACGGGCTACGCGTGGGACTTCGGCGACCTCAACCAGAGTACGGAGCAGAACCCCTGCCACATCTACACGACGCCGGGGACCTACACGGTGACGCTCACGGTCTTCGACTCGAACAACGTCACCGACACGCTCACGCTCACGAACTACATCACGGTGGGGGCTGAGCAGTTCTCGGCGCAGACCTGCGGCGCCGGCGATCTCTACCTGTGGGCTCCGCAGCCTCTCGCCGCCTGGAACGAGGGCTGGACGCTCGTCTCCGTGGATACCTCCGGTCCCGTGGGCAGCGGCTGGTTCTTCGGGCTCTACCCCGATCCCGCCACCTGGGCCTTCGTGTCCATCCCCGCGGCGCCCGGCTACCCGCCGCACTTCGTCAACGTCGGAAACCCGGGCATCTGGCCCGAGGCAGCCTTCACGGCCCCGGCGGGGACTCTCACGAGCCTCGCAGGCCTCAAGATGGACGTGACCGTCGTGTACTTCGATGCCAGCTACTACCTGATCGGGAACACGGCCGTGTCCCGCGTCCAGTTCTGACCGGAAGGAGTGAGCACACCATGAAGACCCACATCGTTCTTCTCGTCGCGGCTATCGCCGTGCTGCTCCCGGTCCTTCCGGCGCAGACGACCTACCAGCACACGCTGCCCTTCGGGTACGAGACGACCGACGGCACCTACGCGTGCTATCCGAGTCTCGCCGGCGCCGGGCCGTTCTACGCCGCCCCCGGGGACGGCAACTGCCGGTGGCAGTGGATCTACGGGTGGAACCAGTTCTTCCACCAGTGCCCGATCCTCATCTCCCAGATCGACTTCCGCCGTTCGACGGACCTGAGCCTCGTCGGCACGAGCTACACCAGCGTGACGATCACCATGGCGTCCCTCGCCCCGGCCTACGCGAGCCACACGGCCGTGAGCGGGACGTTCGCCAACAACCTCGGACCGGACCAGGTCGTCGTGTACTCCGGGCCGCTCACGATCCCGGCCCACACGGCCGTGCCGACGACTCCGGCGCCCTGGCTCATCAACATCCCGCTCCAGATCCCCTTCGCCTTCGATCCGGTCCAGAAGCGGGACTTCATCATCGACCTGCAGGTGACCGGCGGCACCGCGACGCCCGGGAACTTCCAGATCGACGGCGCCTTCCCGCATCCCGGCGTCGCCCAGAACGGCAACACGCAGAACCCCCTGTCCGCCACGAGCGACTGGTCGAACCCCGACGCCGGCGCCATCGCGCTCCTCACCTACCAGCTCGGCAACCCCCTCCACTTCGACCTCATCCTCTCGACGACGGGGTCCGGCACGGGCGACCTGAACTTCGGCTACGCCAACATCCCTGCCGGCACGACGCATGGCTACACGCTGCTGACGACGGTGGCGGCCTCCACCTACGGAGCCCCGTTCGGGCGCGGCCCGCTCATGGGCATCTACCCCGACAACACGACGTGGAACGTAATCATCCCGTCGCCAGCCTCGCTCGGCAGCCCGTTCCACTGGGTCCTGCCCGCTTCGGGTCTCTTCCCCGAGACGTCGATCAGCGTGGGCGCCGGTGTCTTCTCGTTCCTCGCGGGAGCCGTCTGGGAAGGCGTCGGCGTGGCTCTGAGCCCCACGGGCCTTCTCGGGATCTCCCCGCCGCGCCAGCTCGCGTGGTAGCAGCGACCGTTCAGGGTGCCCTCCCCAGGCAGGGCGCCCGCGGCCGGCCGGGGCGCTGCCTCAGCGCCCCGGTCCGCTCTTCACCGCAGCGATGATGCCGTAGCCCGCGCGGTCGACGACGCGCACGCGGGGCAGGAGACGGCGCGTCAGGTCCGCGTGGGCCTCCGCCGCCTTCGCCACGAGGTAGAGCCGCCCGCCCGCCGCGAGCCCCCGGGCCGCCGCGGCGATGAACGCCCCCGCGATGCGGAAGTTCGAGAAGTAGGGGGGGTTGGCGAGCACGACGTCGAAGGCCTCCGCGGGGCAGTTCTCCGGATCGGGCCGCAGTTCCGCGGTGGCGTTCGAAAGGCCGTTGGCCGCGATGTTCCTGCGGGCGAGATCCACGGCCCGCGCGCTGGCGTCGACGAGGAGAGCGCGGCCGCGCGCGGCTCTTGCGGCCGCCACGATGCCGAGGATGCCGTAGCCGCAGCCCACGTCGAGGACGCGGTCGGCCTCACGGATCTCCGCAGTCGCGATGAGGGCCTTCGATCCCGGATCCAGCTTCCCGTAGGAGAACACGCCGGCGCGCGTCTCGAAGGCGAAGGTCCGCCCGAAGAACTCCGCGCGCCGCGTGTGCGCGTGGTCCTTCCAGCGGGTCTCCGTCCGGCGGCGGGCCGCGCGCACGACGGCTCCCCGCGCCATGGGCTCCGTCTCCGCCCGCCCGAAGATCTCCTTGACGACCCCGGAGAGCCACGTGGCGCGGCCGTCGGTCCCGGCGATCAGGAGACCGCCGGGCACGAGGATGTCATGAGCCTCCTCGATCCACTCCCGGGCGAGCAGCGCGTCGCCGCCCTCCGGGAAGGGAAGGGCCACGACGTCGAAGGGCTCGCCGGCGGCGGCGGGATCCCGGCCGCCGAAGCCCGGCAGGTCGGGCGAGATCCTCGTGATGCCCGAATCGACGCCATTCCGGTCGAGGGTTTCCTTCACCCTGGCCTCGACGTAGGCATCGGGGTGGAAGGAGACGACGGCGGACGAAGGATGCACGGCGCGGGCGGCCAGGGCGAGAGCACCCTCCGAGTCGAGCCCCACGAGGATGCGCCGCGGCGCCGCCAGCGGGAGCGCCTCCATGAGCGCCCTGTCCGCCGTGCGGAGGCCCCTCCGGGTCCGGAACAGAAGACCGCGGACGGACTCCTCGCGGAGCGACTTCTCCTCGTTCCCGAGGATGAAAGCGCGGGTCATGGGCGACTGTAGTGTGGTGCGTCACACAGATGCGAACATATTCGCCGGGAGATTCTCGTGTGGGGCGAGGCGCGAGCCCGGAGGCAACCCTGGATGGGTTGTGGGGAGGGCGAGCAACGAAGCCCCGCGCGAGAAGATCCGGCGAGATGGAGCAAGTGAATCTGGTCCTCGTCGGGATACTCAACGGTATGTGTGACGCACCACAGTAGCATCCGCCGCGCCGGTTGCCCGCGCTTGCGGACCGGACGGGGTCGTGCGAGACTCCGACCTCCATGGCCGGACGCCTTCGGATTTCCTTTCCTGCCCTCCTCGGACTGGCCCTCGCCGCCTCCGCCCAGGACGGCGCCCGGGCGCGGGGGAGCGCCACGTCCCTCCCGTCCGACGACCCCCTCGCCGTCGCCCGGAAATTCGAGGGGACGCCCTACGGCACGGGCGAGGGCGAGTTCAACTGCGTCACGCTCCTCGTACGGATCCTCGGCGAGATGAGATCCCTCGACGATGGCACGCGTCGCCGTATCCTCATCGACAACATCGGCCGCCACGAATCCCTCGACGACCTCGTAGCCCGGGGGGACGAACGGACGCGGGGGGTCCAGTACGCCCTCGAATCGGCCGGACTCGGGAAGGCCATCCCCCTCACGGAGGCCCGCCCCGGCGACCTCGTCCAGTACTGGTACCGGAAGAAGGACGGCCACTGGGCCGGCCATGCCTCGGTCATCGAACGGGTCCGCGGCGACGGCGTCGTGGACATCTACGGCGCGCATCTGAAGACGGCGAAGGTCACGACGCTCCGCGGCATCCGGCTCAAGGGCGATGACCGGCGCGCCTACGTCGTCCGCCTCCTGCCCCCGCGCCGGAGCTGACTGCCGGCGCTGATTCCACTTCCCCGCCGGCGCCGCAGCCGTAAGATGCGGCACGGGAACAACGGAGGGAAACATGGCGCCGCGCACGACCGACCTCGACCGCCTCGCCATCGACACGATCCGCACGCTTTCCATGGACGCCGTGGAGAAGGCCGCGTCCGGGCACCCGGGAACCCCCATGGCCTGCGCGCCGCTCGCGTGGATCCTCTTTTCCCGGCTCATGAAGCACAGTCCCGCCAACCCCGCCTGGCCCGACCGGGACCGCTTCGTCCTCTCCGCGGGGCACGCATCGATGCTGCTCTACAGCGCGCTGCACCTCTCGGGCTACGCCGTCACTCTCGATGACCTCCGTTCCTTCCGCCAGTGGAAGAGCCGCACGCCGGGCCACCCCGAGAACTTCGTGACGACCGGGGTCGAGACCACGACGGGGCCCCTCGGCCAGGGCCTCGGCAACGCCGTGGGCATGGCCATCGCGGAGCGCCATCTCGCCGCGCGATTCAACAGGCCGGACCTCGAGGTCGTGGACCATCGGACCTGGGTCCTGGCCTCCGACGGGGATCTCATGGAGGGCGTGTCGCACGAGGCCGCATCCCTCGCCGGCCATTTCGGCCTCTCCCGTCTCACCGTCTTCTGGGACGACAACCGAATCACGATCGAGGGCGCCACCGACCTCGCCTTCTCCGAGGACGTCGGAAAGCGATTCGCGGCCTACGGCTGGCACATCGTGAAGGTGGCCGACATGAACGACCTCGGCGCGCTGGCGCGGGCCGCCGCGGCCGCCATCCGCGAGACGGCGCGCCCGACCCTCGTCATCGTGCGGAGCCGCATCGCCTTCGGCGCGCCCACGAAGGAGGGCACGGCGGAGGCCCACGGCGCGCCGCTCGGCAGGGAGGAAGTTCGCGGCGCGAAGCGCGCCCTCGGCTGGCCCGAGGACGAGGAGTTCCGGGTGCCCGAGGCCGTAAGGGAGCGGGGCGCCGCCATCGCGGCGCAGGGCGCCGCGGCCGAGGCCGCATGGACGGAGACCTGGCGGGAGTGGCGCGGAAGACACGCGGACCTGGCGGCGGCCTGGGACGAAGCCCACACCCTCTCTCTCGCCTCCGGCTACGACTCGGGAATCCCGGCCTTCGCGCCGGGCGGCCGGCCCGTGGCGACGCGCAATGCCTCCGGCGTCGTGCTCAACGCCCTCGCGCCGAAGGTCCCCTATCTCATCGGGGGATCCGCGGATCTCGCCCCGTCGACGAAGACGCTCATGAAGGGCGCCGGCGACTTCTCCCGGGACGACGCCGCCGGGCGGAACTTCCACTTCGGGATCCGGGAGCACGGCATGGGCAGCGCCATGAACGGGATGGCGCTCCACGGAGGCGTCCGGCCCTTCGGCTCCACGTTCCTCGTCTTCTCGGACTACGCGCGGCCGGCCATCCGACTGGCGGCCCTCATGCGACTCCCCGTGATCTGGATCTTCACGCACGACAGCATCGGACTCGGCGAGGACGGCCCCACGCACCAGCCCGTCGAGCACCTCGCAGCGCTCCGCGCCATCCCTGGCCTCACGGTGATCCGGCCGGCCGACGCCGCCGAGACCGCCGAGGCGTGGCGCCATGTCCTCGAGACGCCGGACGGCCCGGCGGCGCTCGTCCTCTCGCGGCAGGACCTGCCGATCCTCGAAAGGACGGCGCTCGCGCCGGCCACGGGGCTCCGCCGCGGCGGCTACGTCCTCGCGGAGGCGGAGGGTGGAGACCCGGAGGCCGTCCTCATCGCATCCGGATCCGAGGTCGCCATCGCCCTCGAGGCGCGGCGGATCCTCTCGGAACACGGCCTCAGGACCCGGGTCGTGAGCCTCCCGAGCTTCGAGATCTTCGAGCGGCAGGACGAGGCCTGGCGCCGCACGGTCCTGCCCCCCGGCCTCCGGCGGCGCGTCGTCGTCGAGGCAGCCTCCCCCTTCGGGCTCCACAGGTACGCCGGCGACTCGGGCCTCATCGTCGCCCTGCCGCGCTTTGGCGCCTCGGCACCCGCGGAGACCCTCTACCGCGAATTCGGCCTCACCGCAGAGAACGTGGCCGCCGCCGCCCTGAGCCTCGCATGACGCCCGGGATCGCGCTTCCATCCCTCCTCCTGGCGTCGGCCTCCGTGGCCGTGGCCCACACACTCGCCGGCCCCGACCACTACATCCCCTTCGCCGCGATGCGCCTCGCCGGACGCTGGTCCCGCCGGCGCCTCGTCGCCGTGACCCTTCTCTGCGGAGCCTTGCACTGCCTCTCCGCGACCTTCCTTGCCGTGGCAGCCGTCATCCTCGTACGGGAGTCCACAGATTTCGACGCGCTGGACGCCTGGCGCGGCGACGCCGCCGGCCTCCTGCTCCTCGGCGTGGGCCTCGCAG
>CAYQRN010000026.1:0-31182 GCA_964419995.1 uncultured Planctomycetia bacterium
CGGGCGCCGGTCTCCGCGATCTCCGCCTCCTCCTCGCGGACAGCGCCGCGGCCCGGGGCCGTCACGACCTCCTCTCGGAACAGCTCGTCGAGCTGCGGCTTCTCGGCGACCGCGTGCTCGTCCATGAGCGGGTCATCGAGAGCTGTCTCGAGCTCGGCCGGATCGACGAAGCCCTGAGCAACGTCGAGGCGGCGCGGCGGGACGGCGTCGCGTCCCCGAGGCTCGCGGCCCTGACCGCCAGAACACTCCTCGCCCGGCACGACGCCGAGGGCGCGCTCCGGGCGGTTGCGGACGCCGAGAGGACTGCGGAGTCCGTTCCCGCCGACATCGCGAGGGTTCGCGCCGAGGCGCAGTTCCTCCTCGGCCGGAAGGAGGCGGCGCTCGCCTGGTTCGAGCCCGCCATCGGAACCGCAGACCGGACGGAGCGGCCACGCCTCCTCGCAGCCCTGCTCGAAGGCCTCCGGGCCGCCGGGGACATCGCCGGCGCCGCCTCCCGGGCGGAGGCCGCGGCAACGGCGCACGGGGGGGATCTCCCCCTCCGCCTCCTCGCAGTGGAGATCCTCGCCGAGGCCGGGGAGTTCCGAGCCGCCGAGCGTCTCGCCCTCCCCCTTGCGGCGCGCAACGACGCGCCCGCCGCTGCCGGTCTCGCCGCCGTGATCCTCGCGCTCGTGAATGGCGATGCGCGGAAGGCCCTCGCCGCCGCGCGGACCGAAACGAAGCGCCGTCCGCTCGACGGCGACATCGCCACGGCGGCTTTCCTGCTCCGGATCGTCGGAGGCGAGGCCGCCGCGGTTCTCGCCGAGGCCGGCGCCCGGCCGCGACTCCATCCCGAACACCGTGACTTCATCCTCTTCCTCGCCGCAACGGCTTCCGGCGATCGGCGCCTCATCGCCGAGACCCTCGACCAGCGACCGTGCGTTCCCCGCTGCCTCGCCGGAGAGTGGGCCGGCGCCGCCGGCGAGTGGGCCGGATTCGGCCTCCGGGAAGGCGGAGCCATCGAGCGGCTCGCGCGACATCAGCTGTTGAGGCTCTGGCCCCCCACCCGCAAGCGGGCCCCCGCCGAACTCGAACGTATCCTCGAGATGCACGCCGGCTCCGGCCGCGTCCTCTCCTTCATGGCCGCCCGCGACATGATCCACGCCGGTCGTGGCCGCGACGCCCTCCGCGTCCTGAGACCCCTCGTGGCGCAGGACACGGACGACGAGCCCGCCCTGCTGCTCACGGCGGAAGCCAACCTCTCCCTCCGCGAAGCCGTGGACCTCGGCGCATTCCTCAAGGCGGCTCTCACCCGACCGAACGTCACGAGGGGCTTCGTCCTCGACCTCGCCGAACTCCTGGCTCGCGAAGAGCAGTGGGGCACCGCCATCACGATCCTCGGCCACGTCCGCGAATCGTCCCCCGACGCGGAGATCCTCGCAGCCCGGATCTTCCTCGGAGCGGGGCGCATGAAGGACGCCTGGCGCCAGGTGTCGCGCCACCGCAACCGTCTCAGGGACGAGCCCTTCGCCGCGGAGGTCGAACTCTCCGAGCTCGCCGGCACTCCGGGCGACGCGCCGCGGGCAGCCACCCTCGCCCGGGAGGCCATCGAGCGGTTCGGCACATCGGAGACGGGCCTCATGCAGGCCGCGCTCCGCGCCCTCGTGGCCGTGGGGGCCGAGGCCGAGGCGGAGGCCGCGGCGCGGGCCTTCCTCGCCGCGAGACCGTTCGACGCCCGTGCGCTCGAAGCCGTGCGCTCGGCCTTCACCGAGGCCACGACGGGCATCCGCTTCCGTGATGCTGTGGCGGCTCTTCTATCCCTCGCGGATCCCGCGCACACGGCGCGGGCGCGGGGCACCACCGCCGGGAGCTGACGCCGAGCCGCCAGAGCGATGTTCGTGGATCATCCGGGCTCGTGTGGCGCACCACGCTGGTGTGGTGCGCCGGCCGAGCTCGCAACGGCCGGCTCGGACGCTTCGGCGGCAAAGGCCGCCAGCACGTCGGCGACGGGGGCGAACTCGAAGTCCGCGAGGAGGCGCCGGAGCCGGCGCTCCGTCCGGCCGAGGTTCAGGTAGTGGCGGAGACCTCCGAGGAGGGATGTGGCGCCCCGCACCCGGGGCTGACCGGGGTCGAGCTCCCAGGGGTGGAGGTAGAACACGGCCGGACGCCCGAGGGCGTTGATCCGGCGGATGCCGGCGCGCGTCACGGCGTAGGGCAGGAGGCGGAAATAGCCGCCGCCCGCCACGGGTATGCCGCGGCCGAGGATCCACGACGGCGCCACGCTCGGCGGGCACTCGAGGATGGACGCGCCGCCCGGCGTCGCCAGCCGGTGGATGCCCGGCTCCGCGTCCGGTATGCCGTAGTCGGGCCGCCCGATGGGAAACACGCTCGAATCCCAGGAGTGCCCCTCCTCGAGAAGAACATCGAGGGCCCAGAGCGTGGTCCTCGTGATCGAGAACGACGGGGCGCGGTACCCCGCCACACCGGCTCCCGTGATGTCCTCGAGACAGCGCCGGGCGCGCCTCACGTCCTCCCGGAACTCCTGAGGGGTCTGCTCCGTGATCCTCCGGTGGGCATGGCCATGCGAGGCGATCTCGTGGCCGGCCTCGGCGATGCGCCGGACGAGGGCCGGCTCACGCTCGGCGATCCACCCGAGGATGAAGAACGTCGCCCTGTGACCGGTCTCGTCGAGGATTCCGAGGATCCGATCGACGTTGCGCCCGACGCGGCGCTCCAGCCGGTCCCATGCAGACGGATCGATGCCCCGGCTCATGACGGAGACCTGGAACCAGTCCTCCACGTCGAACGAGAGGACGTTGACGGGGGGCGTCACGGAAGCTCAGCGCGCGCCCTTGCCCGTGAGGCGGCCGATCGTGAGCAGGATGATCCGGAGATCGAGCAGGAGGCACATCTTCCGGATGTAGAGGCGGTCGTAGGCGACCTTGCGGCGCACGTCCTTCAGCGTCTCGTCGTACCGGTGCCGCACCTGGGCGAGACCCGTGATCCCCGGCTTGACGGTGAGGCGCTCCTCGTAGAACGGGATCTCGCGCCGGAACTGCTCGACGAACACCGGACGCTCCGGCCTAGGGCCCACGAGGCTCATCTCGCCCTTGAGAACGTTGATGAGCTGGGGGATCTCGTCGAAGTGCGTGGCGCGGAGGAACCGGCCGATGGGAGTGATCCGCGGGTCGTTCTCCTGGGCCCAGATGGGCCCCGTCGCCTGCTCCGCGTCTGCCACCATGGTCCGGAGCTTCAGGATGCCGAAAGCCCGCCCGTTCCGGCCGACGCGTCGTTGCACGAAGAACACCGGTCCCGGCGACGTCGCGCGGACGACGACGCAGAGGACGGCCATGAGGGGCAGAAGCACCAGGAGACCGCCGAGGGCCAGGACGCGGTCGAGGATGCCCTTCATCAGGACGCAGCGCTCGACGCGCCGCTCCTCTGCGGTCGTGAGATCCGACGCCGGAAGGACAGGGCCGCCGACGCCACCGAGAACCGGGACGAGCGCCACCGGCGTGCGTGGAGGTCCACCACGGCCAATCGCGTCGGTCCGCGACGGACCCGCCTCGGATCTCAGGGTTCTGGCCCTTTCCATGGTCCTCCACCACGGTCCAGCCCGGCAGGCTGACGGCAACGGCAATGGGTTTCGAGTCGGTCGAGCTCTAGCCGTAAGTCGTTTCAAGTATACTAGTCACGCCTGCCCCGTCAACCGTGTTCGAAATCGTGACACGGCTCGATCCAACCCGTTGTTGGCCATGGATCTATCGCGGTGGAGACCTCCCCCAACGCAGCCGGGGCCGACGGAATCCGAAACCCTCCGGACTTCTCGGCAGTCCGCGACGGGAACCTGAGCTTCCGAGGATTCGCCGGGGGCTTCCTTCGCCCTTCACGATCCCTCACCCGGACGCACGCGACGCCGCCGTTCGCCGGGACTCCCGGCCTCAGGGACGCCGGGTCGAGATCTCGTAGATGCGGAGGACCGGGCCTCGGAGGGTCCTGTCGGAGTTGAACTCGCGGATCATGCGGTACGACCCCACGAGGTCCGCGTAGAAGTCGTGCCAGCCCCGGTGATTCCGCCGGTTGAACTCGCTCCGGTAGCTCACGTAGCACTCCTCGCCGGTCACGAGGTAGCGGAAAGGCCCTCCGCCCGTGGAAAGGAGAGGCGCGAGGGCGGGATTCGCCTTCGCATAGCGCTCCACCGGCGGCAGATCGCCCGCGACGCGCGCCGGCAGGGGCAGGCGTGGCCAGAACTCGCACGACAGAGGCTCCTCCGACACGTCCGTCTCGCGCCGGGCCCACCACGGCTTCTCGAGAACGAGGACGTCGAAGGCCGGCCGGGGATCCGTCGCCGAACTCCGTCTCGACATCTCGAAGAACTGCCGGTGTCCCTCCGTGGCGTTGGGGTTTCCGGCCGCGCTCATGGTCGCCCACCGATCAAGAATCCACTGCCACCGCGCGTCCGTCATCCGGAGCTTCAGGATCTCGTTGTCGTTGATGAGGGCTGTACCCTCCGGGAGGTTGTCCTCGAGCCACCGGGCCGCCTCGACGCGGACGTCGGGGCGGAGCTGATCCACGTTGAAGCCCACGACCTCGCGGAGCGGGAAGCCGGGCAGAGGAATCGCGAAGAGGGTCGCCGCGGCGAGGAGCGTTCCTCCCGCGCCGCGCAGGACCGCGGGACCCCGCCGGAGGATCGGCGTCGCGATACGGGCGAATCCGATGCCCGCCATGACGGCGAAGAAGGGGTACGCCACGCTCAGGTGGCGAGGCGCCGTGAACTGCTGGTTCGCGAGGTTGAGGAAGAGGAGGAAGACGAACGCCATGAACGCGAGCAGGAGGTGCTGGCGGCGGCGCACGACGACGAACGTCGCGAGACCGGCGCCGGCGAGGAGGGTGAGAGGCAGACCGAAGCCGTCACGCCCGACGAGCACGGACAGGAGGACCCGGAGCGTCACGAGGAGCCCCTGGGAGCCCACGAGCGTGTGAGTGTTATCGACCTGGAGGAACGGCAGACAGTCGCCGAAGGCCCGCCCGAGCCGCCGCCAGACGAAGCGAAGCTGGGGGCGCAGATTCCGCTCCCACCACTGGTCGTCGAGGAAGTTGTAGGGGGAACCGAGGAAGAACCCCGCGATGAAGAGCAGGAATCCGGCGTAGAACCACAGGTGGAGCAGCGAGCGCCCTCCGGTCCGCTCGCGCACGTCGCGTCCCCGGAGGAAGTGCGCCACGGCATAGGGCAGGAGGAGGGCCACGGAGTAGTACTTGGACGCCATCCCGAGGCCGGCCCAGAAACCCGAGAGAGCGTAGTCCCGCCGGAATCCGCGGTGGAGGACGGAGAAGAGGCTCTCCGCCGCGAGGAGCGTGAAGAAGACCGTGGGAAGATCCTCCTTCACGACCTGGGCGGAGCTGACGCCCCCCATGCAGAGCGCCAGGGCAAGACCCGAGACGAGGCCCGCTCCCGGCGAATGGAGCCGCCGGCCGAGGCGGAACGTGAGCCAGACCGTCGCCACGCCGAAGAGAACCTGGTTGAGCCGCCCGATGAGGTAGAACGGGCCTGGATCGGCCACGTAGTGCAGGGCAAAGTCGTCGGGGGACGCGAAGATCCCGGCGAGCCGGCCGACGGCGTAGTAGGCGCCGTATTCCGCGAAGAGGATGTAGTAGGTGAGGGCCGGCTTGTTGAACCAGCCGGGATTCAGCGTCCCCGCGGCTCCGAAGTAGAGAGCCCGGCGGACGTTGTTCTCCTCGTCGGGATAGAAGCTGTGCGGGTAGCCCTGGCCGAAGATCCCCGCGATGCGGACGAGAAAGGCGAGGGCGAGCACGAGGCCGAGGCAGCGGCGCGTCCGGCGGTCATCGCTGTCCAACGTCCAGGGCCTCCCTCATGACGGCCTCGACCTCCCGTGCCACGGCATCCCACGAACGACGGCCGCCGAAGGCCGCGATGGCCCGGCGGTCGGCGGCCCCGGACAGAGCCTCGGCGAGGGCGTCCCTGAGAGCGCGGGAATCGCCGAAGGGCACAACGTACCCTCCCGACCCGGGGGGTACAACCTCGCGGTTTCCGCCCACGTCCGTCGTCACGACGGGCAGTCCGGCGGCCAGGGCTTCCTGGAGCGCGTTGGCCCAGCCTTCGTTGCTCGTCGCCAGCACGAAGGCGTCCGCCGCCCGATACCAGTCGGGCAGTTCCGCAGGCGCCACGGACCCCGCGAGCCGCACCCGGTCCTCCACGTCGAGCTCCCGGATCCGGCGCCGGAGCGCCCCCTCGAAGTTCCCCTCCGCTCCCCCGCCCCCGACGACGACGTAGAGGAGATCCGGAAACGCGCGGGCAAGTTCCGGGAGCACCTCGACGACCCGATGCGCGCCCTTGCGCTCGACGAGACCGCCCACCGTGAGCAGGATCCGGCGGTCCGAAGGCAGCCTCGTGCGCCCCCGGGCCTCCCCGCGGTCGCCCGGCCGGAACCGGTCCGCGTCGACGCCATTCGGGATCACCCGGATGCGCTGCCGGTCCGCGCCAAGGGAGACAGCAACGTCCGCGAGGAACGACGCCACGGCGATGATCCGGGTCGCGCCCTGCAGCGCCTCCACGATGCGGCGGCGGCGGGCCGGATCCCGCGCATAGGGCACGATGGTTCCCCGGAGGGTGACGAGGGACGGCACGCCGAGGCGCCGGGCGAGGCGTACCCCCGCGAAGCCGGTGGGGTACGCGAAGTGGCCGTCCACCAGATCCGGCCCGCCTCCGGCCGCGAGCCGCGGCAAGGCCGCCTCGAGCGCGCGGTGGAGGAGGCACCCGTCAAGGCCCTTGAGGACGCGAGGGACCGAAAGAAAGCGGAGATCGACGACCGGAGGCTCCCCGTCCGGAAGCTCGACGAGACACCTCGGGCCGCGGCTCCTCGGCGCCACGGGCAGAGGGAACCACGGGCGCGCCCTGACGACCCGGAGCCGGAACGGAGGGCCGATCCTCCGGAGTCGCTCCCTCACGAAGGCGCCCTGCTCGGGGGCGGCGACGGAAGGCCAGACGGGAGTGATCGAGAGGACGCGGACCGGCGCCGGTACCGGGGCGGAAGGAGTCACGGGAGGACCCGCCGGCGAGTGCTCCGCGGTCTCATCGGCCGAACCTTCGGAACCACGTCTCGAACACGAGGAAGAGCCAGAGCGGGCGCGCGTGGTCCCGCCGCCCGCTCATGTGCTCGGCCGCGATGCGCCGCACCGATTCCGGACGGAGCCAGGGCGCGAGCCCGTCGAGGGGCCCTGCGACGAGATCCTCGACGAGAGGGCGCAGCTCGCGGCGAAGCCAGGAGGCGATGGGAGGCGCGAATCCCGCCTTGGCTGCGGTCACGACTTCCGGGTCCACGACCCGGGCCGCGAGCCGCCGGAGCGGGATCTTCCCCGTGCGTCCCTCCATCCGGAGGACCGCGGGAATCCGAGCACCCGCCTCGACGACCCGGTGATCGAGAAGGGGTGCGCGCACCTCGAGGGCGTGCGCCATGCTCATGCGGTCCACCTTCGCGTTGACACCGTCCGCAAGGTAGGTCTTGAGATCCACGTACATGAGCCGTGCGAGCAGATCCCGTCCCGCGGCACGCTGGAACCACGTTCTCATGGACTCGAACGCGTGCCGCCCGGAGAGGCGACGGGCGAAGTCCGGGGTGTAGAGGCGGCGCTTCAGGTCGGGACGCAGGATCGACATGTCGAGGCCGTAGGCATCCTCGGCGCTCACGGCGAGGTTCTGAAGCCCCCACTTGAGCCGGAGGGGCTTCGGCCAGCGGTCGCCCTTCGGCCAGACGCGCGCGAGGCCCCCGAACAGCCCTCGGCGGAGGGACGGTGGCAGTCGGCGCCGCACCCTGTCGAGGGCCTGGTTCTGCCAGTAACGCCAGGCGTAGCCGCCGAAGCCCTCGTCGCCGCCGTCGCCGGAGAGCGCCACCGTCACCCGCCGCCGGGCCTCCCGCGACACGATCCACGTCGGGATCGTCGACGAATCGCCGAGCGGCTCGTCGAGGATCGAGGTCACGCGCTCGAAGACCGCGGCGGCTTCGGCGTCCACGGCGATGACCTCGTGATCCGTGCCGTAGCGCCGTGCCGTCAGGGCCGCGAGCCCCGCCTCGGACTCCGCTCCCCGGAACGCGATGGTCGTCGTCCGGAGCGGGCCCTCCGCGAGCTTCGCCGCGTGGGCGACGACGAGATTCGAGTCGATCCCGCCCGACAGGAAGGCTCCCAGGGGGACGTCCGACCGGAGGCGAAGGCGCACGGCCTCCCGGATCTCGTCTTCGAGTCCGTCGAGGATCGTTTCCCCGTCGCCAGCGGCCGCCGTCGCCAGCGGCGCGTCCCAGTACTCGACGACCCGGTGCGCTCCCCCTTTCCGGATGAGCATGTGTCCGGCGGCGAGCTTGCGGGCGGCCGCGAAGATCGTCCGCGGCGCCGGGACGTACTGCCACGTGAAGAAGTCGTCCACGGCCTCCGGGTCCGGAGTCCGCGGCATCTCCGGGAGGACGAGCAACGCCTTCAACTCCGATGCAAAAGCGAAACGCCCTGGAAGCTCAGCGAAGTGGACGGGCTTCTTCCCGAGCCGGTCCCGGACGAGGACCAGCGTGTCCGACCTGCGGTCGTGCAGAGCGATGGCGAACATCCCGCGGAGCGATTCCACGAAGCGCTCGCCCCGATCCTCCCAGAGGTGGACGATGACCTCCGTGTCGGAGCGCGTGCTGAACCGGTGGCCGCGGGCCTCGAGGTCCCGCCGGAGTTCCACGTAGTTGTAGATCTCGCCGTTCAAGACCACGGCAACGGAGCCGTCCTCGTTGAAGACGGGCTGGTCGCCCGTCACGAGGTCGATGATGGCGAGCCGCCCGTGCCCGAGGACCGTCCGCCCCGCGCGGTGCGTGTGCGAACCGTCCGGCGCCCGGTGGCGGAGCGCCTCGAGCATGCGCCCCACGTCGGCCTCGTCCGCCGGGGTGGCGGCGGATTCAGCGACGATCCCCGCGATGCCGCACATGCTCGGGGAATCAGCTTTCCGCCGCCGGCAGGGCCGCCGGGCGCCGGGACGCCCTCACGAGGCGCGCCGACGCCCGCTGCTCCCGGACGAAGGCGCCCGATTCGAGTCGCACCATCCCATAGAGCGCGCCGATGACCCCGAAGTACCACCAGAGCGGGTCGATCTTGATGTGGCTTCCGAACGTCGAGCAAACCACGAAGGCGAGGAGCGCGCCCTCGATGATGCGGCTCTGGACCAGAGCCCGGCGCCGACTCTCCGGCGGCAGGGGCAGCGCGCGGATGCGCCGGAGCAGCACGAAGGCCGCCAGGAACATGCTGAAGAACGGGACGGCCGCGATGAGCCCTCCCTCCGCCAGCGTCTGGACCCACGTGCTGTGGGCGACGAACCCCGGAAGCCGCACGCCGGGTTGATAGGGCTGCGGCGTGTCGCCGAGGTAGAAACCCGTGTACTGGGGAGAGACCCACTGGAAGTTGTCGTGCCCGATACCGGCGATGGGGTACTCCCGGAACATCTGGAGCCCAGCCTTCCAGAGGAGAACGCGACTCTCCGCCGCGAACCCGAGATCCTCGCCGGCGGCCTCGGAATCGCCTCCCCGTCCCGCCGCCGCCGTAAGGGTCGAGGTGAAGCGCTGGAGCTTCTCCTCGGGAACCACGGCGAGGAAGAACCCCATGATGGCGACGATGGTCAGGAAGCCGAGCACTTTCCGGTTCGAGAGGAGTACGAGATAGAGCGCGACGATGACGAGGGCGAGGAATCCGCCTCGGGAGCCCGTCACGACGACGCAAAGGAGCCAGGCCGGAGTGAAGAGAAGCGACAGGAGGCGCTCCCGCCGGGTGCCGTTCAGAAACTTGAAGTAGAAGAGCGGGAGCCCCATCACGAAGATCATGGCGAGGTAGTTGGCGCCTCCGCCCTGCCCCACGGGCACGTCCACGCGCGTGTCGCTCGTGAGGCCGCCTCCGAAGAAGCCGATGACGAGCACCGTCTTCACGTTCCAGAGCATCCCGATGACGTTCATCCAGAGGAAGGCGTTCACCTCCTTCGCGGTCCGAACGAGGTTCAGGAAGAGGACGAGGTACACGACGAGCTTCATGACCGTGACCGTCGCGTCGAAGGACAGATCGGGACTGTCCACGGCGAAGAGGCTCGAGAGGACCATGGCCAGGAGGAGGAGGATCCCCAGCGCCGCGTGCAGGCTGAAGCGGAAGTTCCGCTCCCGGAGGAGCCAGCCGATGATCACGGCGATCGTGATCCACTCGACGGGCGCCCACCAGGTCGGCTGCCCCCAGATGCTCGGCCGGAAGTAGTACATGGCCATGAGCATGACGAGGCCCCAGAAGGGGCGCCAGAGACCGATGCCGATGGCCACCGGCACGTAGACCATCATGACCGCGAGGCGGAGACTGAAGACCATCAGCGTTCCCTGCGCGACCCTTCGACAGTCGTCTCGTAGAGGCGAGTATAGCGCTCGACCATGACCGGCAGCGCGAACTCGGACTCCGCCCGCCGGCGCCCCGCGGCGCCGGCGGACTCCCGGAGATGCGCATCCGCCAGGAGACGCCCGAGCCGCCCCGCCAGGGCGGCGGCGTCATCCGGCGACACCAGCCACTCCGCGAGCTCCGGCCCCATGACGTCCGCGTTGCCGCCCACGTCCGTGGCCACGACGGGGCGCGCCGCGGCCATGGCCTCGACGAGCGTGTTCGACATGCCCTCGTAGAGGGACGGCTGGACGTACACGTCCGCGCTGGCCAGGAGGTCCGGAGTGTCCCGCCGTTCTCCGAGGATCATCGCCGAGCCCTGCAAGCCGAGTTCGCGGACGAGACCGGAGAGCTTCTCGCGCTCCGGGCCGTCTCCTGCGATGACGAGGCGGTGTTCAGGTTTCCGCCCCGGCATCTCCCTGAAGCTTCGGAGAAGCAACCCGAGGTTCTTGACCGGATCGAGGCGCCCGATGAAGAGAACGGTGAAGGGAGACCGAAGCTCTTCGAGGGGAACACCTTGCGCGAATCTCCCGAGATCGGCGCCATTGGGGATCACGTCGATCCGGCCCCGGCGGAGGAAGAAATCCCGGGCGAACTCGCGGGCCATCGACGGCGTCAGCGTGACGATGCGGTCGACGCCGGCGAGGAGGAGTCGCCCCGCGATGCGTCGCCTGAGCTTCTCCCGTCGGGCGTTTCCGAGGTCCCGACCGTGGAAGCCGTGGATGAGCCGGCGCACACCGGCTCTCCGTGCCCCCCGGACCCCGTCGCAGAGCGCGCCCCAGTTCCGTGTATGGACGATGTCCGGATCGACCCTCCGGAGCGCCTCGGCGACGGCCCCCCGGGCATCCACCCGCGCGCCCTCCCGGATCGAGAGGCCCAGCACCTCCGCCGCGACCAGACGGTCCGCCAGTCCGAGGCGGTCCGTCAGAGAGACCACGACGTGGCGGACCCGCTCCGGGTCCGACCCGTTGGCGATGTTGACGATGCCGTTCTGGAGACCGCCGGTGTCGAACGACCACACGACGTGAGCCACGCGGATCGGAGGCATCATCCCGCCCTCCGCGCCGCCGGAAGGAGGCTCCGGGCCAGGGCGAGATCGTCCTGTGTGAGGGCTCCGAAGACGCGCAGAAGGCAGCCGTACACGGCAACGTAGATCGCCCCTCCGGCGAGCATCGTGACGAGCCGCGGAAGCCCCGGCAGAAGGACCAGCGCCGCCGGTCCCGAGGCGAGAACGCCGGCGGCGAGAATCCGGGCGAGCGACGCCCCGGGGACCATCTCCCTCCAGCCGATACCCGAGGCCCGGCGTACGCGCCAGGCCAGCCATCCGAACTCGAACATCCACGCCGCCACCACGGCCCCCGCGGCCGCAAACACCATGCGGCCCGTCAGAGTGAAGAGAAGGATCGAGAGCGTGAAACTCGCCACGGTGCCGAGAACGACGCCGGCGAGGACGTCCCGATTGCGGTTCATGGACTGGAGGACGACGTCGAGTCCGAGGATGCGGATCGGCAGGAGCAGGAGGTAGAGGCGGAAGATGGGCGTGGCAGCAGCCATGCGTTCCGTGTTGAGCCAGGCGATGAACTCCCCGGCGAACACCGCGAAGCCGAAGAAGAGCGGGGTCACCGCAAGGGCGAGCTTTCGCGTGCACTCGCGCCAGGACTCGAGGAACTCCGCCGTGTTCCCGCCCGCGAGGAACCGGACCCAGCGGGGCATGAGGACGCTGAAGGCCCCGTAGACCACGGAAGCGACGAAGGGAAGCTCCATGGCGCCGACCGAGTAGACGGCGTAAGCCTCCGCCGGGAACAGTTCGACGCCGATGAGCTTGTCCGCGTTGCGACCGAGGACCACCACGAGTCCCGTGGCGGCGATGGGCAAAATGTACGTGATGAGCGTTCGGAAGTGCGGCGTCGGTGGGACATCGTCCCGCGGCGTGCGCGCGAGGAGCCAGAGGAGCGCGGCGACCTGGAGCGCGTAGGTCGCGAGGAGTCCCGTGAGCACCGCGCCCACGGTTCCCGCTATCGCCCCCGCGGCGACGCCGGCGATCCCCGCCGCTCCCGACGCCCCGATGAGGATGCAGAGGATCCGCGTGCGCCCGGTCGTGATGAGGAAGGGATCGGCGAACTGCCAGAGGACCTGCAGCGCCACATGTCCGCCGATGATCGCCGCGTGGGCGGCGAGATAGGGATTGCGGTCCGCGCGCACGGCAAGCCCGGGCGCCAGGACGACGACTGCGGCGCCCCCCGCGACGCCGAGACCGGCGAGGAGGAGCAACGCGGTCACGAGGAAACGGCGGCGGTCCGGCACGAGGGACATGAAGTAGTAGATGCCCTTCGGCACGCCCGCCATGAGAACGAGGGGCAGGAGCCCCGTGAGGAGCATGATCTTCTGGAACCGCCCGAAGTCCGCCTCGTCGAAGGTCCGGACCAGGATGGCGCGCACGCCCATGAGCATGGCGAGGGCCGTGATCGTCCGCGAGACCGAGAGCCAGAGCGCAGCCCGGCTGAGGCGCGCTCCGCCCCCGCCCGTCACGACGCCGTCTCCGGGATCCGCGGGGCGGCTCCTGGCACGACCTCGGCGATGACGCGGTCGAGATGGCGGAAGCTACTCTCCCAGTTGTACTCCGTCGCGACGAAGGACCGGGCTGCCCGGGACACCGCCGTCCGCGCCACGGGATCCCCGAGGAACCGCGCGACGGCCGCGGCGTACTCCCCGGGCGTCGACGCCGTTTCGAGGTGGACGCCCGGAGTCGCGCCGAGAGACTCCGCCACGGCAGGGCTCGCGACGACGGGGACGCCGTGCGCCATGGCCTCGAGAGCCTTGTTGGCCACACCACGCGCCACGCGCAGGGGCAGGAGGGCCACGGACGCACGTGCCAGGAAGGCGCCGGTGGAGGGAACCGCCCCCTCGACGGAGATCCCGGGGAGCTCCGCGAGGCGCCGCACGGCCACGGCCGGGCGTCGCCCGACGATCTGGAATGTCGCGGCGGGTCTCGCCTCGCGCACCCGGGGCATGATCTCCCGGGCCGCGAAGACGGCGGCATCCACGTTGGCTCCGTAGTCCATAGAGCCGACGAAGATCACGGTTTCTCCGGTGCGCTCCGCCGCCGACGGAATGTCCGGTGGCAGCTCGACGCCGTTCCGGAGAACCTCCGCCGGACCCGGCCCCGCAACGGACCGGAGGAGACGGAGCTCACGTTCCGTGCAGACGAAGGTCCGGTCGAAGCTCCGGAGCGCCCGGCGCTCCGCGCTCCGCACGCGCCCCGCTTCGAGCCGCAGGATCGCCGCCGGCAGACCGCCCTTCACTCGCGCGTAGTCGACGAACTTCTCCGAATCCACGTCGACGAGATCCATGATCCGCGCCATGGGGGGCAGGGACTCGGCCAGCGGAGCCATGGCCGACGAGAAGACGTAGGCGAGGTCGTAACGCCGCTCGGCGAGACGCGCCCGCAGTCGCGTGACGATGCGGCGCCCGCTCATGGGCGCGAAGCTCGCAGGCCGCCCCGTGACGAAGGCCATGGCGGCCCGCGCCGCGGCCGCCGCCCTGCGGACCGGCAGCACGTCCACGGTTCGGCACAGGGCCGCGAGGGCGCCTTCGTGGGCCAGGTCCGCCGGATCGTCGGCGAAGCACAGGAGGGAGACGTCGTGCCGGCCCGCGAGGTGGCGGAGGATATGGAAGGAGCGGATCTTGTCCCCCTTGTCCGGGGGGTACGGGATCCGGTGGCAGAGGAAGAGAACGTTCACGCCCGCTCCTCGGCGACCGCCCCCGTCCGCGTCGCGCGACGCGTCAGAGCCGCGCCGCCCTGCGCGAGTTCGTCGCGACCGTGCCGACGACCCGGACGCCCGCGTTGTCGAGGCTCTCGATCGCCTTCTCGGCCGTCTTCCGCTCGACGCCTTCCATCCCCACCACGAGCACGGCGCCGGTGAGAGCGCGTCCCACGATGCCCGCATCGGCCCAGGCGATCACGGGCGGCAGGTTCACGAGCACGATGCTCCAGGTGCCATGCAGGCGCTTCATGAGCTCGTCGATGCGCGCGTGATAGAGGAGCGCGCCGGGATTGGACACGTCCCGGCCCCGGGGAAGGACGTCGAGCCCCGTCATGGCTGTCGCGCGCACCGCCTCGGACGGGTTCATGCCCGTCTCGAGCACCTCCGCAAGCCCCGGCGGACCGGAGACGCCGAGAAGCGCCTCGACGCCGCGGGTCCGGAAATCGGCGTCCACGAGGAGCACGCGGCCGCGGTCAGCCTCCCCCAGCACGACCGCCAGGTTGGCCGCCACCACGGCGCTGTCCTCCCCCTCTTCCGAACTCGCCAGGGCCAGGGACCACGGCGGCGTCAGAACGGAGAGCAGGTTGTTGCGCACGGCCCGGAAGCGTTCCGCGCCGGCCCCTTCCGGCCTCCGCGCCGCCACGACACGCTCATCGACGCCGCGCGGCACCTCGCGCCGCGCGGCGCGGGGACGGCGCTCGGGCTCTCGGACCGGTTCCGGCGGGCCGTCGTCGTCCTGCGGAGTCCCGGATCCGGCGCCGCCGGCGGTGCTCCGCCGCCGCTCCTCTTCCTCCTCCCGGCGGCGCCGCTCCCGCTCCTCCTCGGCCCTGCGCATCGCGTCGAACATGTTGCCCATGGATCAGGTCCTCTCACCTCGCCCGGTTCATGAAGAAGGGAAGCCGGATGCGCGCCCGACGCGGCCCGCCGGCCGCCGCCTCCTCTGCCGCGGCCGCCGCCGCGACCGCCGGAGTCCAGCCCGACCCTTCCACCTCGCGGATCGCGTCGATGACGGTCCGCGCTGCGATCTTCCGCTCCTCCCGGGTGAAGCCGAGGAGGAGCGCCCGGTCCGCCGCGAGATTGATGAGTCTCGGGATCCCGCGCGCATAGCGATGGATGAGCGAAAGCGCCCGCCCCGTGAACCGCGCCGTGTGAGCGGGTCCGGCGAGACGGAGCCGGTGCTCGATGTACGCCGTCGAGTCCTTCTCCTCGAGAGCCGTGAGATGGAAACGGAGCGCGATGCGCTGCCGGAGCTGCCGCAGGCTCGGGTGATCGATGCTCGCATCGAGTTCGGGCTGTCCCACGAGCAGGATCTGGATGAGCTTCTCCGTGTCCGTCTCGAGGTTCGAGATGAGCCGGATCTCCTCGAGGGTCGAGAGGGGCAGATCCTGTCCTTCATCGACGATGAGAAGGACCCGCCGGTCCTCCGAGAGGCAGGCGATGAGGAAGCGGTGGATGGCCTCGAGAAGGCCCACACGGCCCGTCGTCACGGTCTCAGGCGCGAGTCCGTACTCCCGCGCCACGGTGAAGAGGAGCTGGACGCCCGTGAGGCGGCTGTTCGTCACGCACGCGACCGCCGTCCGGGCGTCGATTTCCCGCAGCAGCGTGCGGATGAGAGTCGTCTTCCCCGATCCGATCGCGCCCGTGAGGACGGCGAACCCCTTGCGCCCCTCCACGAGCCAGCGGAGCTGGGCCAGCGCCTCCCGGTGACGCTCGCTCGGGAAGAAGAAGCGCGAGTCCGGCGTGTTGCTGAAGGGCGGCCGTTCGAAACTGAAGAAGGTCTCGTACACGTCCGGTCAGCCCCCCCAGAGGCGGTCCATGGCCTTCCGGATCACCGCCGGGAGCCGGTCCCGCATGGACTCGTCGAACCATGCCCAGTGGACAGCCGCCGCCGCGAGCAGGAGGGCGATGATGACGGCCCAGAAAAGGCCCCGCGACCGGGCCTGCCTCCCGCGTTCGCGGGCGGTGAGGAGCGGGGTGATTTCTCCGAGCAGCGGCGGTCCGAGGACCTTGACCTGGTCGATGGTGCTGAAGGTCGCCGACGTGAATTCCTTGATGAGGGCGAGGCCGAGTCCCAGGGCGAGGCCGGCCACGGCGCTGATCGAGAGGAACATCCAGAGCTTCGGAAACACGGGCCGGCGGTCCGGGCGCGCATCCTCGAGGGTGACGAACAGATTGCCGCGGGCACTGCGCAGGAAGACCCATGTGGCCTCGGCGCGCGCGAGGGCCCGGGACCACCTGTCGAACTCGACCTGCGTCGCGTCCAGTTCGCTCCGCTTCTCCGACTCGATCGTCTCGAGGGCGGGGAGGCGGTCCGTCACGGCGCGCAGTTCCGGAACGCGGCGCTCGGTATAGGTCCGTTCGCTCTCGAGGACGTCGATCTCGCGATCGAGCTCCTCGATCGCCGTCTGGAGCCGGCCGAACTCCTCGTTGACGACGGTGACCGCGTCCTCCTCGAGGAACTCCGGCGTCCGGGCCAGCTTCTCGGAAAGGAGTTTCACGACGTCGCGCATCCGGCGATAGCGCGCGGTCGTCGGCCGCCAGGTCGTCGTCGCAAGGGCGCGCTCCGCCTCCACGAGCTGGAGCTGGAGGTCCCTGTAGACGGGATTGGGCTTCTTCGCACCCGCGCTCACGGAGCGGGGGTCGAGGCCGCTCCGGCGGTCCACGAGGGCGGTCTTCGCCCGCAGCCTGGCGTCGATGAGGATGCGGATCTGCGGGAGGCGGATCTCGAGGGAACGCAACTCGTCCCGGATCCCCTTGTCGCCGGACACCCGATCGAGGGCGTTCTCCTTGCGGAACGTCTGGAGATCCTGGGCCGCCTTCTCGCGGGCCTGCTGGGCAGCCCGGCGGCGTTTCTTGAGCTCCTCGTACACGGAGCGGGCGTCATCCGCCCAGGATTGCTGGAACTCGCTCTCGTACTTCTCCCGGACGGCGTTGACGAAGCGCGCCACCTTCTCGGGGTCGCGACCCGTGTAGCGGATCCTGAAGAAATCGTCGCCCGACTTGCGCGGGACGAGGTTCACCTCGAGGTTGTCCTTGATCCGGTCGATGAGCGCCGAGACCTCGGCCTCGGTCCGGTCAGGCATGCCTTCGGACATGCGGAGGTCCTGGATGATCGGGAGGATGAAGCTCCGGCGCTTGATCTCCTCGTTCATCGGGACGAGCTTGTCCTTGTGGGGGATCTGGATCGTGAGATCCGTGGTCAGGGCGCCGGAGACGGCGCGATCGATGACCTTGACGCGGGTCGTCGCCTGGTAGCGCGGGGGCACGAAAACGCAGATCGCCCCGCCGAGAAGGACGCAGACGATGAGAGGGAGGAGCATCCACCACTTGCGGCGGCGGAAGATGCCGAGGTAGTCGCCGAATCCGGCCCCTGCCATCCCCGGCATGGGCGGACCACCGACGCCTCTGAGCCCCTGCTCCCGCGTCGCCCCGCCGGTCAGCGTCCCTTCGGCCATGCTCACCTCGAATCCGTCACCACGTGCCCGGGGCAGGCTCAGTAGAAGCCGTAGCCCACCCCGAAGTTGTCGCCCTCGATGATGCGTTTCGTCCGCTCGTAGGCGGAGATCCCGCGCGAGATCTGGAAGAAGCCCTCGAGGGGCACGGAGATGCGCTTCATGATCTGGGCGAACTGGCCGTAGAGGCTCGGCGGCACGTAGACGATGTCGTCGGGCCGCATCTGGATATTGCCCCCGGTGAACCCCAGCATGAACATCTCCCGGACGTTGATCGTGTAGACCCGCGGATGCCGCGGGTCGCCCCGGATGACCTTTACGTGGCAGTCATCCCCGAAGGGCCCCGTGCCCCCGAGGGAGGCGATGACGTCGAAGAGCGTCGTGTCCCCGAGGAACGGCCGGGTGGCGACGAGGTTCTCTCCGAGCTGGCCCTGCGAGACGAGGAAGATCTTCTTGCTCGCGATCTGGACGGCCCGGACCGTCACGGAGGCCTCCGTGAGGATCGTGGCCAGCATGAGCGTGATCTTGTCCGCGATCTGGCGCGGCGTGAGCCCCCCCACCAGGATGTCGGGGATCTCCGGATCCGGGAGCGTGATCTTCCCGTCGGGCCTGACGACCTGCTGCACGGAGAGGGTCGGCTCCTGCTCGACGCTCACCGCGATGGAGTCGCCGGGGCCGACGACGAACTCCTGCTCCTCCGGATTCTGGGGATAGAGCCGGCCGAAGCCCTTCGTGTTGGCGTCGGGGCCGAGGTCGTCGAAGGAGGAGATGGGTCCGGCGCTGCGGCAGCCCTGGAGAGCCGCGGCGATGACCAAGAGCACGCCGGCTCGGCACCACGTCTTCACGGCGGTGAAGCTCCTCTTGAACCCTGCCGCACCGCCGGTTCCCGGAGGCTCTCGCCTCCTCGGAGCCCGCGGCGGCAGCCCGCGGCGCAGGGATCGCGAACACCCCGCGCCGAGGCCCCTATTCCCGCTGCTAAGACCGGAATTCCCGGGGTCTTCCGGCGGTGCCCACTTTAGCGCAAGGCCGAGGAGCCCGCCAACCCTTCAGGGTTCCGACGCCTCCAAGATCGACCTCCCCACTTCCGGATCTTGAGAAGCTTCGCCCGCGCGGGGCAGGGGTTTGCGACGTTCCGCCGCCGCATCGCTCTCGGAGGGAGGAAGCGACGCCACGCGACCGCGAAGGCGGTGCCTGAGGAGCGCCGCCACGACCACGAGGCCGTCTTTCATCCTTATCTTCTTGCCCTCGGACGTCTTGCGACCCCTGTAGGATACGGGAACCTCGACGATCCGACAGCCCATGCGGGCCACCTTCGCCGTGAACTCCGGATCGATGCCAAATCCGTCCGCGGTGAGCCGGAGGATGTCCGCGACCCGTCGCGTGAAGGCCTTGTAGCAGGTCTCCATGTCCGTGAGCGCGAGCCCGCAGATGCGGTTGGCCGCCAGCGTGAGGACGCGGTTTCCGAGGTAGTGCAGGAGCGGGCCCGGGGGCCGGCGCCCCATGAAGCGCGAACCGAAGACGACATCGGCCCGCCCCGCGAGAAGGGGGGCGACGAGCTTTGGGAAGTCCGCGGGATCGTATTCGAGATCGGCATCCTGGATGAGGAGGATGTCGCCCCGGGCCGCCGCGAGTCCCGTGCGCACGGCCGCGCCCTTGCCGAGATTCCGATCGTGCCGGAGGACCCGGAGATCGTCGCCCCGGAGGCCGGCGGCCACGTGGAAGCTCCGATCCGTCGACGCGTCGTCCACCACGATGATGTCGAGGGGAAGTCCCGTGGCCCGCACGCGCCGGAGGATCTCGGCGACCGTGCCTTCCTCGTTGAAGACGGGGACGATGACGGAGATCAGCACGGGCGGGACGCCGCGTCGGGCCGGGCGCCGTACATGCGCTCGTAGTAGTCGCGGTAGGCGCCGGACCGGATCTCGTCGAGCCAGGAGCGATGGCCGCGGTACCACGCGATGGTGGCGGCGATGCCGGCGGCGAAGGGAACGGCCGGCTCGACGCCGAGCTCCGACCGGACGAGGGTGTCGTCGATGGCGTACCGACGGTCGTGCCCCGGACGGTCCGCCACGAAGCGGATCAGGGACTCGGGCTTCCCGAGGGCCGCGAGGATGAGGCGGACGACCTCGAGGTTCGTCCGTTCGTTCCCGCCGCCGATGTTGTAGACCGCGCCGGGACGGCCCCGCTCGAGGACGGCCATGAGGGCCTCGCAGTGATCCTCCACGTGGATCCAGTCCCGGACGTTGCCTCCGTCGCCGTAGACGGGGAGTGGCCGGTCTTCGAGGGCGTTGGCGATCATGAGGGGGATGAGCTTCTCGGGAAACTGGTTCGGCCCGTAGTTGTTCGAACAGCGCGTGATGACGCCCGGGAGTCCGTGCGTGTGATACGCCGCCCGCACGAGGAGGTCCGAGGCTGCCTTGCTGGCCGCGTAGGGGGAGTTGGGGGACAGCGGAGAGGACTCCGTGAACTTCCCCGAGGGTCCGAGGGATCCGTAGACCTCGTCGGTGGAGACGTGCACGAAACGCCGGACGCCGAGCTTCCGCGCGAGATCGATGAGTCTCTGGGTTCCGACGACGTTCGTCGTGAGGAACGCGGAGGGATCCTCGATGGAGCGGTCCACGTGGCTCTCCGCCGCGAAGTGGACGATGGCGTCCGGAGTCTCCGGCAGGGAACGGGCCAGGGCTGCGCCATCGGCGATGTCGGCCCGGATGAAGACGTGCCGCGGGTCCCGCAGCACCTCCTCGAGGTTGGCGAGGTGGCCCGCGTAGGTGAGGAGGTCGACGTCGATGACCCGGCCGTCCGGCCGCTCGCGGAGCCAGCGCCGGACGAAGTGGCTCCCGATGAAGCCCGCGCCTCCGGTCACGAGGAGGGTTCGGAAGTTCGACACGTGGGGTCTCCGGCGCCTGGCGGACGCGGCGGGCGCCGGGTGGTCCCGTCACGCCCCGCCCGACGGCGAATCGGGCCGCCGGCCGGCCAGGTACCCGGCCAAGGCCGCGTCCCAGGGTCTCATGTTATCGGAAAAGAGGAGCTCGAAGGCGAGATTCCGCAGCACGGAGAAGGCCGGACGCCTCGCGGGCGCGGGATACTCGGCGGTGGAGATCGGCGCCACGGGGACCGCGCGCCGGCCGGTCAGGTCGAGGGCACGGCGAGCGAGGTCGTGCCAGGTCGCGCTCCCGGTGTTGGCCGCGTGGTAGAGACCGTAGACGCGCCGTCCGAGGAGCCGGGCGATGGCCTGCGCGACGTCTGCGGCCGCCGTCGGCGCGCCCGTCTGATCCGCCACGACGCGCAGCGGCCTGCCCTCCGCCGCCAGACGGAGGATCGTGTCCACGAAGTTGCGCCCGCCCTCGCCGTAGAGCCACTGCGTCCGCACGACGTACCAGCGCGGGGCGATCCCCATGACCGCGTCCTCCCCCATGACCTTGCTTCGCCCGTAGACGGAGAGGGGGTTGCGCGGGTCGGACTCGATCCACGGCTCGCTGTGTGCGCCGTCGAAGACGAAATCCGTGGAAACGTGGAGCAGCTCGGCATCCGCCTCGAGGGCGGCCACGGCAAGATTCCGCGGCCCGAGGCCGTTGGCGCGGAAGGCAGCCAGAGGCTCCGATTCGGCCCGGTCCACGGCCGTGTAGGCCGCGGCGTTGACGATGACCGTGGGGCGCACCGACCGCACCGCAGCCAGGACGGAATCGACGTCCTCGATGTCCATGGCCACGGTACCGTCGCCCCCGCGCCGCGTCGAGGCGACGACGCGACCGAGCGCAGGAAGCGTCTCGAGGAGCCGCCGTCCCAGCATCCCGCGGGCGCCGGCCACGAGGATCCTCGCCTCGCCGTCCATGGTTCCTCGTCTCGCGGGGGCGTCAGGGCCTGTTGGCCCCGCCCTCGCGCACGAGGACTCCGGCGCGGTGCAGCGACTCGAAGGTGCCCGCGTCGGTCCACCAGCCCTCGAGCACGCGGTAGGACATGAGCCCCGCGGCGATGTAGGCGTTGTTGACGTCCGTGATCTCGAGCTCGCCCCGCGCCGAGGGCCTGAGATCACCGATGAAGTCGAAGACCCGGTGATCGAAGAGATAGATGCCCGTCACGGCGAAGCGGCTCCGGGGGGCGCGGGGCTTCTCCTCGATGCCCGTGACCCGGTCGCCGGCGAGCTCCGCCACGCCGAAGCGCTCGGGATCCTCGACTTCTTTGAGGAGGATCCGCGCACCGTCCCGCGAATCCTCGAAGTCCTCGACGTGGGGGCGGATACTGCGCTCGAGGATATTGTCCCCGAGGACGACGCAGACGCGGTCGCCATCCACGAAGTGCTCGGCGAGCCGGAGGGCGTCGGCGATTCCCCCCTCCCCCTCCTGGTACGTGTAATTGAGGTGCTTGAGACCGAAGTCGCGGCCGTTGCCGAGAAGCCGGAGGAAGTCTCCGGCGTTGCCTCCGCCGGTCACGAGCAGGATGTCCGTGATACCCGCCGTGACCAGGCACTCGATGGGGTAGAAGATCATGGGCCGGTTGTAGACCGGCAGGAGGTGCTTGTTCGTCACGCGTGTGAGAGGGTGGAGCCTCGTCCCGAGCCCTCCGGCGAGGATAACGCCCTTCATGGGACCTCCGGGAACCGTGCGCCCGACGGCGCTGTGGTGGCCCGATGCCAGTCGAGGGTGCGCTGAAGCCCGTCCCGGACGCCGACGGCCGGCGTGTAGCCGAGGACCGTGCGCGCCGCCGTGATGTCCGCGAGCGAGTGACGCACGTCTCCGGCCCTCTCCGGCGCATACGAGATGGTCACGGCCCGACCGAGCAGCGACGCGATCTCGTTGATGAGTCGGTTCAGCGTGATGCGCTCGCCGCAACCCACGTTGAAGATCCGACCCGGCGCCCCGGGAGCCGTCGTGGCGAGCAGGGTCGCGGCGACGACGTTGTCCACGTAGGTGAAGTCGCGGGACTGCTCCCCGTCGCCGTACACGACGGGCGCTTCCCCGGCGAGGATGCGCGAGATGAACCGGGGCACGGCGGCGGCATAGGGCGAGTCCGGAGTCTGTCGGGGCCCGAAGACATTGAAGTACCGGAGCGCCACAGTCTCGAGCCCGTGGACGGCGTGGAAGACCTGGCAGAGGTACTCCCCCGTGAGCTTGTCGACGGCGTAGGGACTCTTCGGCGACGGAATCATCGTCTCGACCTTGGGCAGCGTCGGCGCATCGCCGTAGGCCGACGAGGAAGCCGCGTAGACGACGCGCCGTACACCGGCCTCGCGGGCCGCGACGAGGACCTGGAGCGTGCCCCGGGCGTTGACGTCCTGGCTGCCGAGCGGGTCCTCGATGGACCGCGGCACGCTGGGCCGGGCGGCGAGGTGGATGACGACCTCAACGCCACGCATCGCGCGGGCGAGCGCCGCCGCATCGCGGATGTCCCCCTCCTGCACTTCCACCCGATCGCGCACGGGCGCGAGGTTTTCGGGCGAACCGGAGGAGAAGTCGTCGAGGACCCGCGCCCGGCCGCCCCGGCGCACGAGGGTCTCCACGAGATTCGAACCGATGAAGCCGGCGCCGCCGGTGACGAGGATCACGGATGGGGGCCTCCCGCCGGAACCGCGGCGTACCGCCGCACGATGATGTCCACGATGCGCTCCGCCGCCCGGCCGTCCCAGGACGAAGGCACTGCGGGTCGCGACCAGCCTCCCGCGAGGATCTCCAGGGCCTCCCGCACGAGCCTCTCCGTGTCCGAGCCGACGAGGCGGTTCGCGCCCACCTCCACCGTGAGCGGGCGCTCCGTGTTCTCCCGAAGAGTGAGGCACGGAACGCCGAGGACGACAGCCTCCTCCTGGATGCCCCCCGAATCCGTGAGGATGAGGGAGGCACCGGCGAGGAGACCGAGGAACTCGACGTAGGGCATCGGTTCCGCAAGGCGCACGGCGCCTTCCCGGACGTCGCCGGCACCCCCGAGACGGGTTCGTGTCCGGGGGTGGACGGGGAAGACGAGGGGGCAGTCGCGACCGACGCGGCCGAAGGCCTCCATGAACCGCTGGAGGCGTTCCGGATCGTCGACGTTGGCGGGCCTGTGGAGGGTCACCACGCCGTAGCGGCGACCGCCGAGTCCGAGCCGGTCGGCCGCGGCGGATCTCTCCGCAAGCCCGCGGCACCGGAGCAGCGTGTCGATCATGACGTTGCCCACGAGGTGGACGCGATCGTCCGGCACGCCCTCCCGGCGCAGGTTCACGACACCGCTCGGCTCCGTCACGAAGAGGACGTCCGAGATGGCGTCCGTGAGGACCCGGTTCACCTCTTCGGGCATGGACCGGTCGAAAGAGCGGAGTCCCGCCTCGACATGGGCCACGGGGATGCCCATCTTCACGGCCGTCAGGGCGCAGGCGATGGTGGAGTTGACGTCCCCGACGACGATGACGAGATCGGGCCGGTCCCGGAGGAGGACCTCCTCGAAACCCGTCATGATGTCGGCCGTCTGGCGCGCGTGGCTCCCCGACCCCACGGCGAGGTTGACCTCCGGAGGATCGATATCGAGATCCCGGAAGAAGCTCGCCGACATGTTGTCGTCGTAGTGCTGCCCCGTGTGCACGATGCGGTGCCGGACCTCCGGACGCCGCCGGAAGGCCCAGGACAGAGGCGCGACCTTCATGAAGTTCGGCCGCGCGCCGGCCACGGTCACGACATGGAGCCGGCCGTCGCTCACGGGCGGCCCTCCGCCTCCCCGACGCCCCGGTACCACGCGAGGAAGCGCGCATACCCCTCCGCGAAGGACGTCCGGGGCTCGTAGCCGAGATCCCGACGCGCCGCCGAGATGTCCGCGAAGGTCGCCGGTACGTCGCCGGGCTGCTCCGGCCGGCGGTCGATGACGGCGCGGCGCCCGAGGCCCTTCTCGATGACGGCGATCATCTCGGCCAGGGAGACGGTCCGCGACTCGCCGAGGTTGTAGATGCCGAAGCCCCGTCCCCGGTCCATGGCCGCCGCGACGCCGTCGATGATGTCGTCGACATACGTGTAGTCCCGACTCGATGTCCCGTCTCCGAACACGGGCACGGGCCGGCCGGTGTCCACGAGACGCGTGAACAGGTGCACCGCCATCTCCGGACGCTGCCGCGGGCCATACACCGTGAAGAAACGGAGGCACGTTACGGGCAGGCCGTGCAGATGGTGATAGGTGTGGGCGATGAGCTCGCCCGCGCGCTTGGTCGCGGCGTAGGGCGAGACGGGATGGTCCACGGCATCGGACTCCGAGAAGGGGACGCGGCGGTTCGCGCCGTAGACAGACGACGAGGACGCGAACACGAGCCGCGCGACCCGGCCGGCCACGGCGAGGTCGAGGAGGTTCACGGTGCCGCAGACGTTGACGTCCGCATAGAGATGCGGCCGCTCGATGGACGGCCGCACGCCGGCCATGGCGGCAAGATGGATGATCGTCTCAAAGCCCTCCCCCGCGAGAGCCAGCATGCGGTCCCGGTCCCGAATGTCCGCCTCCACGAGGCGGAATCCGGCATGGCGCGCCAGGTCCGCGGCGTTCCGGCGCTTCACGGCGGGGTCGTAGAAGTCGTTGAAGCTGTCCACGACCGTGACGCGGTCCCCCCTCCCGAGCAGCCGCTCGGACAGGTGGAATCCGATGAACCCCGCGCCGCCGGTGACGAGATGATGCCGTCCCCCCATCGGCGCCTCAGAGCCTCACGATCTTGCCGCCTCCGTCGAGGCCCTTCGTGAGGTTGCGCGAGTCCACGACGAGCCGCGCGTGCTCGGTGATGAACGCCGGATCATAGGACGAGTGATCCGTCACGATGACGACGCAGTCAGCCCGGCGGAGCGTCTCCGCCCCGAACGCAACGCTCTTCATGGTCCCGCCCGCATGGAGGTGGATCTCCGGCGCATGAGGATCGTGATAGGTCACAGCGGCGCCCTTTTCCAGCAGGAGCTGGATGACGTCCAGGGCCGGAGATTCCCGCACGTCGGCCACATCGCGCTTGTACGCCGCGCCGAGCACGAAAACGGATGAGCCCCTCACCGACCGGGAGCGATCGTTGAGGGCATCCGCGATCTTCTGGACGAGCCAGTCCGGCATGTGGCTGTTGACCTCGCCCGCGAGCTCGATGAAGCGGGCGTTGTAGTTGAGCATCCGGAGCTTCCAGGAGAGGTAGTGCGGATCGATCGGGATGCAGTGTCCCCCAAGCCCGGGACCCGGGTAGAAGGGCATGAAGCCGAAGGGCTTGGTCGCCGCCGCCTCGATGACCTCCCAGACCGGGCAGCGGAGCTTGTCGCACATGATGGCGAGTTCGTTGACGAGGCCGATGTTCACCGAGCGGAAGGTGTTCTCGAGGAGCTTCACCATCTCGGCGACCTTCGTGCTGCTCACGGGCACGATCCGGTCCACCGCGGAACGGTAGAGGGCCACCGCCAGCTCCGTGCAGGCCGGCGTCGTCCCGCCCACGACCTTGGGCGTATTGCGGGTCTTCCAGACCCTGTTGCCCGGGTCGACGCGCTCGGGCGAGAAGGCCAGGAAGAAGTCCTTTCCCACGGCGAGCCCCGTCGCCTCGAGCTTCGGCAGGATGACCTCCTCCGTCGTCCCGGGGTACGTCGTGCTCTCGAGCACGACGAGCCGCCCCGGCGACATGTGGCGCGCCAGGGCCTCCGTCGCCGCGACGATGTAGGAGATGTCCGGATCGCGGCTCTTGCGCAGCGGCGTGGGCACGCAGATGGAGATGGCGTCGGCGTCCCGGAGCCCCTCATCCGGCGCCGCCGCACGGAGTCGACCTGACCGCACCGCGGCACCGAGTTCCGCGTCGGTGATGTCATCGATGTAGGATCTGCCCTCCGCCACCGCACGGAGCCGTCCCGAGTCGACGTCGACGCCCGTGACCTGCAGGCCCGAGCGCACGAACTCGAGGGCGAGCGGCAGCCCCACGTACCCGAGTCCCACGACCGCCACCGTCGCCGAACGTGACTCGAACTTCCTGAGCAGTGCCAGCGCCGTCCCGTTCAGGGATCCCATGATACCTCCGTGAGCCTCCGTCCCCGGCTCCCGCCGACCCTGCGTTCCGGGTCGCGGACGCCCCGTCCTTCCGCCGTCATTCCACCGTGACGCTCTTCGCGAGATTCCGCGGGCGGTCCACGTCGCAGCCCCGCAGGACCGCCATGTGGTACGCGAGAAGCTGCAGCGGCACGACGTTCACCGCGGGCGACAGCGCCTCCGGCGTGTCGGGCACCTCGATGACATCCTCCGCCAGCGCGCGGATCCGTTCATCGCCCTCGCTCGCCACCGCGATGACGCGGCCGCCCCGCGCCCTCGCCTCCTCGATGTTCGAGAGCATCTTGTCGTGCACCGCGGAGCGCGTCGCGATGGCCACGATCGGCAGGGCCGCATCGACGAGCGCGATGGGGCCGTGCTTCATCTCGCCCGCGGGATAGCCCTCGGCATGGATATACGAGATCTCCTTGAGCTTGAGCGCCCCCTCGAGGGCGATGGGGTAGTTGATCCCGCGCCCGATGAAGAGGACGTCCCGCGCGGCCGCATACTTAGGGGCGAGATCCCGGATCCGCGGCTCGAGGAGCAGTGCCCGCTCGATGCGACCCGGCAGGCTCCGCAGCGCGTCGATGCCCTGGTCGAGTGTGGCCGGGGCCACCGCGCCCCGCACGCGACCGAACCGCAGCGCCACGAGGAGGAGCGCCACGAGCTGTGTCACGAAGGCCTTCGTGGATGCCACGCCGATCTCGGGGCCCGCGTGCGTCAGGATCACGCCGTCGGATTCCCGGACGATCGAGCTGCCGACCGCGTTGCACACGGCGAGAGTTCGCGCGCCGAGACGGCGGCCCTGCCGGAGCGCCGCGAGGGTATCGGCGGTCTCGCCCGACTGGGACACGGCGATCATCATCGTGTCGGCGTCGGTCACCGCGTCCCGGTAGCGGTATTCGGAGGCGTAGTCCACGTCGACGGACATCCGAGCGAAGCGTTCGAAGTAGAACCGGGCCACCTGCCCCGCGTGCCACGACGTCCCGCAGGCCACGATGCTGATGCGCCGGAGGCGCCGGATATCCTCATCGGTGATGCCGGCGTCGTCGAGGACGACGTCGCCCCGGTCCGTCGCGATGCGGCCGAGCAGCGTGTCCGAAACGACCCGCGGCTGCTCGTGGATTTCCTTCAGCATGAAGTGCGGATAGCCGCCGCGCTCCGCCTGGCTGACATCCCAGCCGATCCGGACGACCTTCCGCTCCACGGGCCGGCCCTCGGCGTCCCGGATGGCGACGCCGGTCTCCCGGAGCGAGGCGACATCGCCGTCCTCGAGGTAGATGACGTCCTTCGTGCGGTCGAGGAGCGCCGGCACGTCGGAGGCCAGGAAGGACTGGGACGCCGCGATTCCGATGACGAGGGGGGAGTCCTTCCGGGCCCCGATGATGAGCCCCGGATGGCCGCGATGGATGACGGCGACGGCCCAGGACCCCTCGACGCGCCGGAGAGCGCGGCGGACCGCCTCGGCGAGATCGCCGTGATCCTCGGCCTCGATGAGGTGCGCGAGGACCTCGGAGTCGGTCTCCGAGGTGAAGACGTGGCCCGCGGAAACGAGGTCATCCCGGAGGGACCGGTAGTTCTCGATGATGCCGTTGTGGACGACGACGAGATCGCCCCGGCAGTCGCCGTGCGGATGGGCGTTGCGCTCGGACGGCGACCCATGGGTGGCCCAGCGCGTGTGCCCGATCCCCGTGCGGCCGTGGAGATAGACGCCGTTGAGGGCCGACTCGAGATTCTGGATGCGGCCCACCTCCCGGAGGGTGCGGATGCCCGACCGCTCCTCGTCGAGGACCGCGATCCCGGCCGAATCGTAGCCCCGGTATTCGAGACGGCGGAGTCCCGAGATGAGCACTTCCGTGGCGCTGCCGCCCGCGGAGACGCAACCCACGATTCCGCACATGGACGACTCCTCAGAAGGCCCGGGGCCTCACGAACGGCTCCTTCAGCATACGCCGAGACCCCCTTCCGGGAACAGCGCGTGCGACTTGTCGCGCTCCTCTCATCGGGCGGCGCCGCTCCGCGTCCTGAGTCCCTCCGCGGCGCGGGGCGCCGGCCGCGGGACGCCCTCGGGCCGGACGACCCCGCGGATCAGGCCGAGGGTGCGCCCGTCTGGCGGCGGAAGTAGTCGAGGGTGAGCCGCAAGCCTTCGTCCAGGTTGACCTTCGGTTCCCATCCGAGGATCCGGCGCGCGCGGGAGATGTCGGGACGCCGCACGCGGGGATCGTCCACCGGCAGGGGTCGGTGGACGATCCGGGAACGGCCGCCGCAGAGTTCGACGACCTTCCGGGCGAACTCGAGGATGGTCATCTCGGCGGGGTTTCCGACGTTGACGGGCTCAACCTCCTCCGAGAAGAGGAGGCGCACGATGCCATCCACGAGATCCGAGACGAAGCAGAAGCTCCGGGTCTGCGAGCCGTCTCCGAACACCGTGACGTCCTCGCCGCGCAGGGCCTGCCCCATGAAGGCCGGAAGGGCCCGCCCGTCGTTGAGGCGCATCCGCGGTCCGTAGGTATTGAAGATGCGCACGATGCGCGTGCGGACGCCGTGGTAGCGGTGGTAGGCCATCGTCATGGCCTCCGCGAACCGTTTGGCCTCGTCGTAGACGCCCCGGGGCCCCACCGGGTTCACGTTGCCCCAGTAGCTCTCCTTCTGCGGATGCTCGAGGGGATCCCCGTAGACCTCGGACGTGGAGGCGAGGAGGAACGTGGCGTTCTTGGCCCGTGCAAGCCCGAGGGCCTTGTGCGTCCCGAGCGATCCCACCTTGAGCGTCTGGATCGGAAGCTCGAGGTAGTCGATGGGGCTCGCGGGCGAGGCGAAGTGCAGGATGCAGTCCACCGGACCATCGACGTAGATGTAGTTCGTGACGTCGTGGTGGATGAAGCTGAAGTCCCGCCGCCCCGCCAGATGCGCGATGTTCGCCGTGGATCCCGTGATGAGGTTGTCCATGGCGATGACCTCGCACCCCTTCTCGAGGAGCCGGTCGGAGAGGTGGGAGCCGATGAAGCCAGCGCCGCCCGTGATGAGGACTCGTGCCATGCGAACGTCCCGTGGATGGAGTTTCGGGTTTCCGTACGTCGTCGGCGCGGCGGTGCGGTCCGACTTCAGCAATTCCGGGACGGCGGGAGTGTCCTCCCGCTCTGCCGGAGGAGGAGTCTACCCCTTCTCGGGCTCCTCGACCGGCCAGCGGGGGCCGGCGAACTCGGTTCCGGCGCCCTCGCCGCCCGCGCCCTGCGGGCGGCGCTTCCCGGCCCTCGGAACCGTGAGGCCGACGAGGTTCACCATGATGTCGAGATCGAGGCCCGGCCGGGGGTGCAGGATCTCGCCCACGCGCTCCTTCAGAGCGGCGCGGATCCGGTGGTCGAGGTGCACGGTGTTGACGCCCTCGAGAGCGCGGTAGTTGACGAGAACGATGAGGCGACCGCGCCGGCCCCGGCGCACCCGCAGGTCAACGCGGTCCACCTCCCAGAGGCAGCGGACGACCCGGGTGAGGCTCTTCTCGATGGCCCGGAGCGAGACCCAGCCGCTGTCGCCCCGGGCGGATCCGGGGATCATGCCCTCCCGGGATCCGCGCGACGCGCCGCGGATCCGGAGGAGGAGGCGGGCGATGTTGAGGAGCAGGACCGCCGCCGCCCCGGCCACGATCTCCGTGCGGCGTCCGGCCAGGAGTCCCGCGATCCGGCCGCCGGCGACGCCGGGCGCCGCGGCCTCGAGGGCGAAGGCGGCCGCGACGACCACCGCGACGAGGCCGTTCACCCACGCGACGACAG
Organism: uncultured Planctomycetia bacterium; assembly: GCA_964419995.1. Classification (GTDB taxonomy): domain Bacteria; phylum Planctomycetota; family CAYQRN01; genus CAYQRN01. Next base: position 30,388 of record CAYQRN010000026.1, read on the forward strand.
CGCCGAAGAGCGACTCGATCCGGACGAGCATGAGATCACTCCCCCCGGTTCGGGCCGGAGGACAGGAGGCGGCTCTCGACGAAACCCGTATCCACGTTCCCCGACATGAACTCCGCGTCGCCGAGGATCCGCAGATGGAGCGGGATCGTGGTGCTGATTCCCTCGATGACGTACTCGCTGAGTGCCCGGCGCATGATGCGGATGGCCTCCATCCGGTCCCGGCCCCGAGCGATGACCTTGGCGATCATCGAATCATACTGGGACGGGATGTTGTAACCCCCGTAGCAGTGCGAGTCCAGCCGGATGCCGGGACCGCCGGGCGCGGCATACGTGCCGATGCGCCCCGGCGAGGGGCGGAAGCCGTCGTCGGGGTCCTCGGCATTCACGCGGCACTCGATGGCATGCCCCGTGATCGCCACGTCCTCCTGGCGGAACGAGAGTGGAAGTCCCGCGGCCACGCGGATCTGCTCCTTCACGAGGTCCACGCCGGTCACGGCTTCCGTCACGGGATGCTCGACCTGGATGCGCGAGTTCACCTCCATGAAGTAGAAGTTCCGGTCGCGGTCCACGAGGAACTCCACGGTGCCCGCGTTGACGTAGCCGGCGGCCCGCACGAGGCGGACGGCGGCCTCGCCCATGCGATGCCGCAGATCCTCCGTCATGACAGGGGATGGCGCCTCCTCGAGGAGTTTCTGGTGGCGCCGCTGGATGCTGCAGTCGCGCTCCCCGAGGAACACGACGTTGCCATGCCCGTCCGCGATGACCTGGATCTCGATGTGGCGCGGCCGCTCGATG
>CAYQRN010000027.1:0-30928 GCA_964419995.1 uncultured Planctomycetia bacterium
GCGCCTCGCCCCGCACGAGAATCTCTCGGCGAGTCTGTTCGCATCTGTGTGACGCCCCACTAGCGCCGGACCGCTCAAAGGCGCCGGCGCGTCACGCTCCCGGCCCTCCGCGGGGTTTCGCCTGAGCCGGCATGGTGGAGGAGGGCGGCCCGCATCCGCCAGGAGGCGCGGCGGTCCGGCTCCGAGGGACGGATCACCTGCCGGAACCCGGGGCCCCGGCGGAGGGCGAGCCCGACGTCGCCGCCGTTGTCGAGGAGGATCGCCGCGAGAAGCCTCTCCTGCTCCGCGAGCAGCGTTCCGAGATCCCTCACCGTGATGCCGGCGCGGTTCGAGAGCCCCGTCACGAAGAACGACCGCGGCCGGCCGTCGGCGGCGACGGCGAGGACGGAATGGGGGTAGATCCCCTCCCGGAAGGCGATCTCGACCCTGTCGCCGAGGATCCGGAACTCGCCCCTGGCGGAAGTGGTGGCAGGAACTTCGATGTAGCCCTTCCGCTTCAGGGCCGCGGAGAGGGTCGCTGCCGGCACCGCGACGCTCCGGACGGGCGCATCGGCGTCCCGTTCCTCCACGATGCCGGCGGCGAGGCGGAGCGTCACGGGACGGCCGGCGATGGCGGCAGCCAGTAGCGCGGGATCGCTGCGGAGCTGCTCGAAGCCGAAGTCGAGAGACTGTCCGGCGACCTCGACGTAGCCCGGGAGGAGCAGATGTCGGAGGTCGGCGAAGGCATCGGGCCCGAGGGACCGAGGATCCACGGGGCGGCTCTCCCAGATCACGGGCTGCCCGGTGACGATGGAGTCCCACTCCGGCGGTCGGGTCGCGATGACCGTTCCGTCGAAGCGGCATGGCTTCGCGTCGCCTTCGCGAAGGCCGATGGAGAAGTAGCTCCGCGTGGCGAACGGCTCGCCGCCGCGGGCGAAGAAGAGGCCCGAGGACACGGCCACGACGTGGTCGTTCATGAGGAGGTTGCCGTACCCCTGCACGGCGACGACGCGACGCGCGGGGTGTCGGGCCTGGAATCGCGTCACGTGGCTGTCGCAGTCCGGCGCGGGGAGGCAGGGGAGGTCGCGCCGGCGGATTCCCGCGGCGTCCTCGATGCGGACCCGGCGTCCGTCCACGACGTCGATGCCGTGGTCCCGTCCTCGGTCCCGGATGAGCCCCGGATCGCCGTTCATCTCCTCCTCGACGGAGAGATGGAGCCCGAGTCCTCCAGCCGGCCGGAACTCCACGAGGTCCACCGGCGTGGTCTCATGGCCGGGGATGAAGGCCCGCCCGGGCGTCGCGGTCATCGGCGGCCCCGCCGGAGCGTCATGGCTCCATGGTGAACCGTCGGACGCCGCCTCAAAAGGAAAGGAGCCGCCCATCCGGGCGGCTCCGCATCTGCCTGAGTCTTCCGAAGAACGCGGGTCTACACCCGCTGCCCACGCGCCATGAGGGGCGCCGAGGATGTCTGGATCTCGATGCAGCCTTCCACGTCGAGGAGGATGGCCGAACCCTTGGCGTGGCTGAGCCGCCGCTCGTCGATGATCTCGTCGTCAGGTTCCATCCGCGGTGCTCCGTTTCCCGTTGTCTGGTGGCCTTCGACCAGCCGGCCGGGCGTCGGTGTCGTCTCGCGCAGCTCACCCGGCCGATTCGTGCCCAAGGCCTTTCACTGGAGTGGAACGGCCGCCGCGACCGCCCGGGGACATCGCGCCATAACATCACGGCAGGTATTGGTTTGTGGTTGGAGCTCTGGACAGCCGACCGCGCGGCTCCGGCCGGAGAAGCCACGGTCGCGGACTGGCCCTCGACGCCGCCCGACTGCGGAGAAGGCGCCCCGCGCCCGGGGGGGAGGAATAGAGAGGGGGCGCCCGCCTGGGCGGGCGCCCCGGGTGCACTGGGTCGCGATGGGGCCGGGTGGGGGCCCCGGAGGGAAAGATGGAGGGTCAGTTGGGGTCGGGTTCGAAGCCCGGCCACCGGGGTCCACGGCGGGCCGGGCGGGGTCGCCAGGGAACGGGGGGAACCGACGCGGTGGGATGGGTCATGGGGGTCCGGGTCATGTCGGTCGCCTCCGGGAGTCCCGACCGACCACCGGCCGGGTCTCCACCGAGTTCGACGGACGTCGACGGCGCCGGGGGCCATGAGGGGATGGAAGTTCCTGCGGGCGGCGCAAGCTCGGCGCGGATCAGCACTTCAGGATGCGCCTCGGAGAGGCAGAATCCCGGGTGGCGCCGGTGGGGCCTTTCCGGATCCGTATTCCGCGGCGGAAGGAAGCGCCGCCTCGCTGCGTATCCTCTCTCGTCCGCTGCCCCCACCGGAGTGAGATGCCATGCTTCGCGGCCACGGCGTCGTCGCGGTCCTCTCCTGTCTCTTCCTCGCACCCCGGGCGGACGGACAGGCCGACCGGGCGCGGGACGACTTCAACTTCGCCATCGGTCTCCAGAAGAAGGACTTCCACGACCGGGCCGTCGAGGCGTTCCGGTCCTTCCTCGAGACCTGGCCCGCCGACGCCCGTGTGCCGCGAGCCCGTTTCAACCTCGGCCAGTCGCTCTTCGCGCTCGGGAAGCACGAGGAGGCCCTCGGGGAGTTCGACGGCTTCCTCGCCGCCGGTGAGAAGGAACTGCGGGCGGAGGCTCTCTTCAGGAGGGCCGAGTGTCTCCTCAAGCTCGCACGGTCCGTGGAAGCCGGCGTCGCGTTCGATGCCTTCCTCGCCGCCGAGCCCGGAAGCTACCTCGCTGACGCGGCCCGGTACTTCCTCGGCGAAGCGCTCCTCGGCGCCGGCCATCCGGAGCGGGCGCGGGAGGCCTTCGGAGCCGTGATCCGCGATTTCCCGAAGAGCCGCTACGGTGTTCACGCCAGCCACGCGCTCGGATTCCTCGAGCTCCGGGAGGGACGCCACGACGAGGCCGCGAAGGCCTTCGACGGCGCCCTCGCCCGGAACCCCGCCGAGGAGATGGCGGATGAGTGCCGCGTCATGGCGGCCGAGGCCCACCTGCGGGCGGGGCGGCTCGACGAGGCTGCGCGCCGCTTCGAAGTGGCGCTCGCGGAGGGCGCCGGAGCCTTCGAGGCCGCCGCCCTCATGGGGCTCGGGCAGGCTCGGGATCGGGCGAAGCAGCATGAGGCGGCCGCCCGGGCCTTCGACGCCCTCGCGGAGAAGTTTCCGGAGAGCCCCGAGGCGCCCCGCGCTCTCATCAACTCCGGCGCGTCGTGGCAGAAGCTCGGTCGTCCGGACGAGGCGCTGGCCCGCCTCCGCCGCGTGCGGGCCACCCGCAAGGAGGACACGGACGACTGCGCCTGGTGGACCGGCCTCGCCCTTGCGCGGTCCGGAGACGGGGAGGACGGGATCGAGGCCCTGCGCCGCTCTCTCGAGGGGAAGCCCGCGCCGGCCCTCGAGGCGCGGATCCGCATGAGCCTCGGAGAGGCTCTCGCAGACCGGAATCGCTTCGAAGAGGCCGCGGCCGAATACGAGGCCGCGGCCCGCCTCGCCCCCGACGACGGTTTCCGCCGGGAAGCGACCTACGCCGGCGCCTTCGCGCTCCACCGTCTCGGCCGCGCCGAGGAGGCGCTCCGGATCCTCTCGCGGCTCGCGCGGGAGGAACTCCCTCCGGATCTCCGCGAAGACGTGGACTTCGCCCTGGCGGAGAACCGCTTCGCCCTCGGGGACCACGATGCCGCCCGCGAGGCCTACGCGGCCATCGCCGGTCGGGCGGGAGCGCGCCATCGCGAGCGGGCCCTCTACAAACTCGGCTTCACCGAGTACCGCGTGGGCCGCTACGTCCAGGCCGCTGCCGCCTTCGCCTCTCTCGTCGAGGCGTATCCGAAGAGCGAACTTGCGCCCGAGAGCGCCTGGCTCGAGGGGAAGAGCCTCGAGGCGCTCCGGGAACACGGGCGGGCCCGCGCCGCCTTCGAGCGGGCGGCGTCGCTCGCCGCGGGAACCGCCTTCGCCGACGACGCCGTCCTCGGCCTCGCGACTGCCGCGGCGGCCCTCGGGGATCGGGACCAGGCCCTCGAGCGCTTCGAGAGCCTGGCTCGATCGCCGGCCGATCCTGCCGTCGCTGCCGAAGCGCTCTACCGGAAGGCGGAACTCCTCCACGCCGCGGGACGGAAGGAGGAGGCGGGCGCCGCCTTCGCCGACCTCGTCGCCCGCCACCCGGACTCGCGGTTCGCGGCCGACGCGCGCCTCGGTCTCGGATGGTGCCTCGCGGATCGCGGCGATCCGGCCGGCGCCGCGGAGGCGGCACGGGAACTCGTGCGCCGGCACGCCGGCTCGCCCCTCGTTCCCGAGGCCCTCTTCCTCGAGGGATCGGCGCTCGTTCGCGCGGGGAAGGACGGCGAAGCCGAGGAGCCGCTCCGCCGCCTCGCCGAAGAGCATCCCCGCCACGGCCGTGCCGCCGAGGCCGCCCTGCTCCGCGGTGGCGCGCTGGCACGGCTTGGCCGCCACGACGAGGCTGCGTCGGTCCTCGAGGCGCTCCTGGCCTCGGCGCCCGCGTTCCAGAGACGGGACGCCGCCCTCTATGAGCTGGCCTTCGCCCGCGACGCCCTTGGAGACGCGCCGCGCCGGGACGCTGCCTTCACCTCACTCGTTGCCGAGCACGGCGCCAGTCCCTTCGTGGCGGACGCCCTCTTCCGCCTCGGAGAGTCGGCCTTCGCCGCGGAGCGCTTCGAGGAAGCGCTCGAGCGGTTCCGGGCGGTGGCCGGGCGGGAGGACGCGGGCGACCTTCTCGACAAGGCCCTCTACAAGGCGGGTTGGTGCCACCGGAAGCTCGGGCGGCCCCGGGACGCGGCTGCGGACTTCGGCGCCCTCGCCGACCGCTGCCCCGCCAGTCCTCTCCGGGGCGAGTCGCTCTTCCTGGCCGGCGAGGGACTCGGGGCGGCGGGGGCTCACGACGAGGCGCTCCGGCGCTTCTCGGCCCTCATCGCCGAGCTCCCGCGCCACGAACTGGCCGGTCGCGCTGTCGTGGAGCGGACCCTCGCGGTGGCCGCGCTCGGCCGCCACGACGAGACGGTCCGGCTCGGCTCGGAGGCCCTCGCGAACCACCCGGAGGCGGAGGGGGCCCTGCGTGCCGCCGCGGCCGTGGCGGACGCGCACTTCGCCCTTCGCCGCTTCAAGGCGGCCATCGCGGCCTACGGGCAGGTCACGGGGAAATCGGAGGGCGAGGCCGCCGCCCGCGCCCAGTATCGGATCGGCGAGTGCCTCGAACAGGATGGTCAGGGGGCCCTGGCCCTCGACGCCTACCTCAAGGTCACGATCCTCTACGCCCACGCGGAGTGGGTGGGGAAGGCGGCGCTCCGGGCCGGAGCCCTGCTCGAGGCGGCGGGGCAGAAGGACAAGGCCCGACTCGTCTACCGCGACCTCCTCCGGGAACAGTCCGACACGGAGGCCGCCCGCGAGGCGCGGCGGCGCACGGAGGCCCTCGACGGCTCGAAATGACCTTCCGGCGGTGGCCGCGCGGGGCGGCGCCGCTCCAGACTGGAAACGCGGGGTTGCCATGAGATCCTCATTCCGGCGGCTCGTCCTCGTCCTTCCGCTCCTCGTCCTCACGCCCGCCCTCGCGTTCGCGGCGGACCGCCCGCTCATCGGCGGGTCGGCCCGGGAGCTCTTCGAGAAGGGCGGCCTTTGCATGTACCCGATCCTGCTCGGGTCCGTCATAGGCCTCGCCTGCGCCTTCGAACGCTCGGTGGCGCTGCGGCGGGGCCGCCTCGTGCCCCGGTCCCTCGCCGCGGAGGTGCGGTCGCTGCTCTCCGGCGGCCGGCTCGACGCGGTCCGCCCGGCCTGCGAGGCCTCGTCATCGCCGCTCGGGCGGGTGCTCATCGCGGGGCTCCGGCGGCGCCACCTCGGAGCCCCGGAGATGGAGAAGGGGATCGCCGACCAGGCAGCGAGGGAGATCGACACGCTCCGCCGGAACGTGCGGATTCTCTCCGTCATCTCGACCATCACTCCGCTGCTCGGCCTCCTTGGAACGGTCTTCGGCATGATCGCCGTGTTCAACGCCATCGGCACCGAACGGGCCATGGGGAACCACGAGAAGCTGGCGGCGGGCATCGGAGAGGCGCTCCTCACCACGGCCGCGGGACTGTCCGTCGCCATCCCCTTCGTGCTCCTCTTCCACTGGTTCAACAACCGCATCCAGCGGGCCGTGCGCGAATGGGAGGCCCTGGCGACCGAACTCGTGGATCACGCCGTGGACGGCGCCTCCGCTCCGGCGGCGCCCGCCGCGGCGGCGGCGTGACGGGGCGCGGCCATGCGCATTCCGACCGACAGCGAGAGCGAGGAGCCCGTCATCAACCTGACGCCCCTCCTCGATGTCGTCTTCAACCTCATCATCTTCTTCATGGTGACGACGACCTTCCACAGGATCGAACAGGAACTCTCGGTGGAGGTTCCCCGGGCGGAGCACGGCGAGGCCGCGCAGGAGATCCCCGACGTCCTCACCGTGAACATCACCCGGGAGGGCGAGTACCGCGTGCTCGGGCGCGTGCTGTCGGCGGAGGAGCTCGGCGCCCTGCTCGTGGAGGCGCGCCGGCGGAACCGGGAGCAGGCCGTAGTCATCCGGGCCGATCGCAGGGGGCTCAACGAGCATACGATCCGGGTCTTCGATCTCTGCGCGGGAGCCGGCATCAGCGACACGTCCTGGGGCGTGGAGGACGGGCGTTGACGGAGACGCGCCGGGATGGAGCCGCGGATGGCGCGTGAGATCACGGTCCGCAGCGTGCGGAGACTCCTCGGCGCCTCCGTCGTCATCGTCGCGGCTCTCCTCCTCGTCTCGGTCTTCACGGCGCAGATCCTCGGCGGCCGCCTCCGGTTCACGGACGGGAAGGACGTTCTCTCCGCCGCGGCAGCGGAGACCCTCGCCCGGACGACCTGGTCCGAGCCCTCGCGGCTGCCGGCGCCCATCAACACCGGAGGGATGGAATCTTCCCCCTCCGCCTTCGACGGAGGGCAGCGGCTCGTTTTCACCGTCGGGTGCGCGGGGGCGAACTCCGACCTCTACGTGGCCCGCCGTACGCCGGCGGGATTCACGACTCCCGAGCCCCTCGTCGCCGTCAACTCTCCCGCGGACGACACGGACCCCTGCGTGTCCGCCGACGGGACGCTGCTGGTCTTCGCCTCGAACCGCCGGGGCGGCCGGGGCGGGTTCGATCTCTGGGCGTCGGAGCGGGAAGGAGACGATTTCGGCCCGCCGCGGCTCCTCGGCGCCGTCAACTCCGCCGCGGATGACCGGGAACCTGCTCTCGACGCCGCCGCGTCGCTGCTCGTCTTCGCCAGCGATCGCGGGGCTCGGCCGGGATCCCATGATCTCCTGGCCTCATACCGCTCCGGAGCCGACTTCGGCGAACCGCGGGTCATCGCGGGATGCGCCACGGCTGCGGACGAGCGCGATCCCGCTCTCTCCGCCTGCGGCCGCGTCCTCTTCTTCGCTTCGGACGCGGAGGGTGGCGCCGGTGGCTTCGATCTCCGGCGATCCGTGCGGTATGGGGAGACGTGGCTCCCGCCGCGCATCGTCGAGGAGACGGCGGGTCCGGGCGACGAGCGGGGACCGGCTCTCTCCGCCGGAGGGTCGGAGCTCCTCTTCGAGGCCGGCGGGGACCTCTGGGCGGCGCGCCGCGTGGACTGGCTGCCTTCCGATCTGCCGGTGGAGATGCCGCTCCGCGCCCTCCTGTCGATCCTGCTCACGCTGCTGGCGACGCTCCTTCTCCTCTATCTCCTCTTCCGCTGGAAGGATCTCCACCCCTTCGTCAAGTTCCTGCTCCTCTCGCTTCTCGCCCATCTCCTCTTCGCCCTCTACCTGAACTCCGTGGACCTCGGACTCGGGCGGCGCGGCGAGGGCGGCGCGGCGAGGGCGTTCCGCGTGCGGTTCCTGCCGTCGCCGTCGCCGGGGACCGATCCGGCGGCCCTGGCGGCGCGGGGCGGCAGGATCGAGGCGCCGCGGAGCCCCGTCGATCCGCGGGTCGAGCGGCAGCACGCCCCCCGGGAAAGGGATCCGGCCGAGTACCGGGAAGGCCGCGTGTCGCCGGCTGTGCGGGCGGCGGTGGATGCGCCGCTCGAGCGGGGCGAGGCGCCGGTCCGCCGGCAGGCGCCAGCCCCTGCGGAGGATCGCATCGAGGCCGAGCCGGATGAGATCGCTCGCCGGAGCGGGTCCGAACCGGCGCCCCGGGGGCCGGAGACGCCCGTCGCCGCCGGAACGGGGCGGGCGGGAAGTCCTGCGCCCTCGGGGCGGATCGCTGACGGCGGAGGAGCCGCGCCGGTTCCGGCCGATCGGACTCCGGCGGTGGCGGCCGGCGCGGTGCGGCGCACCGAGGCCGGTACGCCGGGCGATGCGGTCTCCGTGCCGGGACCTGCCCCCGTGGCCAGAACCGACGCGCGCGCGCCGGCTCCTCGGGTGCGGGGGGACGAGACGGCGCCGCCGGATCGGAAGGAAGGCGGTGGCGAGCAGCGTTCGGAGGCGGCGCCCGCGGATGTGGCGTCGCAGCGGATCGCGACGTCGAAGGGCGGGGCGGTGGCAGGCTTCACCGGACGGGACGGCAGTGCGGCGCCGGACGAGGCGGGGCCTGCGGCCCCGATACCGGAACCGGGCGGAGGGATGGCGCTGCGGCGGAGCGTCGCGGCAGGAGATCCGATCGCCGCGACGGACGCCGTGATCCCGGTGCGGACGGATCGCGCGCCGTCACCGTCGATCTCCGGCGGCGAGGCCGCGGCCGCCGGCATCGGGGAAAGGAGGACCGGAAGGGATGCGGATGTCGCCGGCGTGGTCCCGGGCGCGCCAGCCAGCCCGGACCGGATGCCGGTGGCGGCGCCGGAGGCCGGCGGTGCGGGCGGTGGAGGCAGCGCGGCGGCGGCGCCGGCCGCTGTCCCGCCGGACGCAGCCGGCGTGCTCCCGCGGCGCCGTGCGGAGGGGCCGCCGGACCGTTCCACCGCGGGTGTGCCGCGTTCGACGGACGCCGGCCCTCCCGATCTCCTCGCCGGCGTGTCGGCGCCGGCCCATGGAGGCAGCGATCTGTCGCCCGCTCCGGTGGCGGACCGGGAAGCGCCGGGGGGCTTCGTGCCGCGCCTCACGGCTGCGGGGCGCAGGGATGGGAGGATCGAGGGCACACCGGGTGGTCCGCGACCCCTTCCCTGGCGGGAGGCCGATGTCGAAGCGCGGTCGCTCATCGTCCGGCGTCGCCCCGCGCCGGCGTCGGCGCCGGAAGAACGGCCCGCGGCCGAGATCCTGAGCCGGCGTACCGGATCCCTCCGGAGCGATGCCGTCGCGCGGTTCGGCGGATCGGAGGCAACGGAGCAGGCGGTCGCGCGGGGCTTGCGGTACCTCGCGTCGATCCAGCAGCGCCGGGGCCACTGGGGGAGCCTCCGGACCACGGACGCGAAGTACGGGCACGTGGCGGTGGGAAAGACGGGGCTCGCCCTGCTCGCGTTCCTGGCCTCGGGGCACACGTCCCGCTCGGCGACCGAGTACTCCGACGTCGTGGATCGCGCGATCCGCTGGCTTCTCGCGGAGCAGGATGCGGAAGGCGGGCACTTCGGCGACAGCGAAGCCTACGGCCACGGGATCGCCACCTACGCGCTTGCCGAGGCCCTTGCAATGACCGGGGAGGAGCGGCTCCGGGAGCCGGTCGCGCGGGCCGTGGCGCGCATCGAGCGCGCCCAGGTCCGTTCGGGCCGGAACGTCCGCCTCCGCGGCGGATGGTCCTACTACTACCCCGATGAGCAGCGCCGATTCGACGCCTGGCCGAGGGCGTCGGTGACCGTGTGGCAGGTCATGGCGCTCAAGGCGGCCGGCATCGCCGGTATCTCCGTCTCCCCGGAGGTCCTCGCGGCGGCCAGGTCCTATCTCCTCAACTCCTTCGACGAAGAGCTCGGCGCGTTTCGCTACAGCCACGACCCGGCGCGGCTCCGGAGCAGCTGGGCGACCCTCCCCGGTTCCACGCCGGCCTCTCTCTTCGCCCTCCGCCTTCTCGGCGCGCCGAAGGACGATCCGCGATTCGAGGCGGCCGTGGAGTTCATCCGCGGGCGCCTTCCGGGGACGCGGTGGCGCCGGCCCGAGGACGATGCCTTCGTGGAGAGGGCCGAAGGCAACGAGTACTTCTGGTACTACGCCACGCTGGCGCTCTTCCAGTGGGGAGGCGAGCCCTGGGCCGAGTGGAACGACCGGATGAGCCGGCTCCTCATCACGGCCCAGACCGAGGACGGCTCCTGGTCGCCGATCTCGCCCTACGCCGGCTACGCGGGGGACACCCGCGAGGATCGTGCGTACACGACGGCCATCGCCGTCCTCATCCTCGAGGTCTACTACCGGTACTTCACGCCCCTCCTCCGGGAGGGTGCGGCGTCGGCCGAAGCGCCGGCGGCGGACGCTCTGCCCGAGGCGGCTGCGGGGGGGGGCGGGATCTGCGTCGTGGTGGCGGTGGTGGACGAGACTTCCGCCGCCTGGGCTGACGGCCTCAGGGCGGGCGACATCCTCCTCTCCTTCAACGGACGCGAGCTTCGGAATCTCGCCGACCTCGAGCGGGAGCTGGCCGTTTCGAGGCGCGCGCGGCGGATTCCCGTGTCCGTGGAGCGGGACGGCCGCGTCATGAGGCTCACGCTCTCGCGCGGGCTCCGTGGCGTGGACGTTCGGGACGTGCCGCGCTGACCGCGTGGTGCCGGCCCCGGTGTGGTATTCCCCCGCAGGGTCCATCCCGCGGGCGGGGAGGATTTCCTGATCTCCGGTATTGAGAGGGCCGCGAGGGGAGGCCAGAACGTGACGCCCGTCAGACTCATCGCGTCTGGCTTGCTTCATGCAGACCGTGGCGCGATCCTGAGCGGCCGAGGCGCCGTTCGGGGACATGGATCAAGGAGGTCGAACGATGGGGATCGCCGGACCGCGTCTCGTCGCAGCGCTCGGGATCGCTCTGTGGATCGGGCTTCTCGCGGAGTCCGCCGGTCAGGATCCGTCTTCGCATGAGTCGAGGATCCGGCAGCTCGAGGCGCGGCTTCGGGATCAGGACGCGCTTCTTCGCCGCGTCGCCGAGCTCGAGGACCGGGTCCAGCGCTACGAGGAGACCGGCGTGAAGCTGCCGGAAGACGCGCTCTCGGAACTCCTCGAAACGGCGGTGGCCCGCATGGGGGATCGGCCACCCGTCGTCGCCGGGCGCTCCCAGGCCGTCACCTTCTCGGGCGAGCTGCGGCTCAAGTTCGAGTGGCGCGATCCCTTCGACTACCGGAAGCCCGGCACCTTCGGCCGCCCCGACACCCAGTCCGTGGGGGATGACAACGACCGCGTCGAGCAGCGTACGCGCCTGGGCTTCGACGCGCGCGTGACGGAGGACGTCAGGGTCTTCGTGCAGCTCCAGGACTCGCGCGTCTGGGGCGACGAGCTGTCCGTCGTCGCGGAAACCAACCAGGTGGATCTGCACCAGGGCTTCGTGGACCTCGAGAATGTCCTCGGTGCTCCCGTGACCGTGCGGGCGGGACGCATGGAGCTTTCCTACGGCGACCAGAGGATGATCTCGCCGCTCAACTGGTCGAACGTCGGCCGGGCCTGGGACGGTGTCAGGATCTGGTGGAAGGGCGATACCTTCCAGCTCGACGGCCTCGTCACGAACATCCGCGAGGAGGTGGGAGGCGTCACGGACGACGACCACATGTTCGGCGGCGTCTACTTCACGTACACAGGCGTCGAGAAGCACGCCGTCGATGCCTACATCCTCTTCCGGCACTTCAGCGACGGGAGCTTCGTCGCCGAGGACGGAACGTCGGGCGATCTCGAGGACTGGTATGCGGGCGTTCGCCTGAAGGGCGCCGCCTGCGGATTCGACTACTCGTTCGAGGGCGTCTACGAGTTCGGCGACCGCTCCGCGGATGACGTGGAGGCTTTCGGGCTCGCGGCGACCTTCGGGTACACGTTCGACTGCGAGTGCGCCCCGCGCCTCGGGCTCGAATGGACCTACGGCACGGGTGATGAGGACCCCGCTGACGGCGAGCGCGGGACCTTCGATCCTCCCTTCCCGTTCGGCCACAGCTACCAGGGATTCCTCGATATCTTCTCCTGGAAGAACTGCCACGACTTCGCCTTCCGCTTCTCCGTGAAGCCCCACGCCGACTGGCAGATCACCCTCGACGTCCACGGATTCCTCCTCGACGAGGAGAAGGACGCCTGGTACGGGGCGGCGGGAACGCCGATCCGCCGAGACATCACGGGTGACGCCGGCTCCTTCCTCGGTACGGAAGTCGACCTGGCCGCGAAATGGTCCGTGCGCCCGAACGTCTCGCTCTGGTTCGGTTACACGCACCTCTTCGCCGGGGACTACATCGACGACACCGGTCCGGCGCCCGACACGGACTGGGTCTTCGCCATGCTCACGGCGGAATTCTGACGCGCCGCCCGCTCCTCCACCGTCCGCGGCCGCCGGCACGCCTTCCCGCTTGACGGGCGGCCCGCTGCCTGGTGAGATTCCGGCAGGTGCATCCTCGGACGGCGGAGCGCGGCCCCATGCGGGAATCGGACGACACGGACCGAAGGGTCCGGCAGGCGGCCTTCGAGTTCCTCCGTTCCGCGACCGCGAGGCACGCGGGCGGCCTCCCCCGGACGCTTCTCGAGCAGGGCTTCGATTTCGAAGGACGGCGCGTCCCCCTGCTGGGCCCGCAGGGGATCTTCAAGCCGGCCGTCCTCCGGGAGGTTCCGCTCTCCATCTGCACGGTGCCCGTCAAGCCGGGAAAGCCGCGCCCCTATGACGATGTCCTCGACATCGGGCAGGACGTCATCCTGTACAGATACCGGGGAACCGATCCCCACCATCCGGACAACGTCGGACTCCGTCTGGCGCGGGAGCGGGGCGTTCCCCTCATCTACTTCCACGGTCTGCTTCCCGGGCTCTACGATGCCATCTACCCGGTTCTGGTCATCGGAGACGATCCGGGAGCCCTGACGTTCCTGCTTTCCGTCGAGGCGGAGGTCGTTGCCTCTTCCGGACCTCCGGTTCTCGACGAGAGCCGCGAGATCCGCCGGCGTTATGCGACGAGGTCCGTGCTCGAGCGGCTGCACCAGAGGCAGTTCCGGGCCCTCGTCCTCGAGGCCTACCGCGAGCAATGTTCGATCTGCCGGCTGCGTCACACGCTCGAGGCGGCGCACATCCTCCCCGACAGCGACCCGAGGAGCCGGGCGAGCGTTCCAAACGGTCTTTCCCTCTGCAGCCTGCACCACGCGGCCTACGATCAGAACATCCTCGGCATCGATACAGAGCTGCGCGTCGAAGTGCGCCGCGACGTGCTCGACGAGGAGGACGGTCCGATGCTCCTCCATGGACTCAAGGCGGTGGCGGGCCGGACCCTCCAAGAGCCGAAGCGGAAGGCAGATCGACCCTGTCTCGACTTCGTCGCGGAGCGGTACGAGATCTTCCGCAAGGCGTGGTAGAGCCGCGGGAAGGCCGGGCGTCCCGCGTCGGGGGTGTCGTCAGCCCGGCGTCGATGCGCTCATGTTCGCCTCGCCGTCGGGCTCGTCGATCCACGCGGCGGAGAGGGCCGTGAGGGCGGGGAGGTTGCGGTCGGGATCCGCGGGATCGAAGAGGATCGTGAGCACGTCGCCCGCCTGCCATTCGGTCGGGGACTTGCCCGGCACGCGGGAACGGCCACGGATGGGCCGGCCGGGGGCTGCATCGAAGGAGTAGAACGCGATGACCCCGGAGCCGAGGAGGATGTTCCCGCGCATGATCTCGCTCACCGTCGCTTCGGCCGTCGAACCGTTCCGGAGGATAGCGAGGAAGCGCCGGTGCCGCCGTTCCGTGAAGACGATGAGTCCGCCGAGGAGCGCCGCCAGGATCCCGGCGGTGACGAGGATCGGCGTGATCTCCGCGCGGATGAGCGCGTCGTCCACGGGCGCCGGCCGATGCACTGTCGGATCGGACGGGGAGTGGATGATGGCGATGGGAGCGCCGGGGCGGAGATCTCGCGCCGCCGACGGAGGGAGCGAGCCGGAGCCCTCGTAGCGGCGCCCCTGCACTTCGAAGGTCCACGCGGCCTCGACCCGCCGTGATCCGCCGGCGGGGACCGGCCCGAGCCGCGTGAGCGTGCCCGTGGCCTCATGGCCCGCGTCGCGGAGGCGGGCGAGACTCGTCCGCTCGACGAAGGCGAAACCGAGGAGCAGGAGCGTCAGGAAGGCGCCGAGGAGCCGGAGCATCCGCCGGCTCCGGAGGATGTGGGGCAGCGCGACGACGGAGCGCGGCACCGGCGGAAGCTCGATATCGAGGGGATGGCGCTCGGGCATTCCGCGATCCTATCCGCGCCGTCCGTCGCGCCACAGGCCGGACGTTTCCGCGCCGGGCGTGCGACTTCGAGGGCGACGCGGCCGGAGTCGTCCCCCGCTACGGCACGACGGATGCGAGCCACGTCCGGAAGTCGGCGTCGAGCGCGGCGCATGTCGGCTCGTCGAAGAGGCTGTCGAGGACGGCCGTGGGGTCCTGGTGGGTCACCAGCCGGTCGAAGCAGCGGAGGATCTGCTTCCTGCGCTCCGGAGTCGTTTCGAGCATGAAATGGACGAATGCCCACGCGAAGGCATAGGCGTGGTTCGTTTCGGCGCCGGCGTAGAAGGTCCGGGCGTCCTCCCTCAGGAACTCCCGCAGGCGCGGAGGTTGGCTCTTCCCGATGGCCGCGAGGTGATCCTTCCGGAGCACACCGACGCGCCAGGTTCCGTCGCGATGTTCCGTACCCTCGAAGTACTCGGCCAGGCCTTCGTTGAACCAGGTCGGAGGCTCGGCGATGAGCAGGTGAAGATACTGGTGGAACCCCTCGTGCCGTACGGTCCGCATCATGGCGTCGCGGGTCGGGAGGTTCCAGATGAGCAGCTGCCTGAGGACCGGCGCGTAGAGGCCGGCCGTGTGCGCCGGAGCGCGGCCGAGGATGTTCTTCGCATACGACCGGTAGCCGGACTCGCCCGAGAAGAGGTAGACGCGGAAGGGTCGTTGACCCTCCTCGTCTGCCGGTCGCTTCAGGTGGACCGAGTAGCTCGAGTAGGCGTCCTCGAGCACCTTGGCCGCGTCTTCGCAGACGCGTGAGTCGATGTCGGATCGAATCCAGTAGTGGCGCGACTTGTACTCGTGGACGCGGTTCCAGTCGGGCCCCCGGTCTGCCTTGACGAGCAGACCCGCGAGCCGGTCGGAGACAGCCGCCGGAAGTCCGGCGGCGGCGCCGCGCTCGAGAATCTGCCGCGCCTCGACGATTCCCCCCCGGCCTATGAGGAGGAGGACGGCCGCCTCCACGGCTTCCGTGGAGTCCGGTATCTTCGAGAGCACGGCGCGATACGCATCGAGCGCCGGTTCGACGCGGCCGAGCCGGTCCTGCAGGGTCGCGGCGAGGAGAAGCAGGAGCGACGAACCGGAATCGAGGGCGAGCGCCCGCTCGCAGTCGTTCCAGGCGGCCTCGAGCCGATCGAGGGCGAGGTTGAAGCGGCTCGCGAGGTAGAGACGCGTGGCGGGAGGGGCGTCGGCGTCCGTGAGCGCCGTCACGGCGGCCAGTCCCTCGGCATCGGCTCCCTTCTGCAGGTGCTCGAGGGCGGGCCGCAACCGTACGATGTGCCGCAGCGTCGGGTTCCCCGGAAGCTCCGGGACACCGGCGCCCGCCGTGCGGCCGGGACGCGGAGCCTCGTCGAAGAGCCACGCCGGAAGCTCCTTCGCGGGATCGAAGCGCGACTCGAACGCGGCGAGGTCCTCCTGGAGCTTCTCGTCGATCTTGCCCTGGAGCCATGCGGGTTCGACGCGTCCGTCGATGAGGATGTCCTCGCAGGGCATCCCGGAGACGGCGAACCGCCCCCAGGCGCCGCGGGTCTTCCTGGCCGAGATGATCGTCCGGCCGCCGTAGAACGCCGTGATCGTCGTGTCGCTCACGGTGACCTTGAGGACGAAGGGGTCGCCGGCCCGACAGGGACTCATCTCCTTCACCGCGACCTTCTCCTCGACCTTTCCCTGCCGGTGGACGATGGCGGGCGGCAGCCATCGATCGAGAGCTCCTTCGGATTGCTGCGCGATTCCGGGGACCACGATGAAGGCTGCATCTTCGTCGGCGCACACGATGATCGCGGGCGGGCGCTTCTCGGCGCGGGCGACTCCCGGATAGCTCGATCCCCGGATCTCGAGAAAGTAGGGGCCCGCGAAGGTGACCGGATGGGCCAGGAAGTCGGGAGACCGTTCGAAGTCGCCCCATTGGTCCGTGCGATAGCGGATGCGGAGCCGGCCTCCGGACGGGTCCCACGCGAGGAGCTCCCCGGAGACGAGGGTCTTCGGATCGGGGGCGACGGTGCGCTCGCGGAACGCGCAGCGTTTCAGGTCCGCTACGATCTCGTGGCGGCGCGTCCGGACGTAGCTCGCGCCCTCGTGATCCGTGAGGAGGCCGAGAATCCTCTCGCGGGCCTGCTTCCACCGCCCGGCACTCATGAGAGACCGCATCCGATCGTACTCCTTCGCGAACTCGGGTGCCCTGGACTCGGGGGCCGGCTGCGCGGGGAGGGGACTCAAGCACATCAGTGCCGGCAGGGCCGCCAAGATGGGGAACTTCATGGGCTGTCTCCCTTAACGAGGCCCGTGACGGCAGGATCCTCGCACGGCGCCAGTATGGGGGAGGCGGTCGAGACGGGTCAAGCTGCCTTCCTGGCTCTGCGGGAATCGGATCTCCGTGCCCAGGACATGCGCTGAATTCCTCAAGCATCTCTTACTTAACGACTTGCGATCTCCTGATGGTGCCTGGCGTGCCCGGGAATCCAGCGAGTTCCGAGTCATGGCTGCGTCCGTGGTGTAGAGTTCACGAAAGACGTCGCGCTCGCTGCTTCGCCACGGGGGATGGTAGAAGCTGGTGAGGCCACCCCGCATCCGGCCCTGCCCGAGGAGGTCCAGAATGAGCATCGCGCCCGTCCGCCGTCGTCGGTCCGCCGCGACCCTGCCGGCTCTCTTCGCGATCCTGGCCGCCGCCGGGGCGGGCCAGAGCCGGGAGCCGACGCATCGGCTCGTCACGGGCCTGCCGCCCGCCACGTCGGGCGGGTTCGGAACCTACTGCGTTGCTCTCGGCGACATCGACGGCGACGGCTACGCCGACTACGCGGTGGCCGCCCCCAACTGGCCCTACGGCGCACCCGTGGGCCGCGTCTTCGTCTATTCCGGACGGA
Organism: uncultured Planctomycetia bacterium; assembly: GCA_964419995.1. Taxonomy (GTDB): domain Bacteria; phylum Planctomycetota; family CAYQRN01; genus CAYQRN01. Next base: position 17,100 of record CAYQRN010000027.1, read on the forward strand.
CATCTGCCGTCCTGCTCACGCTCGACGGCGACCAGGCATCCGCATACTTCGGAGAGGCCATCGCCGACGCCGGCGATGTCGATGGCGACGGCGTGCGGGATATCGCCGTGTCGGCGCGCGACTGGGACGCGACCGGCGCGCCCAACGCCGGCAGGATCTACATGTTCTCGGGCGCCGGCGGCGCGCTTCTCTGGACGCGGGATGGCGACTTCGTCGGCGGCGCCCTCGGCACGACCCTCGGCAACGTCGGCGATCTCACGGGCGACGGCCGGGCGGATCTCATCGCCGGCGAGCCTGGCTATGGTCCGGGCGGCTCGGGGCTCGGGCGGATGCGGTTCATCAACGGCTCGTCCGGGGTCTTCATCGGGGAGGCCGTGGGGACCGTACAGTTCCAGTCGCTTGGCAAGAGCCTCGCGATTCCCGCGGGCGGCGGCGCATCCTACGTCGGGACGGGAGCCGGGCGCGTCTACCTCGTGGGAACCCCCATCCTCGGGGTGGGCGCCGTGACGCTGCTCCTCCTGGCGCCGGGTGGCGCCCAGGCGACGCCGCGGCTCGACATCGCCTACGGCCCGCTGGGCATGCCGTACCTCGTCGTAGGGCGCCAATACGGCGACGCGGGCGGCTTCACGAACTGCGGAACCGTGGAGGTTTTCCCTGTCGGGACCACGACACCGCTCTTCACCATTGCCGGCGCCGCGAACAACGAAGCTGTCGGTGCCCACGTCATGGCTGTTCGCGACATGAACGGTGACGGGGAAGACGAGATCGGATGGTCCTCGGCGACCGCGGTCTTCCTGGAGAATCGTATCCGCATCCGGACCTTCTCCGGCGTCCTGCTCGAGGATCTCACGCGGTCGGGCTCCCAGAACTCCGCCCTCGGTTCCATCCCCGATGTCACGGGCGACGGCCGCGGCGAGTGGCTGAACGCCATCGCCAACGGCGTGAGCGGGACGTTCGAGTGCGACCTCTACTCCTCGGGCCTCGCGGTCACGTCGACGACATCGAGCCCCTCGGGGTTCACGGCGGACTTCGCCGTCGATGCAAGCCCGCTGCGGGCCGGACTTCCGTACGCGCAGCTCTGGGGGTTCTCCGGGGCCTCGCCCGGGACCTTCGGCCCGGCGCCCTGGCCCCTCGTGCCGCTCAACATCGACGCCGTGACGCTCTACATCCTCTCCATCGCGGGCGGGCCCATGTTCCCGAATGCGCTCGGGCTCCTCGGAGGCGCGGGCACGGCCGTCACCAACGTCAGCCTGCCGCCGCCCATCGCCACAGCCGTCTCGGGCCTTACGGCCACGACGGCGGTCGTCGTGACCGACGCCGGCGGGGCTTCGGTGGTCTTCGCGGGCAATCCCGTCGTTCTCACCTTCCCCTGATGCCGCGGGAGGCCGCGCGTCAGAGGACGGCGGCCTCTTTCACCAGGTCGCCCTCGGCGAACCGCGCGGCGCGGAGCGGGTGGAGATCCAGGGTCTCGGATCGGCCCCTCGTCACGATCTCGGCGAGGGCGATGCCCGCCGCGGGGGCGTGCATGATGCCGTGACCGCCGAATCCGACGGCTTGGAGGAATCCCGGCACGCCCGGAGTCTCCCCGACGATGGCGTGGTGATCCGGCGTCTCGGGGTAGAGTCCGGCCCAGCAGTGGCGCGGGTCGATGGGGACGTCCGAGAGGAACGGGAAGCGATGGCCGACGCGCGCGGCCACGCCCTCGAGGAAGTGCGGATCCACGGACGTGTCCCGGCCCGGCGGGTCCGCCGGATCGGACCAGGCGATCAGGACCCCGCCGCTCTCCCGTCGGATGAGGACTCCGGTGTCCGTGTCGACGCACATGGGGATGAGGGGCGGGATGCTGCTCACGGGCGCCGTGCACGCGAGGTTCCGCCGGACGGGATGGACGGGCAGATCGACGCCGAGGAGCAGAGCGACCTCCCGTGCATCGGGTCCGGCCGCGTTGATGAGCCAACGCGCGCGGAACTCCCCCGACGAGAGGCGGACGCGGAAGAGCCCGGTGGCTTCCCGGACCGCGGCGACGACTTCCTCGTCGAAGCGGAAGTCGACTCCGGCGCGGGCCGCTCGGGCATGAAGGGCCCGGGCGATGCCATGCGGGTCGATGAACCCGTCGCGGCCGTGGAACGTGCCGCCCCGAAGTCCGTCGGGCCGGATGAACGGCGCCCGCGCGACAACGTCGGCCGGCGTGAGCCACTCCGTCTCGACACTGAGCGAACGCTGGAGGGCGACGCCCGCCCGGAGCGTCTCCTCGCCCTGCGCCGTCCCAGTCATGAGGAGGTAGCCCGCCGGCACGTAGCCGGCGACGCCGGGCATCTCCCGCTCGAGGGCTTCGAAGACACCGAGCGAGACCCGGGAGAAGAGGACGTTGGCCGGTGTCGTGAACTGGGCGCGGACACCGCCGTTGGCCCGGGATGTGGAGCCCTGGCCCGGCCCGGAGAGGCGGTCGAGCACGACGATGTCGCGGACGCCCGCTTCGGCGAGGGTTGCCGCCACGGCAAGGCCGACGGCTCCGCTCCCGATAATGGCCGCGTCACGAGTCTCCATGCCTGCGTCTTCTACACGACGCGGGGCCGGGCGGGCAAGGGCGCGGCCGGAGGAGAGCCGGGTCCGCCGCCGCGGCGGACCCGAACTCCGCCCCGCGTTTCAGAATCCGACGACGTTGAGGACGGCGTTGGTGATCTGGATGTTCCCGAGGGGGCCGCCCGGCGCGAAGATGGCCGCCTGGGCGATGAAGCCCACGCCGCAGCGGTTCGGGCTCATGGGCACGGTGCCGCCCACGATCCAGGTGCCGTTCTCATCGGTGGTGAACGGCAGGATCGGCACGGCCGTGTTGAGATCGAGGAAGATCTGGCACCCGCCGACCTGGAAGGGGGCGCCGCCCGAGAAGCTCACGAAGAGGATGCCGGGCGCGAAGGGGGCGCCGCTCGTCACGGTGCTCGTGAAGGCAACTCCCTGGATGAGGGGGGTCTGGACGAGGGTCGGCACGGGTTCGGCGCCGCAGCCTGTCCCGAGGGTCTGGACGTACGCCGGCGCGCTGCAGAGCTCGACGACCGTCGTCATGCCGGTGATGAGGAAGTGCTCGGCGGTGGACGTCGGAGCCTGGGGATTGTTGTCGATGGCGCGGATGCAAACGACGTCGAGGAGGTCGTTGGCCCCGATGCCGGGAACGCCTGCGATGTGGAGCCTCCAGAGCTTGGCGCCGGCGTCGACGACGCTGAAGAGGGCGGTGTTGCCCGTGCCTTCGAAGGGAAGCTCGAAGGTCTCTCCCGTCGTGAGACGCACGAAGAGCTGGATGCGGTTGTCGGCGTCGAACTTGCTGAGGAGGAAGCTCGTGTTGACGGCCCGGATCGTGAGATCGGGGTTGTTGAAGTCGAAGCAGGCCTCCTCGTCCACGTGGGGCGTGCCGTTGGGGTTCGAGGGGTTGTACACCTCGGGGCCGGTGCCCCCCGAGACGTCCTTGCTGCCTTCGATGCAGGGGCGTCCCGTGGCCGGGTCGATGACCCGAAGCACCGTGGCGCCGTCCACCGTGATGGCGCGGACGCCGAGCCCCTCGTTCTTGCCGTCCGGAAGCTGCGCATTCTCGTTCGTGAGGTAGATGATCCCGGCGACGTAGTCGTGCGCGGCCGGGAGCCCCGAGAGGGTGTCGAGGTGCGTCCGCGCCGTCACGGTGACGAGGAGGGGGTCACCGAGGGTGCCGGGACCGGCCACTCCGCTCTGCTGGATCGTGAGGATGTTCCCCGTGCCCGTGAGGGGCGAGAGAACGATCTTGCCGGGGACGTCGGCGTCGGCGACACCGGCGTCGTTGTAGGCAACGGATCCGATGCCGAGAGCGTTGGTCGTGAGCTTGACGCTGACGGGGGTTTGCGCGACATGGCTCGTGACAAATGTCATGATCGCCGCCGCCGATAGCAACGTACTTCCGATCCTCGATCGGTGCATGATTCGACACTCCTGGTCTGACGGATGGGAGGAAGGCGGTTCCGAACTCGAAGCCGGATACCGGTTTGCCTGTCTACGCGATCTCGGATTGTACGGGCCATTGCCGCTCACGGAAGAGGAGTGCCCGTCTTATTGCTTGACTTCGGCGTCTCGCATGCCGTACCCCGGCCCGCATCGTGGCGCGGCGTCAGACGTAACTGTTCTCCACACAACAGGAAACGCCGGCCGTTCACGCGACCGTACCCTGCGAATCCGCTCCTTCGCAGGCGAGCCCGAGCGGGCGATTCCGTCGTGGAGCCCATCGCTCCGCGACGGCGGCACGCGTGCTCAGAGCTCGGAACGAACGGCCGTGCGGGCCTCCTCGGCGAGGACGGCGTAGATGGAGGAGGGCGCCTTCTCCGTGAGCCGGGCGTGGAGAGCCTCGGCGAGGTGTGCCGTGTGGGCCTCCACGAAGGCATGCCGCGCTCTCGCGGTGACGTCGACGGCTGCGGACTCGCCCGCGAGGAGCGCGTACGCCTCCTTCATGCGAAGCCATGACACGAACGAGAGTTCGATGGTCACGTGGTCCGGCGGCTCATGGAACTCCGCGGCGGGATCGAATCTGAAGGCCGCGTAGAACCCCGCCACGTCGCCGAGGAGCCCGCCCTTGCCCCCGAGCACGGTGTCGGCGTAGTCCGTCTCGGCGAGGGGACAGGCGCCGCCGGGGCCGAAGAGGAGATGATGTTCCTCCGCGAGGTCAGAGCCCGCGGTGGCGATGAGGGTCCGGAAGGGCTCCGCGCCGGAGTCGCCGAGGGTGGCGGCGATGGCGGCGAGCGCTTCGGCGACCGGGGGACCCGGCGGGCGGAACGCGATGGCGAGAGCGCGGAGCCGCGCGGCGGCGAGGAGATGCGCGCGGACGCCCGGAGGCGCCTCGATGGGCATCGCCGTGCTCATGGCCGCGGCTCAAGCGTGATGGGGATCCAGCCCGAGCGCATCTTGCGGGCGCCCGCGTGCTTCGCCGATCCGTCCCACACGGCCAGGGACACGAAGGTCCGCTTTCCCGGGAGGAGCGCCGCCTCCGCGTCCTGATCGAGGGGCCGGGCGATGACGACCCTCCAGTTGCCGTCTGCGTGGAGGCCGCTGCCCGTCGAGACCCGCTCCGTCGCCGTGCGCAGGGTGCCGAAGCCCTCCGCGATGAGGTCTTCGGTCGGAGCGTCGGTGCGGATCACGGTGACAGGGTTCTGCGAGGCCCGTGCCGGCGCGTAGAGAAGCGACATGGCTTCCCGGTCCTTCTCGGCGGCGGCCTCGAACGGATAGTGATCCGCCACCGGCGCGCTGCCTCCGGGGACTGCGCCCGCTGCCGCTTCGAGGCGCTCCTGCAGCGAGGCTCTCCAGGCATGGATGCGGACGGGCCGCCCCGGCTGGCCCATGGCCGCATCGGGCACGTCGCTTCCGCCCCGGAGGGGGAACTCGATGGCTGCGGCGTCGGAGAAGGCGTCCGTGGCGACTGTGGTGTCGCGGGTGGCGTCCGCCCACTCGAGGCGGAGGACGAGGAATCGATCGTCGTGGAGCGCCCGGACCTTCACGATCTCGGTACCGGGCGCGAGCAACTTCGGCTCGGTCTGATCCTGGAGGAGCATCTTCGCGGCGTGCTCCGGTGCGCGATCCCAGAGGGCGGACGCGGGGTCGGTCCGCGGCAGGTCGGCAAAGACGCGCCGGGCGAGGATCTCGGTGGGCGTCCTTCCGGCGGGCGGGCCCTCCGGGGACTTTCCGCAGCCGGCGAGGAGGAGGAGCAGGGCGGCCAGGGCGGTTCCGCCGCTCCGGCGCGGGGGGCCCGGGATGGCACGATCGTGCGTCTTCATGGTCTGGCTCCCGTGAGCGTCAGGGGGTGTTGAGGCGGGCGATCCCGCGCGCCTGGTCCATGGCCTCGCGGACGAACATCGGCTCCCGGATGGGCACGCGGACGAGCTCGACCCCTTTTTCGTTCATGCCGATGGCCACGTCGCCCGTCACGCGGAACCGCTCGATCGAGAACTGCGTGGAGCCGAACAGACCGAAGAGCCCCGCGAGGACGCGGTCCTCCCGGGCGCTTCGGTAGGCCTCCACGGCCGCCTCCGCCCCGGGCCCGAAGAGCTGGCGGTTGAAGGCGGCGGGGACGTGGATCGGCGGCACGTAGTAGACGTTGGGTTCGAGACCGAACTGAGGGAAGAGGGGGAGGGCGATCTTCCGCACGTGGACGAGGTAGTCCACGGGGTTGTCCTCCCGCGCGCGATCGGGCGTGCTCACGAACCCCTGGAGCCGGATCTTCCCGATGCAGTTCACGAAGCACTGCGGCTGCTCGCCCTGCTCGATCTTCGGGTAGCAGGCGATGCACTTCTCCGAGACCCCCGTCGTCGCGTTGAAGAAGACCTTCTTGTAGGGACAGGCCTTCACGCATTCCTGGTAGCCGCGGCATTTCCCCTGGTCGAGAAGGACGATCCCGTCCTCGGGGCGCTTGTAGATGGAGCCCCTCGGGCAGGACGCGAGGCAGGCCGGGTACGTGCAGTGGTTGCAGATGCGGGCGAGATAGAACATCCAGGCGAGGTGCGTGCCCTGGAAGTGGGCGCCCTGCTCCACCTGTCCGAAGATCTCGTCCTCGCCCACGTTCGGGTAGGCGTAGTCCTCGACCGCCGGCCGGTACCCGAGGACCCGCTCTCCGGCCGGGGCGGACTCGAAGATCGTGCTGCCCTCGTAGACGCCGCCGGCCCACTTCTGCCCGCCCAGCATGTCGAGGAGCTTCACGTCCCAGGCAAGGGGGTAGAAGCCCCAGGGCTTGGTCTCGACGTTGTTCCAGAGCATGGCCTCCTGCCCGCGGCCGCTCGTCCAGGTCGTCTTGCAGGCGATCGTGCACGTCTGGCAGGCGATGCACTTGTTCGTGTCGAAGATGGCCCCGAACTGCCGCTTCGGCCTGGCTTCGGGATACCAGTAGCTCATCGTGCGCCCGAGCTGCCAGTTGTGGACGCGGGCCATGTCAGCTCCTCCTCCCGTCGGTCAGGAATCCGCCGTTGGTGTAGGCGCGCAGCATGTCCGAGGCGTAGGCCGGACGAAGTCCGAGGGCCGCGGGGCGCCAGAGCCCCGTGCCGCCCTGGCCGCCGGCCTCGGCGCGCGTGATCTTCACGATGGCCTCGCGCGGAGCTCCCGTGGGGCAGTGGGAGTCGGGCAGGAATCCCTTGCCGAGGACCTGCCCGAACAGCTCCTTCCGTACGAGGCTGTCCGTCATGAGCGTGGGCTTGAGCCACCCGCGCGTGGCGCTCTGGTGGCCGCCGTACCGGAACATGGCCTGGTAGTTCGTCTCGGGGTTCTTCGCGAGTCCGTCCTTCCGCGTCTCGTGCCCCTTCACGCTGCCCGGCGTCGCCTGGTACATGTTGAACCACATGCGCGTGACGCCCCGGGGCGTGCCGGCGTAGAAACGCGCGCGGCAGAGCAGGCGCGAGACCTTGTAGAGCGGGTCGCCCTCCTTCCAGCCGCGGTAGGGCCGGTCGGATGGATCCGCGTCCACCCAGACGTAGTCGCCGTCCTCGACGCCGAGGGACCGCGCGTCGGAGGGATGGATGTCCACGTAGCCTTCCGAGACGAACGGCATGCGGCGGTCGCGGCGGTAGATGTCGCCGAACGGGCCGAAGAGCACGGCCACGATGTCCGTGTCCACGGGCGTCGTGTGGGCGCCGTGCCGGTACTTGGGCGTGTGGAAGATGAAGCGGTAGCCCTGGTCGAGGAGCGGGTGCTTCGACGCCGCCACCTGCCGCCAGGGCAGAACGACGTTGCGGCCCTGACGGGTCTCGCAGGAGAGGTCGGTCGGCGGGACGCCGTACGCCTCCGGCCCCTCCGGCCGGAAGCAGGGATGGCTCTCTCCCACGATGACGTTGGGCTCGTAGAAGGTCGAGTCGATGGGCTCGCGGTGGACCGGGAGGTTCTCGCCGGCGGCGATGAACTCCGCCTCGTCGCGGTAGACCTCGACGCGGCCCGATTTCGTGTACCAGGGCTTCGAGTGCTGGATCTGCTCCCAGCCTCCGTGCCGCGGAGAGGTCCGCGTCATCATGAAAGCCGGGATGCCCTCGGCGGCCCTCCCGATCAGTTCCGTCGCGCGGTAGCCGCGGGTGCTCGTCGAGGCGTCGAGCACGCGCTGGAGATGGACGTCGGCCTTCCCCTCCCGCACGAACTTCCAGTAGTCGAGGAATCGGTCCTCGCCCGCGAGCTTCGCGAGCTTCTCCGCCACGAGGGCGCAGACCTCCGCGTCGCCCCGGGTGTCGAAGATGCGCGGGAGGGGCGTCGGCGGGAACATCTGGAGGAACGGGTTCGTCACGGACGCCGTCATGTCGGGGTGCTTCATCTCCGCCCAGGAGTCGACGGGGAAGACGACGTCGGCGTACTCGCAGGAGCCCGTCCACCACCACTCGTTGACGGCCACGAGCTCCATCCGCGGGAGGACGTTGGCAACGACGTTGTAGTGCCACTTGAGGTTGCCGAGGATCGAGTTGGCATTGGCGAACCAGAGGGTCTTGGTCGGCGAGGGGATGTGCGTCTTCCCCGTGAGCAGCTTCTTCCCGACCTTCAGGGGATGGTCCTCGTGGTTGTAGTAGTGCGCCGACTCGGGCTTCCAGTACTGTTTCACCCGCGCGGGCTTCCCGGGGTCGAGCTCGATATCGAAGGGGTTCTCGTTGATCCACTGGGGAGCGCCGTTGAAGAGGGCGACGCGGTAGTTGCCCGCGTAGGAGCCCACGTTGCCGCCGGCGTACCCGAGATTCCCGGTGAGACCCGCGAGGAGGTAGAGGGCCCGGTCCTTGAGGTCGTTGTTGAAGAACTGGTTCGGACCCATGCCGATGGCGAAGAGCGTCCGGTTGCGGGCGGCGGCGATGGCCCGGCCGATCTCCTCGACGGCCTGCCGAGGCGTCCACGTCATGGCCTCGACGTTCTCCGGGGAGAAGTTGTCGAGGACGTAGCTCCGGACGAGATCGAAGACGGGGCGGACCTTCACGGTCGTCCCGCCGGCGAGGGCGACCTCGAACTCGCCCTCGAGGGCGGGATCGATGCCGCTCCGGTCGAAGGCCTCGCCGACCATGTCCCGGGAGAGAGCCACGGGGGCCTTCCGCGCACGATCCCAGACCATCGCGTCGCCCCACTCGTTGCGGAGCGCCTCCGGGATGAGCTGGTCCGACTGCTTTCCGGGGGGAGGCGGCACCTCGCCCGCCGGGAAGACGCGCGTGGCATTGGAGAGGGGGAGGGGTGCCGCGCCGGCGTCGACGTCCCGCGTCTTCAGCACCTGCAGCGTGTCCATGCGGACGAGGAGTGGAAGGTCCGTGAAACGCTTCACGAAGGCCTCGTCGTGGAGACCGTTCTTCAGGATCACGTGGGCGAAGCCGAGGGCGAGGGCTGGCATCGTGCCGGGGCGGCAGACGATGGCGTCATCACCCTTGCAGGACGTGGCGCTGTACTCGCAGGCGATGACCACGATCCGTGTGCCCTTGAGCCGGGCCTCGGTGAGCCAGTGGCTGTCGGGCATCTTCGTCGTGATCCAGTTCATCCCCCAGACGAGGACGAGGTCGGCGTGCTCGACGGAGTAGAGATCGAACTCCACCGTCTGTGTCCCTGTGCACATCGTGTGTCCGGGGGGCAGATCCGTATGCCAGGAGTAGTTGTCCCAGCCCTTGCCGCCCACGGCGTTCGCCGGATCCAAGCCCCGGATCTTCGCGTCGAGGAGGGCCATGGAGTTGGCCATGCGGTAGAGGGAGAAGACGCGCGTTCCGAGCAGCGGCATGCCCCCCCGGAACTTGAGGACCTGGGTGCCAGCTCCCTTCGTCGTCGCGATGGTCTCCGGGTCGTAGCCCTGGGCCTCGAGGAACCGCGCGCCCTTGTCTCCGGAGTAGGTCTCGGCGACGTTCCGGAGCGTCCGCGCCACGTAGTCGGCGGCGACGTCCCAGCTCACCCGCTCCCAGCCGTCGAACCCGCGGCGCATGAGGTCCGGCGGAGCGGCGCCCGTCTTCGCGTCCCGCGGGAATCCCGCCTCCACCCAGGCCTTGAAGCCCCGCCGCATCATGGGTTCGCGCACGCGGCGATCTCCATAGATGCGGCGCGTGAGCGCAAGCCCCTTCTGGCAGCAGCGAGGATCCCAGCGGGCCGAGGCCTGGTTTCCGTAGAGGTCCGTGGCCTTGCCGTAGCCGAAGGTGGGTCCGATGCGCACGACGACCCCGTTCTTCACGTAGGCGCGGAGGAGACAGTTGTGCGTGTCGTTCGGGGCGCAGAGGAAGACGAAGGAGCTGTCGGGCGTGAAGAGGTTCCGGTAGTGCTTCTCCCAGTCCCTGTCGGGATAGCTCTCGAGGGGGTTGTCGCTCCCGGCGCCGAGGGCGAAGGGCGCGGCCACGTTCGAGAGGAGCGCACCGAAACCGAGACCGGCGGCGGTCTCGAGGAAGCGGCGGCGGCTCACGCCGTCCCGCGGTGGATTCGGGGTCGTCATGTCCTAACGTCCTTGCCGCGCGGCATCGGCGCCGAGCCTGCGGATCCAGGCGACGATGTCCGCGACTTCCTGGGGATCGAGCGTCGGGAAGTTGTAGGTGGGCTGTCCGAAGTGCCGCATGGAGGTGCCGGCGCGACCACGCAGCACCGTGGCGGCGATGTAGGTGTCGGTGGCGGCGGCCTGGAAGCCGGGGTTGGCCAGGGCCGGCGCCTCGCCTCCGGTGCCCGTGGCGCCGTGGCATCCGGCACAGTGCCGCTCCCAGAGGGCCGCGCCGCGGGCCGCCGAGCCCGCGGGGAGGGTCACCGTGAAGGGCTCCGGCGTGCCGGGCGCGAGGGAGCGGATCCAGCGCACGATCTCCTCGATCTCCTCGGGGCGGAGGCCGCCGTCGCCCTCGCCCCAGGCCGGCATGCGGCGGCCCGGTCGCCCGTGGGTGATGGTCTTCGTGAGGTAGTCGTCCGGGGCCACCGCGAGGAAGTCGGGGTTGCCGATGGCGGGGAAGACGGTGGCACCGAAGCGGCGCCCCACGCCGCGCTCGCCGTGGCATCCTGCGCAGAAGACGCCGAAGAGAGACTCGCCGTCGGAAGCGAACTCCCGTTCGCCGAGTCGGAGCGCCCGGACCCTGTCCTTTGGCCAGAAGGCCTCGGGGATGTCCACGGCCCGAAGCGAGAGCATGTAGAGGGTGAGGCTCTCGTTCTCCTCCGGCGAGAGGCCGAGGGCCGGCATGAGGCTTCCCGGAACGACTCGGGCCGGGTCCTCGAAGTGCTCGAGGAGCCAGGTGCGCAGGTTGTGCGCCCCCCGGACGCCCGCATACGGGAGGTCCGCCTCGACCTTGCGGCCCTCGGCCGAGAGATCGGGACCGTCGTCTCCGCCGACGCCGTTGATCCTGTGGCAGCCGCGGCATCCGAGCTGGTGGGCGAGGGCCTTCCCGCGCATGAGCTTCGGCGCGCCCACGAGGCTCTTCAGGAACTGCGTGATGACGGCGACTTCCCCTTCCGGCATGGGGCCGAAGCTCTCCCGCCAGAGCTCGCGTTCGGTCCCTCCGGCGGCCTGGAGGATCGCCATGTGCCGGGCCTGCCAGTCCTCGCGGAACCCGCGGATGCCCGCCCAGGAGAGGTCGGGAGCCGTGCCCCGGCCGGCGCCGTTCACGCGATGGCAGGCGAGGCAGTCGTACCGCCGGAAGAGGGCCTCGCCGCGGGCGGCGGCCGTGGCGGACGGCACGGGGAGATGGGTGTGGCAGGAGCCGCAGCCCGCCTCGAAGTCGCGGCGGTCGAGGAGAGGCGACTCCCAGTGCGCCACGAAGCCGTGGGCCTCGTCCTTCGACGTGGCGCGGCCCTGCCCGCCGTGGCACACCGTGCAGCCGATGTCGGCGCTGTCGTGGGGCGTTACGGGGTGCGCACAGAAGAGGCGGTCGCCGGCGAGCGGCTCCGCCGCGCCCATGCCGAGGTGGCAGGACGTGCAGCGGTCGACGATGCCCATGCGCGGCTTCCAGATCTGCTGGATGGCGGGCTCCATCGCCGAAGCTCCCTCCGCCGCGGCGAGGTCGTTGTAGCGGTGCTGGGCGGCGCGCCATGCGGAGAAGTGGCTCTTGGCGGGGGCGATGGCGAGGACGGCGAGGAAGACCACGGCGAGAACGGCGAGGAGGCGGAGGAGCCGCGTCATGCCGAGGTCCCCCGGGCGCACGGACCGGTCGCTCATGATCGTCTCCTTCGCGGCGCGCAGGGGCAGAACGGCCTCATCGCACGGCTCCCGTCTCCCAGGGCAGGACGAACGCCCAGCCGGGCCCCCGGAAGAAGACGCCGATCACCGTGAGAGACACTGCGGCGAGGAGGAAGAAGAAGAAGACCCAGAAGGAGATGCTCCGGATGGCGAGCCAGCGGAGGATTCCGCTCCGCGCGGCGGGGTCGAGGGCTGGGAGGCTCATGGCGATGCCTGCGGCCCAGAGGGGGATGACGACGGGCCAGACCGGGTGGGCCCCCGTGAAGAGGAACAGGGCGCTGCCGGCGGCGATGGCGATCCAGATGCCTGCGAGGGTTGCGCTCCGGGAGCGGGCGCCGCTCCGGACGCGTTCCCAGAGGGGGCGCCGCTCGAGGTTGATGTCGAAATAGGGGATGACCGCGAGGCCGAGCACGACGAGGAGGGGCAGGAGCACGCCCGCCACGATGGGCGGGTAGTAGTGGAGAAGCTCCTGGAGCCCGAGGAAGTACCAGGGCGCCTTGGCCGGATTCGGCGTCTTCTCCGGATTGGCCATCTCCTCGAGGGGTGCGTCGAAGAGGAGCGAGATGACGACGAGGCCGATCGAAAGGCTCACGAGAGCGATCAGCTCCCGGATCATGAGGTGGGGGAACGTCATGACCATGGGCTCGTCCCGGACACGCACGGGGGGGCGCGCCTCCCCCTGCACGACGAGCAGGCGTACCGGGTCGCGGCGTGCGTCCGTACCGGATACGGCGAGATACTCGGGGCTCAGCGGCGGCGTGAAGGCGTCGGCCGCCGCCGCGGAGGCCTCCGCCGTCGCCGCGGGCGGCTCCCGCACATCGCGGCGGTCCTGCCGGGGCGGCAGCCAGAGGCCGCCGTCCTTGCGGACGCGCCAGATGTGCACGGCGAGCGTCATGAAGAGGACGAGAGGCAGCACGACGCAGTGCAGGACGTAGAAGCGGAGCAGCGCCGGCTCGCCGACGTCGTTCCCGCCGAGGAGGAGGAATCGGATCTTCTCCCCGAGGAAGGGCACGGCCTTCGCCATGTTGGTGCCCACCGTGATGGCCCAGTACGCGAGCTGGTCCCAGGGGAGCAGGTAACCCGTGAAGGACATGAGGAGGGTGAGCACGAACAGCACGACGCCGATGACCCAGTTGAACTCGCGGGGCGGGCGGTAGGCGCCGGCGAAGAACACGCGGATCATGTGGAGGAAGACGAGGCCCACCATGGCATGGGCGGACCAGCGGTGGAGATTCCGGAGGAAGACGCCGGCGGACACGACGAACTGGAGGTCCTTCATGTCCTCGTAGGCCTCGGGTACCGAGGGGCGGTAGTAGAACATGAGGAGGACGCCCGTCACCGTGAGGATGAAGAGCGTGGCGGCGGCCAGGCCGCCGAGGTAGAAGGTCCGCCGGAAGGCGATGGCCCGGAGCCGGACCTTCACCGGATGGATGTGGAGGAAGAAGTTCGAGAAGATCGTGAGGGCACGGTTGCGGTTCGAATCGGGGAAACCGTGGCGGAGGATGGACCGCGCGAAGCGGTTCCGCGTGAGGGCCGAGAGGAGGCGGCGCATCATCAGACCCTCAGGATCGTGTCCGCGGGAACGGGCTTCCGCGCATTCACGTAGAGATGGCCGCCCTCGAGCGTCATCTCGAGACGGGGGAGCGGGCGAGGAGCGGGACCTCCCTGCACGGTGCCATCCTCGGCGAAACGGCTGCCGTGG
>CAYQRN010000028.1:0-30600 GCA_964419995.1 uncultured Planctomycetia bacterium
AGCCGTATGCCCCGCGGCCTCGAGCGTCTGGAGGGCGTTCTCGTGATCGCCGTCGCGGATCTGCTCCGCCGCGAGCCGCAGGAAGTGATCGGGACCGGCGCGGCCCTCGATCATGACCGCGGCGGCGCCGGGGCTCCGCGGCGCGAGGCCGGCGTTCTCGTCGAGGATCTGGCGGAGCCAGGACTCGAGGAAGGCCGCGTTGAACGTCCGGATGCGGTCCATCCGCGCGAGCACGCGGCCGTCGGGGGACAGGATCACGAGGGCAGGCTCGACGACGTCGAGGGCCCTGATGCCGAGAGCCTCCCCGATCTCCCGCTCGGCGTACATCCGGAGCGGCACGAAACGGCGGTTCAGGAGGTCGGCGATCTCCGGATCGCTGAAGAAGGCCGCCCGGGCATAGCCATCGAGGATGGGCGCCCGGTACATCTGGACGCCTTCCACGCGGTAGGCGTACCAGAAGACCATGGCGTTCCGCTCCCGGGCCCGCGCCAGCGCCGAATCGAGGAGCGCCCGCCGGGCCGAGGGCGCCGACTCCGTTCCTTCGGTCCGTCCGCGCCCGCGAAACACCTGCCCGTCCTTCGGCTCCCAGGTGTCTGCGATCCACTCCACGGCGGAGCCGCAGCGGGCGGCCGAGTCGGCCGGATCCTGCGCCACGGCCGGCGCGATCAGCGTGAACAGCACGACGGAGAGGTATCGGAAGGCCATCGGGATCTCCTCGTCTCGGGCGGGGCCGCGGACATTGTATACGCACCGGAGCGACGACTCCCCCGATCCTCCGGGCCGTTCGTCGGCGCCGTTCCCGCGCCATAGAATCCGGGGAAACGGAGACCCCACCGACCATGACCACCGATGCCCGGCGCGTTCTTTCCGATCTCGGCCTCTCGGATCTCAATCCCGGCGCCTACGCCGGCGGGTGGATCGAGACCCGCGGCCGGGTGCTCGAGAGCCTCGATCCCTCCACGGGGCGGGTCATCGCCCGGGTCACCCAGGCCACGCGGGAGGACTACGAAATCGTCGCCGCTAGGGCCGAGGCCGGCTTCCGCCGGTGGCGCCTCCTGCCGGCGCCCGCCCGGGGCGAGATCGTGCGCCAGATCGGCAACGCGCTCCGGGAGAAGAAGGAGCCCCTCGGCGCCCTCATCACGCTCGAGATGGGCAAGATCCTCGAGGAGGGACGGGGCGAGGTCCAGGAGGCCATCGACATCGCCGACTTCGCCGTCGGGCTCTCCCGCCAGCTCTACGGTCTCGCCATGCACAGCGAGCGCCCGCGGCACCGGATGCTCGAGCAGTGGCATCCCCTCGGCGTGACCGGCATCATCACGGCCTTCAACTTCCCGGCGGCGGTCTGGGCCTGGAACGCGATGATCGCCGCCGCCTGCGGCGACAGCATGATCTGGAAGCCGTCGAGCCTCACGCCGCTCACGGCCATCGCCACGCAGCGCATCGCGGCCGGCGTCCTCGAACGTCACGATGCCGCGGACGTCATGTGCCTCGTCATCGGCGGCGGCGCGGACATCGGCGACCGCATGCTCGAGGACGGACGGCTCCCCCTCATCAGCGCCACCGGCTCCTGCCGCATGGGCGTCCGGGTGGCCGAGGTCGTGGGCCGCCGCTTCGGGCGGACGATCCTCGAACTCGGAGGCAACAACGCGGTCCTCGTCATGGACGACGCGGACCTCGATCTCGCCCTCCGCGCCGTCCTCTTCGGCGCCGTGGGCACGTCGGGCCAACGCTGCACGTCCACCCGCCGCCTCATCCTCCACCGCGCGGTCGCGGACCGCTTCCTCGATCGCCTCACCGCCGCCTGGCGCCAGATCCGTATCGGAAACCCCACGGACCCCGCGACGGTCATGGGGCCCCTCGTGAGCGCGGGCGCCGTCGCCGACATGGAGAAGGCGCTCCGCCGGATCGGAGTCGAGGGCGGAGAGATCCTCCACGGCGGCCCGGGCCGCCCCGCGGGCGCGCCGGAGGGCGGGTTCTTCGTCCAGCCCACGCTGGTCCGCGCCCGGGCCGACATGCCGATCGTCCGGGATGAGACCTTCGCGCCGATCCTCTACGTGCTGACGGCCGACTCCCTCGACGAGGCCATCGCGCTCCAGAACGACGTGCCCCAGGGCCTTTCCTCCGCCCTTTTCACGAACAACCTGCGGCACGCCGAGACGTTCCTCTCGGCGGCGGGAAGCGACTGCGGCATCGCCAACGTGAACCTCGGCACGAGCGGGGCCGAGATCGGCGGCGCCTTCGGCGGCGAGAAGGAGACCGGCGGCGGACGGGAGGCCGGATCCGACGCCTGGAAGGCCTACATGCGCCGCCAGACCTGCACCGTGAACTTCGGGACCGAGCTTCCCCTCGCCCAGGGCATCCGCTTCGGAGGCTGATCCCCCTCTCGCAGAGTCTCACCGCTCCTGCGCCCGGCCTCGCGGGTTCAGGCCCGGACCCCGGATCGGCCGATAAGGCCACGCGACATCCGTTGCCGCCGGAGGCCCCCATCCGGCCGGCGAAGAGGGATCCTCACCGGCGCCGCAAGGCCAGGTCCGGGGATCGGCAAGGGACCGAACATGGCCAAGTCATCGGGGGCGGCGGGCGGATTCCCGCGCGTCGGCCGTCAGGGCCGGACACTCGTGCCGGCGCTTCTCCTCCTCCTTCTCGGCGCCGAGATCTGCGGGCAGGAACCGGCATCGGCTCCGGCCGGGGGAGACGAGCTCCTCGACCTCTCCCTCGAGGCGCTGATGAACGTCGAGATCAGCTCCGTCTCGAAGAAGGCCGAACCCCTCCAGGGCGCTCCGGCAGCCATCTTCGTCATCACGCGAGATGACATCCGGCGGTCCGGAGCGCGGACCCTCCCGGACATCCTCCGGCTCGCTCCGGGTCTCGACGTGGGTCAGATGGACGGGAACAAGTGGGCCATCAGCGCCCGCGGTTTCAGCCAGCGATTCGCCAACAAGATGCTCGTCCTCATCGACGGCCGCGTCGTCTACACGCCACTCTTCTCCGGCGTCTACTGGGACGCTCAGGACGTCATGATCGAGGACATCGAGCGAGTCGAGGTCATCCGGGGCCCCGGCGCCACCCTCTGGGGCGCCAACGCCGTGAACGGCGTCATCAACATCATCACGCGATCCGCCGAGGACACGCAGGGCGGTCTCGTCTCCGGCGGCGCAGGCACCGAGGAGCGGGGATTCGCCTCGGCGCGCTGGGGCTTCCGGATCTCGGACACCGCGGCCCTGCGCCTCTGGATGAAGTACTTCGACCGCGAGGATACGACGATTCCGTTCGAGGGCGACGCCCACGACGGCTGGGACCGCATCCACGGCGGGTTCCGGCTCGACTGGAAACCCGATCCCGACAACGACGTCATGATCCAGGGCGACGCATGGTCCGCGGATGTCGGCGACACCTACAGCGCCGCGACGCCGATCCCCTTCGTCCTGGAAACGGCGAATGTCACATCCCACACCTTCGGCGCCGATGTCGTGGCGCGGTGGGACCATCGCTTCGAGCCCGGCTCGAACGTCTCCGTCCAGTTCGTCTACGATCACACGCGGCGGGAGGAGCACCGGTCGGAGCAGCGCCGCGACACGCTGAATCTCGAGGCCGAGCACCGGTTCCAGCCCTTCGACGGCCACGAGCTCACCTGGGGGCTCGGCTACCAGCTCTCCATGGACGAATTCGACGGCAGCTACGCCCTCAACTTCGACATCGAGGGCCGGAACGACCAGATCTTCTCGGCCTTCGCCCAGGATGCGATCACGATCATCGAGGACACCCTCAGGGTCGTCGTCGGCTCCAAGTTCGAGCACACCTCCTACACGGGTTTCGAGGTCCAGCCCGGCATCCGGCTCCAGTTCACGCCGAATCCGGACGTATCCGTCTGGGCCTCCGCCGCCCGCGCCGCCCGTACACCGTCGCGCGCCGAACATGACCTCCGCGTCAACATGGCGACGATCCTCGACCCCGCGACGCTCACGCCGACGACCCTCGCGGGTTTCGGCCACAGCCGGACCCGTTCGGAGGAGCTCTGGGCCTGGGAGGCCGGCGTTCGCTTCCGCCCCGCCGACAACGTCTTCGTGGATCTGGCCGTCTTCTACAACGTCTACGACGACCTCACGACCCTCGAGCCGGGCGCCCCGTTCTTCGAGCCCGAACCCGCGCCGCCGCACGTCGTCGTGCCGATCCGGTTCGACAACCGAATGGATGGCGAGACCTGGGGCTGCGAGCTGTCCACGACGTGGCAGGTCACGGACTTCTGGCGCCTCTCGGGTTCCTGGAGCTTCCTCGACATGGCCCTTCACCGGGACCACGCGAGCCTCGATCCGACCGCAGAAGATGCCGAAGGTCAATCTCCCGAGCACCGCTTCACGCTCGTCTCCCGCGTCGATATCACGTCCGACATCGACTTCGACGTCGTGGTCCACTACACCGGCAACCGTCCCGCCGAGGACATCCCCTCCTGGTTCCGGCTCGACCTTCGACTCGCCTGGCGACCCTGCTCGAACGCCGAGATCGCGGTGGGTGTCCAGAATCTCCTCGACGACCATCACCCCGAGCGGGGCACGGACCTCCTCGGCCAGACGGCGACCGAGATCGACCGCCTCATCTACCTCCAGGCCGTCGTGACCTTCTGAGGGGGATGGGATGCCACGACACGCGGTGACGCGCGCGCGCGCCGGCCCGACCCGGCCCCCGAGGCATCGCGCCCTCGCGCTGGCTCTCGGGCTCGCCATCCTGCCTCTGCGGCCCGGGCACCCGTCGCCCCAGGATCCGCCCCGGGAGTACGAGGTCAAGGCCGCCTTCCTCTTCAACTTCCTCAAGTTCGTCGAGTGGCCGGAACAACCCCCGGAAAGCCGGTCGGACCGCATCGTGGTCGGCATCCTCGGGAAGAACCCGTTCGGCGAGGTCCTCCGCACGCTCGAGGGGAAGATCGTCCGGAAGCGCACCGTCACGATCCGGGCCATCGGAACCGCCGATGAAGCCGCCGGGTGCGACCTCGTCTTCATCCCCCGGACGGAAGACCGCTCCGAGGCCGATCTCATCGCGCGCCTCGGCCGGCGACCCTGCCTCCTCGTCGGCGAGAGCGGCGGATTCGCAGGCCGCGGCGGCATGATCGGGTTCTACCTCGAGGGGAACCGCGTCCGCTTCGAGATCAACCCCGAGTCGACGCGCGCCGCCGGCCTCACGCCCGGCTCCCAGCTCCTCGGCCTCGCACGCATCGTCACGCCGGAACCCCGTCGATGACGCGCTTCGCCGATCTCAGCATCCGCCGGAAGCTCATGCTCCTCATCATGCTCACGAGCATGGTCGTGCTCCTCCTCGCCGGCACGGTCATGATTCTCACGGAGGTGCGATCCATCCGGGATCTCCTCCGGGACGCGATCTCCGCCCTTGCCGCCACGACCGCCGAGAACTGCACGGGGGCCGTGAGCTTCCAGGACGAGAAGGCCGCGGAGCGGGTCCTCTCGGCGCTCAACGCCAATCCCCACGTCTTCTGCGCGCGCATCTTCACACCCGGCGGCGACCCCTTCGCCACCTGGGCGCGCTCGCCCGGGGAGACCCGGCGGCTTCCGGGCCGCCCGGCGCCGCCGGACGTACGCTTCACCGGCGACAGCATCGAGGTCTGGCGGGACATCATCCACGAGGGGGAGCGGATCGGCGCCATCTTCATCTGTCGGGATCTCTCGCACGAGGCCGCCGCGATCCGGAGGCTCTTCCTCACCTTCGGCATGGTGACCGCGGGTCTCGTCCTCGTGGCCATGGCCGTGTCGGTCGTAGCGCACCGGGCCATCTCGAAGCCCGTCGAGCGCCTGGCCACTGCGATGAACCGCGTGGCGACGCACAACGACTTCAGCCTGCGACTGGACGTCCACGCCCTCGACGAGGTCGGCCTCCTCATGGGGCGGTTCAACGACATGCTCGCGCGGATCGAGGATCAGGACGCCCAGCTCCGGCTCCACCGCCAGAACCTCGAGGCGGAGGTCCTGCGCCGGACGGCCGAGCTCGAGCAGACGGCTCTCGTCCTGCGCGCCGAGAAGGAGAAGGCCGAGTCGGCCACGCGCGCCAAGTCCGACTTCCTCGCCAACATGAGCCACGAGATCCGGACGCCCATGAACGGCATCATCGGCATGACGGAACTCGCCCTCGAGACGCCGCTCACTCCTGTCCAGCACGAGTACATCTCGACGGTGCGGGACTCCGCAAACACGCTCCTCGCCATCATCAACGACATCCTCGACTTCTCGAAGATCGAAGCCGGGAAGATGCGTCTTGACTGCTCCGAGTTCCGGATCGCGACCGAGGTCGAGAGCGCGCTGAGACCGCTCCGGAGCCTCGCCGCGGAGAAGGGGCTCGGGCTCGGGCTCGAGGTGGAGGGCGGCGTTCCCGCGCGGCTCGCCGGCGACCCCCTGCGGCTCCGGCAGATCCTCGTCAACCTCGCGGGCAACGCGCTCAAGTTCACGCACGCCGGCCGCGTCACCGTCCGTGTCGCCACGGAGTCCGCGAGCGACGCGGGAGTCGCCCTCCGCTTCAGCGTCGCCGACACGGGAATCGGAATCCCCGCCGACAAGATCGAGGCCATTTTCGAGTCCTTCACCCAGGCCGACGGCACGACGACGCGGCGATTCGGCGGGACGGGCCTCGGGCTCACGATCTGCCGCCAGCTCGTGACGCTCATGGGCGGCCGCATCTGGGTCGAAAGCACGGCGGGCCGCGGCAGCACGTTCCACTTCACCGCCGGCTTCGGCGTCCCGAGGTCGCAGGATCGGCGCACGGCCGGGCGCGAGGGGCCGGCGGCCGTGGGGCGGACGATCCTCCTCATCGGCACCCATCCGCACACGGCGGCCGTGGCGGCGGCCCTCGATCGGGCGGGCGCCACGACGCTCCTCTGCGGAGCGGCCGCGGAGATCCCGGCCCGGATCGCCGAGGCGGCGCGGGATCACCGGCGGATCGACGCCGCGATCGTCCACGACGGTCCCCAGTGCGAGGGGACATCGTCGACGCTCCCGGCCGTGCGGGCGGCGATGCCCGATCCCGAGATCCCCGTGATCCTGCTCGGGCGGAAAGCCCGTTGTCCCGACCCGGGTCACTGCGCCCGGGCCGGCGTGATGGGGTGCTTCACGGCCTCGACGTTCGAGGCCCAGGCCGACCAGGTGCTGTGCGCGATCTTCAACCGCCGGCGCGGCGGAGATCCCAAGGCGCTCTGCGACTCGGAGATCCGGGCCGGGACGGTTCCGCGCCGGATCCTCCTCGCCGAAGACAACGCCGTGAACCAGAAGCTCGCGCTCCGGATCCTCGAGAAGGGCCGGCACACGGTGGTCGTCGCCGCCAACGGACGGCTCGCGGCCGAAGTCGCGGGGAGGGAGAGCTTCGACATCATCCTCATGGACGTCCAGATGCCGGACATGGACGGCTTCGAGGCCACGGCGCAGATCCGCGAGCAGGAGGCGCGATCGGGGAGGCGGACGCCCATCGTCGCGCTGACGGCGAACGCCCTCGAGGGCGATCGGGAGAGGTGTCTCGCCGCCGGCATGGACGACTACCTCTCGAAGCCCCTCGTCCCGAAGGACCTCCTCGCCATCGTGGATCGGCTCGGACTCCTGCCCGTGGCGGCGTGAAGAACAGGGACAAGAAAAGTGCCGGCCCGAGGGGGCCGGCGTGGTCGCAGTCGTTCTCTGCAGGAGGAAGCGGCGAGGGCTGAGGTCATGGGGAGGGAAGTTCCTCGCCGCCACTCCTTCCATAGACCCTGGACTCACCCCATTACACGGAACTCGCGGATTCTCCCGAGAATCCCTCCGGACCCGCAAGCGCCTACTCGGCAGGTATTTGTGCGATCGCGGCCGTCCTGAAGCCGAGATCCCGGCTCCGAAGACCCGGGTCGACGCGCGGATCGTCCCCGCGAACACCGCGGGAGGTCGCTCCGTCTCGGTGAACGACGATCCGTCCCGCCGAGGTCCCCGCTCCGCGACACCACTCCGCGCCGATGGGTGGCTCCCCTGGCCGTGCCCCCGCCTCATCGATCTCGGCGGGATCGGGAAGACGCCGCCCGAGCCAGGCGGCGGCCGCCCAGGCATCGAAGAAGTCCACGTCCGTGGCAGGACTTCCTGCGGCGCCATCCTCGGCGGGCGCCGGAAGGCGATGCTCCCTCCCCGCGGGCTCATCCGGATGGCAGAGGGCATGGGGATCTCCGGCGCGGAGCAGCCGGCCGATGGCGATGCGATACCGCGACAGAGTCACGGGACCGGGATCGAGGCCCTCCCCGGCTTCCCCCACGCCCGCGATGGCGGCAAGGCCCGGTGCGTCGAAGGCGAAGGCCAGATCGCCCTGCCCCCGGAAGGCGGTGACCTCCCTGTCCACCCGGAAGAGTCTCTCGACCGTCCTCCCGTCGCCGGCGCCTGCGGCGAGAACGAACCAGCCTCCCGTCATCTCGAGGGGCCCCGGCCGGGCGCCCGTGAGGATCAAGGCTCCCCGCCGTCCGGCCGGATCCGACGCGAAGACGGCAGCGCGGAGATCGCCGGCCCTGAGCTCGATGCGCGCGCGATTCTCGACGATCCTCCGGAGTCGGGCGACGCGCTCGTCCCGGACGCCGGTTCCGACGACGGTCCGGACGATGTCCCCCACCTCCTCGGGCCGGCCCGCCCGGACCTTCGTTTCGGCGAGATCGAGAACGCGCGGCAGGAGATCCGGGCCCCAGGATTCCCAGGCCGTCCCGGCGATCAGATCCGAGAAGGCAGCGGACACGCGGGCCGGCGATCCGCCGTCGAGGGCAGCTTCGAGGGCCCGGCGGCGGCGGGCAGCCTCGCGGGGCGGCTGGAAGCAGAGGAAGAACCACGCCGAGACCAGGACGAAGAGGACGGCAGCGGCCGCCGAAGGCCGGGACACGCCGAAGCGTCGCGCGGGTGCGGGCCCGGCGGCCTCGAGGGCTCGCACGAGGTCCCGACCCGTCGCGAAGGCGCCGCCCCGTGCCTCCTCGAGCACGCGCCGGCAGCCGGACGAGAGTCCGCCTCCCGCGCCCGCAAGCAACGCCGCGGCGAGTCCCTCCACGTCTCGCCCCGCAGCCGCGGCTCCGGGCCGCGCCGCCGAGAGGCAGCCCCGCACGGCGAGGCAACCCGGAGCGTCCTCGGAGCCTGCCGGAACGGACGCGGCCCCCCCGACGCCGCTCCAGCGGATCATGACCCCTCCCGGACCCGACGCATCGAGCACGTGCTCGCACAGCGCTCCGTGAGCGATCCCCGCCTCGTGGAGCGCCGACAGCGCCCGGGCGAGTCTCCGGGCCTCCCCTTCGCCGAACGGGGACGCCGGCGATCCTCCATCCCTCGCCGCGCGGCGCCACGCGACCCAGGCGATCCCGTGCCAGAACCCGGCCTCGTGGACCGGCACGAGTGCCTCGTGGATCCGCCGCCGGAACGACTCGGCCTGCTCGACGACGCGGCGTCGCGCATCCTGAGGGAGCCCCGGCGCGAGCACGAGCAGATCGACGGGGTCGCCCGAGGGCGAGCGGGCGTCGTAGACGCAGCCGACCGTGAGCTCGCGGAGGGGACCTGCGAGGGCATACCCCGCGATGCCGGATTCCCGCGGCGGGTCGGGAGCCGACGGGGATCCGAGAAGGCCCTCGATCACTCGGCGCCGCTCGAAAATCGCCTCGATGCCCGCGCGGAGGTCGGGGTGCGCCGCGATGTACGCGCCGGCGGACGGAGTCTCCCCGCGGTTCAGGCGGTCCTGGATCTCCGCATCGATGCGGGCGAGCCGGAATTCCGGGGATTCGGACGACACGGTGGCGTTGGAGATCTACCGGAAGTAGCTCATCTCGCGCACGATCTCGTGGAGCTTCTGCTGCGCCCGGTGGAAGAGGACGTTGACGGCGTTGGGCCGCATGCTCATCTCTTCCGCCGTCTCCTGCACGGTCTTCTGCTCGAGGTGCCGGAGCTGGATGACGCGCCGGAAGTTGGCCGGAAGGCGCTCCATGGCCTTCGCCAGCATCTGGTAGCCCTCCTTCCCCATCACGATCTGGCTCGGCGTCTCCTGGGAGGAGGCGATGCAGTCCCCGAGCTCCATGGCCGAGGTATCCGAGGCGGAGGCCTTCGAGGAGAGGGAGTAGGTTTCGGCCGGCTGGCGCTTGGCCGTCTTGAAGAAGTACTTGTCGCTGTCGCGGATCTTCCAGCCGATGACCGTCACGATCCACTTGTAGAACGAGTCCGGATCCGAGTACTGGAACTTGTGGAAGTTCCGGAACACCTCCCCATAGACGTCCTGGATGATGTCGTCGGCCTCGACCTGGGCCTTGAGCTTGTCCAGCATGTGGCACTTCACGAGGAGCTTGATCCTCGGGTAGTAGCGCATGAAGAGCTGGTCGTAGGCGGTCCGATCCCCGTCGTGGATCCGGATCACGAGCTGCTGGGTCGTCCGCGATTCCTTGGCCATGCCTCAATTTCCGGGGGGGACATCGTGATTCTCGCCTTCGGCGCCCGCGCCCGCAACCCCGGCGCCGGAAATGCCGGACGTGGCGGCTCTCTCCCAACGGGTCGTCCAGGCGGAGGCCACGAGGGAAACGATGGCTCCGATGACGAGCCCGGCGACGACGTCCACGAGGTAGTGGTAACGGAGGTAGAGCGTGGCCACGGCGAGGCCCGTGGCCGCAACGGCGACGGGGATGCGCAGGCCGCGGATGCGGAACCGCACGGCAGCCCAGACGGCGACGCTCGCGATGATGACGTGGCCGCTCGGATAGGTGTCGCGCATGTCGCCCTCGAGCCCCACGACGACGTCGAGCACGCGGTCCACGGTCGTTCCGACGGCCGACGGCGTCCGCCCCACGGCCCCCGGGAAGTACCCGGGACCCAGCGCCGGGACGATGTAGTAGCCGGCATAGGAGACGAAGAGGCCGAGCGCCACGGCGAGGCTCGCCCGGTGGAACGCCCGGGGATCGGGGCGGAGCCAGAGGGGGACCAGCACTGCGAACGGCAGGACGAAGTAGGACATCCAGAAGGCGCGGAAGACGTCCGTGAGGCCGGGGCTCTGCCATGCGTCGATGAACCGCGCCGGATGACCGCCGCAGAGAAGCAGGTCCATCGCCATGAGGTCCCGGTCGAGGTCGTCGCCGCCGATTCGCGGCACGAGTTCCCGCGACTCGAAGAACGCGAGCCCGATCGCGAGGGTCACGTACCAGTCGCGCGCGAAACGGAAGAGGGGATGCCGCACGCGGCGGGCAAGGAGCAAGACGAGGGGCGTGAGGAGGGCGCCTCCCGCGTGCACGGCAAGGTGCCGTCCCCAGGCGGGCGCCCCGCGCGCGCCGGCGGCGACGACGATGGCGAGCCCCGCCATGTAGGCGAAGCTCACGACGTCGATCGGGCGTACCGCCGCGTCAGGGGGCGTTCCGGCGCGTCCGCGATCCACGGCAGCCTCAGCGCTTCCGCCGCTCCGCGAAGGCGGCAAGCCCCCTCCGGAGGAATGCCTCGTACTCGGCCCTGTCCCGCGTGAAGCCGAGTCGCGAGAGGATCTCCTCCGTGCGGGGATCGACGATGGCGTAGTTCGGGCGGGCGTCGTTGCCGAGGATCCGGGTCGCGACGGCGAGGTTCCTCCGCCGCGTCGCTTCGTCGCGGTCGTCGAGGTAGAGCTCCGCGGCCACCGTGCTTCTCAGGATCTCACGGATCCCCGGGTCGGCGAGATGGGTGTTCTCGAGGACCCTGCAGTTGGGTCAGTTGAATCCCGTCGCATCGAGGAAGAGGGGGACGTCCCGCTCGCGGGCGAGGGCCAGGGCGGCCGGCCAGTCGTTCGTGATGCGGTTCAGGTATCCGATCGGGCGCCCTCCGGAGACGGCGCCGGTCCCCGCGCCATGGGTGAGCGGGCTCGGCGCGGCTCCGACCCGGGGCACATCGAGGACCTCCCGGATCGTCCGCTGCAGCTCGAGGCGGCGCTGGTCGGGGTGCTTCGCCTTCTCGACCACCGGGAGGAACCCGTCCAGGTCCCGGCTTCCGAGCGGGTCGCCATCGAGTCCGTCCACGAGAACGATGGCCCCCGAGAAGCACAGGAAGGCGACGATGGCGCTCATGACGCCCACGCCCTCCCGCGGCGCCTCCTTCGGGAAGCGGAAGAACCCGATCAGGTAGAAGCCCGTGAGGGAAAGCCCGGCGATCCACGACGCGAGCACCGCAGTCCTCGTGAAGATCTCCGGCGGCTTCGGAAGCCCCTGGTCCATCCCTCCGAGGAACTTCATGGCCATCATGAGCTCGACGAAGCCCATGGAGACCTTGATCCGGTCCATCCACCCTCCGCTCTTCGGCAGCGACGTGACGAGCCCCGGGAAGAGGGCCAGCACGACGAAGGGCACGGCGAGCGGAAGGGAGAAGAAGAGCATTCCCACGGCGTACCGGCCCCAGTCGCCCTGGCTCGCGCCGAGAACGAGAGTCGCGAGGAAGGGCACGGAGCAGGCGAACGACGTCGCCGCGAAGAGGAGGCCGAGGAGGAGGGCGCCGGCGAGTCCCTCGCGCCGCCCGCCGCCGAGGTTCATGAGGAACGCGGGAGGTCGGAGATCGAACAGCCCGAAGAGGGAGAGCGCGAACACGACGAAGAGGACGCCGATGAACCCCTGGGTCATCCAGTGGGCGGCGAACTCCGCGGCGCCCACGTTGAGGATGGCGCCAAGCGCGAGGAACGAGGCGATGATGCCGAGGCCGTAGGCCAGTGCGAGGCCGACGGCCGGCTTTCCCGTGCGCAGAGCCTGCTTCGAGAAGTAGGAGATCGTCACCGGTATCAGGGGGTAGACGCAGGGCGTGAGGAGGACGAAGAGCCCCGTGAGCACGGCGAGCCAGATGTATCCGAAGAGCGTGTGGCGGATGTCGAGGGCGACCTTGAAGGCCGCCGAGGCGGCCCGGGGCATGGCGCCCGGGAGGATCGTCGTCGCGATCACTTCGCCACGGATCACGGTCTCGCCCTCCTTCACGTCCCGCTCGAGGAGGCGGAGCGGTACGCGAAAGCGGACGCGTCCCGGCTCGGCCAGGACGACCTCGGGCGCGCCGCGATCGGCGAGCTGCTCGAAGCTCTCGATCCGGAGAGCGGGCGCGTCCGGACCGCTTCCCGGGGCGGGGATCCGCCGACCGGGGGCAGCGGTCACCGTCACCTCGAGGTGCACCGTGGAACCCGGCGGGGCCTTCGCACGATCGAGCGTCGCGAGGATCCGGAGATCGTCGTCCGGCGGAGGCGGCCCGCCCCCGGCGGCCACGTCCACCGCGGCCTCGAAGGGTTTCTCCGTCTCCATGAGACAGCGGTCGGGGTCGCACGGCATGTAGTTCATGACGCCGCGGAGCGCGACGGCGCCCGGGGTGGCGGTGCCGAGGAGCACGGCGGGGATCGTGAACTCCACCTCCCCCTCGTAGTAGTCGTAGGTGGCGAGAGGTTCGCGGATCCGGACGGGCTCCCTGTCGGCCGAGGGCGATCCGGTCATCCGCCACGGACTCCCCCCGGCAGGTCCGAACGTCGTCGGGACGATCGCGATGCCGTTCTCCCAGTGGTAGATGTGCCACGTGGGCGCCATGCGCACGCGGACGCGGAACGCGAAGCGGTCGCCCGCCCGGAGGCTCCGCGGCTCGATGGTCGCTCCGAGAACCGCGACGGGGTCGATCTCCGCGGGCGCATCCGCCTCGGCGGGCGCGCTTTCGGCCCCGGGGGAGACGGTTCCTTCCACCATCACGTCCGCGCGGAACGAGACGGTCCGTGGCGAGGCGCAGCTCGTCGCATCGCACGGCTGGAGATCTACGACGCCCTTCACGGCCACGCGACCCGTCGCCGCCGCCGCGAGGCGGACGGGAAGCGTGAACTCCACGGAGCCTTCGTGGTACTCGTACTCCGTGTACTCGTCGCGGTGGCGCTTCGGCGCGGGCTCCGTCACGGGGCCGGCCAGTTCGAACGGACCGTCGTCGAGGCGGAACGTCGTGGGGTAGCCGTCGGCCGACGGCTTCACGCTGTAGATGTGCCACCCCTCGTCGATCTCGATACGGACCCTGAGAGAGAGGGTTTCGCCGGGCTTGACGCCTACAGGCTCGGCGCGGGTCGTGACGGCACGGATCCGGCCGTCGCCGCCCTGGGCCCGAAGGCCGGGCGCCGCGAGGGCCAGGGGCAGGAGGACCGCGAGGAATGCGCAGGTTCGACGTTGCGGCATGGAGTCCTCGGCTCCCGTGACTGTAGAGGTCGCGTCCGGGACGGCCCGGCACGACGGGGAACGCCGCGGCGGCCGCAGCCATTCCCGCTGAGACCCGTAGCGCAGGGGCCGTCGCCGGCCATCCGCCCGGCCTCCACCTTATTCCGCCCGCGAACTCCGGGCCAGAGCGCGACTTGAATGCTGCAGGCGGGGGCCGGAGGATCGGGACATGATCCGGACGACCTTCCCCGTCGGCCCCTTCCAGTGCAACTGCTCGATCCTCGTGGACGAGGCGACCCGGGATGCCGTCATCGTGGACCCGGGTTGGGAGGAGGACGCGATCCTCGCCGAGGTGGATCGCCTCGGCGCCCGCGTCCGCGTGCTCGCCCACACTCATGCACACATCGATCACATCAACGCGACCCACGCCGTGCACGCCGCCACGGGTGCCCGGATCGCGCTCCACGTCGGCGATCTGCCGCTCTGCGACGGCCTTCCGGGGCAGGCCGCCATGTTCGGGCTCCCGGTGTCGCCCCCGGTGCGGCCGGACACGCTCCTCGGCGACGGCGATGTCGTAGAGGCCGGCTCCATCGCCCTCCGTGTCCTCCACACGCCGGGCCACACGCCGGGATCGATCTGCTTCCACTTCGAGGGCGAGGAACCCGTGATCTTCACGGGCGACACCCTCTTTCGTCTCGGCATCGGGCGGACGGACCTCTGGGGCGGCAGCCACCCCGCCATCCTCCGTTCCATCCGCGAGCGCCTCTTCACGCTCGACGGCGAACTCCGGGTCGTTCCGGGCCACGGTGAAGAAACGACCATCGGCTTCGAGCGCGCCCGGAACCCCTTCTTCCGGTAGGGGACGCCGCTCCGCCGCCGGCGCGCCGAATCCCATTCTCCGACCCGCACCTACGATCCGCTCCCGCAGACGTATAAGAGCATGGCTCGGGCAAGAATCCCTCCCCGGAAGCACCGGGGGCATGGGCTGGCATCCCGGGACCGAGGAAAGGTCATGGAACGATCGACGAATCGACCGGAGAAGATCGACCGGTACGAGCTCATGCTCCGGCAGGCCATTCGGGAATGCCCGGTGCCCTCGAAGGAGAATCCCGCCTCCAACCCCTTCGAGGCCATGGAGCTCCAGATCCCCTTCCTGGCCGACATCCTCTACCGCCTTAGCGTCGAGCATGGTATCGAGTGGAACGTCTTCCGATCGGACGTCCTCGATCTGCTCACGCACGAGAGGACGGTCAACGTCGCGGCCAAGGGCAGCGTGAAGACCCGTCCCTTCGCGGCGGATCTCAAGGACACCCACGCTCTCATCGTGCTCGCCCTCGACGCCATGCCTCCCGACCCCGAAGGACGTCCCGGCGAGTGACCCGATCCCCTCGCCGCACGGTCACTTGCGACAGGGACGGGGATGCGCGGTGTGAATCCCCTGTAAACTTGATCGGGGAAACCCCGTCCCGCACACTGGACAGAGCGGGTCACCCCCCATCGATGAGCTCGCAACCGGCCGGTCCGCGGCTCGGCGCCGCCCGCCCCCAGGAGTCTCCATGCGCACCAGGATCGCCCTCGCCACCGTCGCCATCGCTCTCGCCGGCGCCTTCGCCGGCGGCTTCTCGAGCGGGCCGCTTCCCGGCATGTCCGGAGCGCCCAACGAATTCGACTGCACGCTCTGCCACGCCGACTACCCTCTGAACTCCGGAACCGGCGCCTGGTCTCTCACGGGCCCGGCGACGGTCTCGGCGGGCGAGACCATCACGATCGCCCTCGCTTTCACCGGACCGGCCGCCGCATCCCCGCTCCACGGGTTCCAGATGACGGCCCAGGACACCTCGGGCAACTACATCGGGACCTTCACGCTCACGGATCCGGTGGGAACCCAGATCAACTCGGGCGTGTGGGTGAATCACACGTCGAGCGGCATCTACCAGACGAGCTGGACGGTCCAGTGGACGGCTCCGAGCCCCATGACGAGCGGCCATGCCGTGTTCTACGCCACCGGCAACGAGGCAAGTGGTGACGGGACGCCGAGCTTCGACTACATCTATGCGACGAGTCTCTCGATTCCCGTCTACCAGCCCTTCGCCTTCACGGCGTCGACCACGGGAGGTGGCGCAGGCGACTTCAGCGGTCTCCTCTCGGGCGCGCGCCTCGCCGGCGCGCCCCTCGAGGCGGGAAACCTCGGCGTCGTCCTCGTGACGCTCGACCCGAACCCCGGCTACCTCTTCGGGCTCACGCCCGATGCCCTCACATGGGCCATCATCGCAGCGCCGTTCGGTTCGCTGCCCTTCTTCAACCAGTTCCTGGCCGGGCCGGCGACGACCAACACGGCCGCCTATCCCGCAGGTACTCTGTCGGCCTTCGCGGGCGTCCCGATCCGGCTCGTCGGCCTGACGCTCAATCTCTCGACGACGACGCTCGTCGGCCTCTCCCCGGTCGTCACGATCGTCCCCTGAAATCGAACCGTGCCGGCCCGCGACGCCGGCGCCTTCAGATCCGGGCGAAGCGGTAGTCCTCGAGGTCCTCGGCGAGCACGCTCTGGAAGTGGATCGCCGCGAGGACCGTGGCGATGACCCGCCAGTTCCGCGGGCCGATGTCCCGGAGGACCGGGAGGTTTCGCCAGGCCACCACGAGCGCGCGGCAGAGGGCGTCCACGAGGGCGAGGCCCCTTGTCACGCTTGGCGGAAGGCTCACCGCGTGGATCCTGCGGTTCAGCCAGTGGCCGAGCTGCAGGCTCCCGGCGCGCGTTCCCGTGCCGGCCAGTGCCGCAAGGTGGGAGAGCCCTGTCAGGACGAATCGGACGCCGTTCTTCGAGATCCGGAGTGCCGAGAGTGCGAGGTAGAAGCCCGGACTCGCCTCCGAGAGCCGATCGAGTTCCCGGAGTTCCTCCCGGGGGAGGCGGCTCACCGCGACCTCGGCAACGCGCTCGAAGATCCGGCGCTCGACCTCCCGCACGGACGTCAGGACGCAGGGATCCACGCCGAGCCTTCGGGCCGTCCGCTGCACGATCTCGACCCAGGTATTGTTCCGGGCGAAGGGCGAGACGCGCTCGGCGAGGCGGTGCGTCCGGGCCTGCAGTCCGCGGAGATCCCGATTGATGATGGCCCAAGCCTCGGCCGCGGGACCGGCAGCCGGACCGAGCCGCACTCCGAGGGTCCGAGCCAGCTCGCGGCGCATGGACGCCTCCATGGTCACGAGGACGTCGAATGGCCGGGCGCAGCCCTCCCGTTCGGCGCGGCGCCGCAGGCGGCCATCGTCCGGTCCTTCGCGTGACGTCGCTCGTTTCCGGTCCACGGAAGCGAAGTCTAACCGCCAGCGGAACGAGCCCAAACCCACCCGCCCCTACATGTTCCGGCGGTATTCGCCGCCGACCTCGTAGAGGGCCCGCGTGATCTGGCCGAGGCTCGCGACGCGGACGGTGCTGAGGAGCTCCGCGAAGATGTTGCCGCCCTCGAGGGCCGTTCTCCGGAGTCGATCCAGAGCCTCCGGAGCCTCGGCGGCGTGGCGTTCCTGGAACCGGCGAAGCTCCCTGATCTGATGCTCCTTCTCCTCCGGCGTGGCGCGAGTCAGGGCCACGGCGGCGGGATCGACGGTCGCCCCGGCATGGGGACCGAGGAACGTGTTGACGCCGACGATCGGCAGCTCGCCCGAGTGCTTCAGCTTCTCGTAGAGGAGCGACTCCTCCTGGATCCGGCTCCGCTGGTACTGGGTCTCCATGGCGCCGAGGACGCCGCCGCGCTCTGACAGGCGCCGGAACTCGGCCAGCACGGCCTCCTCGACGAGATCCGTGAGCTCGTCGACGATGTAGGCGCCCTGGAGGCCGTTCTCGTTCTTCGCGGGGCCGAACTCGCGGCCGATGATCATCTGGATCGCCATGGCCCGCCGGACCGACTCCTCCGTGGGCGTCGTGATGGCCTCGTCGTACGCGTTCGTGTGGAGGGAGTTGCAGTTGTCGTAGACCGCGAGCAGGGCCTGCAGCGTCGTGCGGATGTCGTTGAACTGCACTTCCCGGGCGTGCAGCGAGCGGCCCGACGTCTGGATGTGGTACTTGAGCTTCTGGCTCCGTTCGTTGGCGCCGTAGACGTCCCGCATGGCGATGGCCCAGATGCGGCGTGCGACGCGGCCGAGGACCGAGTACTCGGGGTCGAGACCGTTCGAGAAGAAGAAGGAGAGGTTCGGCGCGAAGTCGTCCACGGACATGCCCCGCGCGCGGTAGTACTCCACGTACGTGAAGCCGTTGGCCAGGGTGAACGCGAGCTGCGTGACCGGATTCGCACCCGCCTCCGCGATGTGGTAGCCCGAGATCGAGACCGAGTAGTAGTTGCGGACGCCCTTCTCCACGAAGTACGCCTGCATGTCTCCCATCATCCTCAGGGCGAATTCCGTGGAGAAGATGCACGTATTCTGGGCCTGGTCCTCCTTGAGGATGTCCGCCTGGACCGTGCCCCGCACGGTCTCGAGGACGCGGGATGCGATGCGCTCCCGCTCGTCCGGGCCGGGGGCGATGCCCGTCCGCGCCGTGTGGGCCTCCACCGCCTGATCGACGGCCACGCCGAGGAACATCGCGAGGAGGATCGGAGCCGGTCCGTTGATCGTCATGGAGACGGACGTGTTCGGATCGCAGAGATCGAAGCC
Organism: uncultured Planctomycetia bacterium; assembly: GCA_964419995.1. GTDB lineage: Bacteria > Planctomycetota > CAYQRN01 > CAYQRN01. Next base: position 18,761 of record CAYQRN010000028.1, read on the forward strand.
TGCATAGAGCTTCCGCATGTCGTCGATCGTGCACACGGAGACGCCGCTCTCCCCCACCTTGCCCCAGATGTCGGGCCGGGGATCGGGATCCTGGCCGTAGAGCGTGACGGAGTCGAAGGCCGTGGAGAGCCGCTTGGCGCGGTCCTCCCGGGAGAGGAAGTGGAAGCGCCGGTTCGTCCGTTCCGGCGTCCCCTCGCCGGCGAACTGCCGCCGCGGCTCCTCGTCGTGGCGCCGCAGGGGGAAGACGCCGGCCGTGAAGGGGAAACTGCCCGGGACGTTCTCGAAGAGGAGATAGCGGAGGATCTCCGCGGCGGATTCCGAGCGGGGAAGCGCCACGCGGGGGATCCGGAGCCCCGCAAGAGATGTCGTGCTGAGCGCCGTGGAGACATCCCGGTCGCGGACGCGCGTCACGAGGGCGTCCTCCGCGTACTTCCGGCGCAGGGCCGGGTACTCCGCGAGGCAGCGGGCAGCCGCCGAATCCTGCAGTCCCCGCAGGGCGCCGAGCCGCGCCTCGATGGCGACCCGGGCCCCGTCGCCGACCTCCGCCGCGGCCGTCTCCAGCGCCTCGATGCGGCGGGCGAGATCGATCTCGGCCGCGGCCCGCTGCCGGTAGGCCTCCACAGCATCGGCGATCTCGCCGAGACAGCCGCTCCGTCGGGGCGGCAGGATCCCGCGGCTCTCCGCCGTCGCAGGGAGCACATCCGCACCGGAACGGTTTCCTGCCGCCGGGAGCCGTCGCCGGATCTCCTCGAAAACGGCGTTGACGCCCGCATCGTTGAAACGGCTCGCCACGGTGCCGAAGACGGGGAGCCGGTCGTCCCCGGTCGAGGCGTCGATCCCGCGGCTCCTCCGGACCTGCCGCCGAACGTCGCGGAGCGCGTCGGGGCCGCCCTGGCGCTCTGACTTGTTCACGACGACGATGTCGGCGAAGTCCAGCATGTCGATCTTCTCGAGCTGCGACGCAGCGCCGAAATCGGGCGTCATGACGTAGACGGAGAGATCGCTCTCCTCCGTCACGGCAGAGGCCCCCTGGCCGATGCCCGCGGTCTCGAGGAGGATGAGCGGGAAGCCGGCGGCGCGGAGGACCCGGACGGCCGCGCGCACGGACGCCGACAGCTCGTTCGTGGACCCGCGCGTCGCAAGGCTCCGCATGCAGACGCGCGGATCCACGGCCGCGTTCATGCGGATGCGGTCTCCGAGCAGGGCGCCACCGGTCTTCCGCTTCGTCGGATCCACGGCGAGGATGGCCACCGGGGGCGCATCGCCCGCGAAAAGGAACCGGCGGAGGAGTTCGTCGGTCAGCGTCGACTTGCCGGCGCCGCCGGTCCCCGTGATGCCGATGACCGGCGCCGGCCGTGCGCGGGCGGCCGCCTCGATCCGGTCGAGCAGGGCGCGGGACGCGGGATCGTCCGCGGACGCCTCTCCGGCCCGGGTGATCCACCTCGCGAGGTTCAGGCGCCCCCGGGCGTCCGCTGTGGGCGGCCACACGGGAGCCGGGGCCTCCGGCGGGCCGCTGCAGCGGGCCAGCATGTCCGCGATCATGCCCTCGAGTCCGAGCGCGCGACCGTCGTCGGGGGAGTAGATACGCGTGATGCCCTTCGCCTCGAGGGCGCGGGCCTCCGCCGGGACGATGACCCCTCCCCCGCCGCCGAACACCCTGATGTGGTGAGCCCCCCGCTCACGGAGGAGATCGAGGAGGTAGCCGAAGAACTCGATGTGGCCGCCCTGATACGACGAGACCGCGATCGCGTCAGCGTCCTCCTCGACGGCGGCCTCCGCCACGTCGAGGGCCGCCCTGTTGTGCCCGAGGTGGATGACCTCGGCCCCGGCCTGCTGGAGGAGCCGCCGGACGATGTTGATGGACGCGTCGTGGCCGTCGAACAGGGCAGCCGCCGTGACGAAGCGGAGCCGGCGCGGCGTCACCTCGGAGTCAGTCATGGGATCCGGCGGTTCGGGGGCCGGCGGCGGCCCGCGTGGTCCGTGGGAAACCCGGTGCCATCCGGGAGGGGGCGTCCGGGGACGGAAAAGACGCTATCATCCCACCGCCGGGACCGGAACCCGCGGCCGCCTGCGCGGGCGTCCGGAACGTCCGACCCCTCTGCCGCCGCACTCTCCGGAGGAACCGATGCTGCACAAGGCCTGCGATGACATGGAGAAGAAGCTCCGGACGCTCCACGCGGAGCAGCGCGATACGCTCGCCGACCGGTTCCGGTCGGCCGGGCTCCGGGGGAAGGACGTGGACGCCCTCGTCGGGGCCCTCTCGGACGCGATCCTCCTTCTGCCGGCCGGCATGAAGCTGCTCGCGCAGGCTCTCGACCGCGACGAGGTCGGATCGGCCCTGCGGACCCTCGCCCAGGGGAGCGCGCTCTACATGATCAACGCCCGGGACTTCCTGAGCGAGAAGACGTACGGGTTCTTCGGCTACCTCGATGACACATGGTTCATCCACCGGTGCGTGCTCGAAGCCCGAAAGTACGTTCCCGCCCGTTCCGCGTCGCCGCTGGCGGCACGCGGGGTCGATGAGTCGGCGCGTCACGTCGTGGAGCTCGTGGGCAGCATCCTCCCGAAGAAGGTGCTCTCGCGCGTCGAGGAGACCTTCGAGGCCCTGGCCGAGCTCGCGCGGGATCACAACGAGCGCGGCGAGGTCATGGACGAGATCATCGGCCGCTGCGTCGCGGCCATGCTCGCCTATCCGCTCGTGTCTTCGCAGCGCGTCGAAGAGGCCATGCTCTCCGCGAGCACGACGCCGGCGCAGCGGCGGATGACGGCTCGGATGAAGCTCGCTTCGGAGCTCGTCGCGCGGCTCCCGGAGAAGCGGCGATGGCTCGGATTCCTGAAGCGCGGCAAGAAGAAGACGCGCGCGGGAGGCGCGTGAGGGATCGGGGGGAGGAAGGAGGCAGGGATTGTGTGATCCGTGATCGGGAGAGAGTGATGACTTGTTGTTTGCCGTTTCTGTGTGGTGGGAGGCGGATCACACAATCCCCGTACCCAATCCATCTCGTATAGGCATCCGGCCACGGGGAAACGGCGAAGAATCCGGACATCTTTTTCCGGAGGCGCCGCGGGACGGACGTTCAGGCAACGGAACCCGTGGGATCAGAACCGCTTCCGAAGGCAGGCCACCGGCGTCAGGCGGTGGAGGAAGAAAGCGGAATCGCGTGACCGGCGTTGTTGGAGAGAGTGATGTTGTGCATTTGCCGTTTTCTTAGGTGGGAGGTCGGTCACGCGATCCCGCACCTTGTACGACAGTTCCAGCAGTATAGACGCTTCGCGAAGCCCCCCTGCGCACAAAATCCCGCGAATTTTGGGGCCCCCGACACGCCCCGGCCATGGATCGCTTAAGTCGATACGGATCTTAGGCTTCCAGACCGGTCGACTTCTCCTTCCCGGGACGGCGGCGGCGCTGGTGGCCCTCGTCGTAGGCCGAGAGAAGCCCCCGGCTCTCGAGGTATCCACGCAACTCCGAGATCTCGTGGACGAGTTCGTCGCTCATCTCGAGGGCGGCGTCGAGCCAGAAGGTGTCCCTCGCCCGGCCGCGGGCCTTGGTCTTCATGGCCTGGACGAGGAGGTCCCGGATCTCGGACGGGGCCGCGTCGAGCGCGCGCCCGAGCGCGAGCAGCGCCTTGCCCGACGGAATGAGACCATCATTCAGGATCTGGGAGAGGTGGGTCGGGGACTTGCCGACCCGCAGGGAGAGTTCCCGTCCGGACAGCTTCGCGCCGTGACGTTCCTCGTACCTTCGGATCAGCCGACGGACGGCGTTCTGGAACGGCGTCGCCACGAACGACCCTCGACGCGCCCGCGGCCCTGTCCCAGATCCCGTGCCACGACGACTTCGCGGGACCGGTCAGGGTCGCCCCAACCTGCGCGCAGACCTCGACATCCGATCCTATCGGATCACCGCCCCGGGCGCAAAGGAGCGACGCGATCCGATGCGACGCCCGATCGGTTCGACCACGGAACAGACCCGGCGCTGGACCCGGATGTACGGCCGCCCTCCTGCGACGGCCTCCATCATCAGGAGTCTACACCCGGTTTCGGGTTCCAGCGGATTCCGGGAGCCCGGATCGGACGCCGTGACCACGCGGCGGGCCCTCGACGTTCCGGGAATCGACCGGGTGTTACGCTACGGATTGCCGCCGCTCCTCGTCCGCCGCGGGAGATACTCCATGCCACGTGTCGTGCGTCGTCACGGCTTCTTCCCCGTCCTCTCCGCTCTTCTCGTCATGGCTGCATCTGCCACGGCGCAGACCCGGAGTTCCTGGCCAGACCGGGCCCCGGCCCCCGATGACGCCACGGTCTCGGATGCGCGGAGTTGGATCAAGACGCTGGCATCGGACGACATGGCCGGCCGCCAGACGGGCGATCCGGGGTTCATGAAGGCCGCGGAGTTCATGGCGGCACGGTTTCGCGAATTCGGCCTCGAGCCGGGCTGGAACGGAAGCTGGTTCCAGGAAGTCCCCTTCATCCGGCAGAAGCTCTCGGCGGTGTCGCGGATCGTCGTATCCACCGGCAACGATGCCCGGACGGAGCTCCGCTTCGGATCCGACGCGGCCCTCCCGATCCTTCGGGAGTGCGACATCACGGCTCCCCTCGCGCTTCTCCGGGGATCGCTCCGGGACGCCGACCTCAAGGGCATCGACGCGACGGGCCGGATCCTCCTCGTCGCCGCCGAGCCCTCCGGCGGGGACGGGCGCCGGTTCCGCCTGAGCCTCGCCTCCGACATCCGCCGCACGACCAGGGCCGAAGGCGTGCTCTTCGTGGATGATGCGGCCGCGACGCGGGAGCTCCGCGCCTCGGGCCTTCGCTACCCGGGCCAGACCACGACGCGGCGGGCCTCCGCTCCCGTCATCCCCATCACCGAGGCGGCGATGAAGCGCCTCCTGGCGGCGCTGGGACCCCGCGCGGAGGCTCCCGCGGCGACCGGAACGGAAAGCCGGCCGCCGTCCGAGCTCATCCCTCTCGATGGCGTCACGGCCTCGATCCGTGTCGGAGTCGACGAGGAGACGGTCCCGGTGCCCAATGTCGTCGGCCGGCTTCCCGGGTCCGATCCCGCGCTGCAACACGAGTGCGTGATCATCGGCTCCCACCTCGACCACGTCGGCGTGGCCTCGGACGGCGACGTCTTCAACGGAGCCGATGACGACGCGTCGGGGTCCACCGCGCTCCTCGTGGTCGCCAGGGCCTTCGCCCGGGCGCCGCATCCGCGCCGCACCCTCTACTTCGCAGCCTTCTGCGGCGAGGAGATGGGCCTCCTCGGTTCCAAGTGGTTCGCGGACCACCTCCCCGTGCCCGTCGAGAACGTCGTCGCCGAGTTCCAGATGGACATGGTGGGCCGCAACGAGGAGTCCGCGAATCCCCGCCACCCGGAGAAACCCGAGGACAACCTCAACTCCCTCCACCTCGTCGGCTCGAAACGGCTCTCGAAGGAGCTCCACGACATCGTGCTGCAGGCCAACGAGCACGTGAAGTTCGATTTCGAATACGACGAGGAGGACGTCTACTCCCGGAGCGACCACTACAACTTCGCGGCGAAGGGCATCCCCATCGCCTTCGTCTTCACGGGCTTCCACCCCGACTACCACCAGGTCACCGACACGGCCGATAAGATCGACTGCGCGAAGCTCGTCCGGGTGGCCAGGCTCGTCCACATCGCTGCGGCGGACGTGGCGGACCTGCCCCGGCGCATCGTGGTGGACAAGGGACCGCTCGCGACGCGCCGGGAGGACGGCGGGAGCGAGGGCGCTCCCGCCGAGTCCAGGGCGGAGAGCCGCGGAACGCGCTGACCGCAGCCTGTCCCCCGCCGGCCTCCGGGCGACAAGAAGCGCTGGAGGACGTCCGTGGATGCACGCCAGGTCTTCGAGATCCTCGTCCGGGAGAACGCCGGCATGCTTTCGGCGTTCCTGCGGGCCGTCGTCCGCGACGACGCGGCAGCCGACGACATCTTCCAGGAGACATTCCTGGTGGCCTGGCGGAACCTCGATCGCTACGACCGCGAGAAGCCGTTCGGACCCTGGCTCCGGGGCATCGCCGCCCGGACCGTCATGGCCTGGCGGCGCAAGGCCGCACGGGCGGCCCACGCGGAACTCGATGAGGCCGCGCTCGCCGAGGTCTCCGCGCGTTTCGACGCCCTCGCGGCGGAGCCCGGGGACACCTGGGGCGAGAAGCTCGACGCGGTCCGCGCCTGCCTCGGCAATCTCCCCGACCAGGATCGATCCATCATCGATCTCTACTATCGGGAGGATCTCACTCTCCCCGAGATCGCCCGGTCCCTCGACCAGAGCGTCGAGACCATGAAGAAGCGCCTGCAACGGGCCCGGGTGCGCCTCGCCGCCTGCCTGCGGAGCCGGCTTTCGACGGAGGCCGTCCCATCATGACCGATCCCGCAAACCCCCTCGTCCGACCCGGCGACGCCGGACGCGATGAGATCGCCGGCGCCGACGAGGCGTTCGCGCACGGCTGTCTCCGGAGCCTCGTGGAGACGGAGCGCGACCGGCTCGCTCCGCGAATCACGCGGGTCCTCACGGCCCTCGGCGCCGCCCGCCCGGCCCCCCGCCGCATCGTCATCTCGCCCTTCCGCCTCGCCGCCGCCGCCGTGTTCATCCTCGCCCTCACCCTCGGCATCAGCGTCGTACTCTCCGGCGAGTCGGCGCTTCCGCCCGCCATGGCTGTCGTCGGCCGTGCCGTCCGCGCGTTCGACGATGTCGATCGGCGCTACGCCGTGCGCTTCGCCGGCTCGGAGGCCGGGTCGCCGGCGATCGCCGGAACGCTCATCGTCCGCGGCACGCGGTTCCACACGCGGCTCGAGAGTCCCCTCGGCCCGCTGCGCGCGGGTTTCGACGGGGAGTCCGCGTGGTTCGAGTTCCCACCCGGTCGCATCCATCGGGGGACGATCCCGGAAGCCGCCGTCCGTTCCCTCGGTCTCGACGAGGAACTGCTCAACATCCGGTCCGCCGTGGACCGCATGACGCGGCATTTCGACATCGCCGCCCTTGGCCGGGAGCGGATCGAGGACGGAGCCACCCGCCCTCTGATCCACCTCCGCGGAACCCCGGCCGCGGATCGGGGCCCCGTCCCCGCCCGGCAGGTCGACATCTGGGCCGATGAGGCGACCGGCGTCATCCGCCGGGCCATCATCGACCTCCCCCGCGCGCGCCAGATCCGTTTCGAGTACCTCGGGGTGCTCGATGCGGGTCCCGACGCCTACCGGCCCTGAGTCCGCCCGCACCGGCCACGGTCGGTGCGGAATACGCCGGAAACGCCTGATCCGCCCCTGTTCCGCGCCCCGGGGTCCGGGGTTTGCTCAAGGTCCTTCGCGCCGCACGGTCGATGAGCCGTATAAAGTATCGTGAGGAGCGGAGATACGCTGTGAGGACGAGGGACGCGAAGGTCATCGTGATCGGGGCCGGGCCCGCGGGAGCCACGGCCGCGATCGCCCTGGCCCGGCGGGGAATCCCCACTCTGGTCGTCGAGGGAGCCGCCCACGCCGGCGCGGAAAACTGGTCCGGCGCCGTCTACTTCGGCGAGAGCCTCGTCGCGCCGGACGTGCTCGGCAACGGCGCCTTCCGGCGCCTTCCCGTCGAGCGCCCGGTGACATCCCGGGGATTCCTCGCGACCAACGGCCGCACGCTCCTCGGCGGCAGGTTCACGTCGCGATCGGCCTTCGCCCACACCTTCACGGTGCTGCGCCCGCCGTTCGACCGGGCCCTCGCGGAGTGCGCCACGGAGGCGGGCGCAACGCTTCTCACGGACACGACGGCCACGGGCTTCATTCGCGACGGCGGCCGGGTCACGGGAGTCATGACATCCCGTGGCCCGCTCTACGCCCCCGTCGTCTTCCTCGCCGAGGGCGACGCCTCGCATCTCGTGACCAAGGAGGGACTCGAGACTCTCCCGCCGGATGCATCCGGACTTCCCCGCCCCTCCTTCCTCCAGGGCGTGAAGGAAGTGCTGCCTCTCCCCGCGGCGGAGATCGAGCGCCGGTTCGGCATCGGCGGCGACGAAGGCGTCTGCTTCGAGATCCTCCTCAGAAACCCGATCCTCGACGGACGGCCCCTCCGCCTCAACATGGGCGCCTTCCTCTATACGAACCGGGAGAGCCTGTCCCTCGGGTTGGTAGTGCCGGCGGCCAACCTCGCAGATTCCGGCGTCGACGCCCACCGCCTCATGGACTGGCTCCGCCGCCTTCCCGCGCTCGAGCCGCTCATCGGCGGAGCCGGGACAGCGGCCTTCGGCGCGAAGCTCATCCGCGGCGGCGGTTTCCGGGAGATGCCCCGGCTCGTGGAGGACGGCCTCGCGGTGGGCGGGGCCGCCTCGGGCATCGGCGTCGATTTCCCCTGCCCCAACTACACGGGCCCGGCGACGGCCATGGGCCGGGAGTTCGCCGCCGCGGTCGCCGACATCGACAGGGCGGGAGGCTCTTTCTCCGCCGCGGAACTCGAACGGACGTACCTCGCTCGCGTGCGGGCCTCGCGCGCCATGCGCGACGTCCGACATCTCCGCGACTGGCCGCACTTCATCGAGCGCACGCGGGACTTCTTCGGGCGCCAGATCGACGCCGGCGCCTCCGTGGCGCGGGTCCTCACCGACCGCGGCATCGGCGCCGTCGGCCGCCACTGGCATGCGGCGCATGCGCTGGCGGAGATCGCGCCCCCCCGCCGCCTTCCCGTGCTTCTCGGCGATCTTCGCCGCGGGTCGCGCGCCCTCGGCCTCTTCCGCGGCCTCGCCGCCGACCTCCTGCTGCTCCTCCCGCTCCTCGTCGCGAACCTCCTCATCGGTTGGGTGCCGCGCCCGGCGCGACGGGGCGCCACGCTGAGCTTCCAGGGGACCTTCGACGGCCGGCCACCGGGCCGGCGCATCCCCCTCGTCCTCAGGTACCTGCTCTCGAGGCTTCGCCCCGGCCTCGCCGACTTCGCCCGCCACCTCTACACGAACGACGAGACTCCCCTCGCCCTCCGCCTCCGCCGAGGCCGCCGCGCCGTTCTGTCCCGCCTCTCGCTCCTCGATCTCGTCGCGGCTCCCGTTCTCGCTCTCATCGTCTATCTGACGGGGCTCCTCGCGATGGCGCTTCTCCGCGCCCGCGTCCTGCTCTTCCGGCCGTCTCTGCAGGTCCTTCGCCGGCTGCCGTTCCGCCGCGTCGTGGAGGAGGCGCTCGAGGTGGCGGACGTGGCTCGCGCCCGCCCGGTGCTCACAGGCGATGCGCGCCTCGCCACCATCGGCTATGTCGCCTCGCCCCGGACGCACATCCGCGTCATCGCCCCGGAGGGGAAGGACGGGCCCACCGCGCTGCGCGAGTCCGCCCTCTGGCACGTCTGCCCGGCTCACGTCTACCAGAAGGTCACCGACGCGTCCCTCTCGACGAGCGTGGCGGTCCTGCACGAGAATTGCGTGAAGTGCGAGACCTGCTGGCGCGCAGCGCCCGCCGCCGTCGACTGGTCCCGATTCGGCCCCCATCAGCTCATCTACCGTCCCCCGCACGCCGCGGCGCCGGCTCGGCCCGCACCCGCGATCCGAACGCTCCCGGAAACTCCGCCGCCCTCACCCCTGCCCTCGTGCCCCGACGCGCACCTCGCCGCCCTCGTGGACGCGGCATGGGCCGAGAGCGTCGCATTCGAGCGCGCTTTCGAGGACCTCCCGTCCGTCGTCCAGACCGCCCACCTGCGCCGCATGGAGACTCTCCTCGAGCGGCGCGACGGGGCCGTGCGAACCCTCCGCGCGGCCGCCGCCGCGGCGCCCTCGGGGCCGGCCCTCGCCGGCCTCCTCGCGGACATGGACCGCATCGTCGCAGCCGCCGGAACCTTCGCGGCGGCCCGCCGTTTCTCCTTCATCGACGCCGACAACCGCCAGCTCCGGAGCCACCACCTCGCCATCCTCGCCGATGTCCACGGCACCGAACGGCCCGCCGCCCCGGCGCCTGGCATGCCGCCGGAGCACCCGCCGGAGATCCTGCCGGCCTTCGCCCGGGAGACCCTCGCGACCCTCGAGACGACGGGTACGCTTCCGGCGGAAGCCAGCGCCCGCCTTCTCGACGCCATCGACGCCGCCGGCCCGAGCCGCGACGCCAGAGACGCTCTCTTCCTCCATCTCGGTCGCAGGGACCTCGCCCTGGTCCTCCGGGCCGCCCACGTGTTCGCTCATCGGGCGATCACCGGCGTCGCGGGTCGCGATCCGGTAGCCGTCCTCACCGACAGTATCTTCGAGGGAGCGGATCCCCGGGGGGCATCCATCGACGGACTGCCGCTCTGCGATGCCGCCGACATCGTGATCCTCGGAGTCGACGGGCTTCGGAGGGTCGCCGCAGGGGATCCGCGGATCTCGATCCGCCGGACCGGGGGCCTCGGACCGGCGGGGGCCGGCCTGGCCACGCTGCGGATCGACGAAGAGCTCCCCCTCCTGCCCCTCCCGCCGGGCGCAGCCGCGGCCCGCGCCGGCCTCGCGCGCGATCTCTGTCTCGGACTTCTCGGGGCGGCGACGCTCCTCCGGGAGCGCGCCCTGGCCCACGCCTTGAATCGGATCCAGTTCCCGGGGCTGTTCCGCGATCTCCGGGGGCGGGACGGCATCGCCAAGTTCGGCGCCGTCCGCGCCATGCTCGCGTGGATCGGGGCGGGTGAGCGTGTGATCCGGAGTGCCGCCGTCCTGGCGGAAACGGATCCGCCGCTGGCCCTCGCCCTCGCCGCCCGGGCCTTCGGCCAGGGTCCGCGATCCGTCACGTGGATGGCCGGCCAGGTCTTCGGCGGCACGGCCTACTCGGAGGATGACATCCTCTCGAAGTCCTACCGGGACGCGGGCCTGTTCCTGCATTTCCCGTGGAGCGCCGCGCGGACGGAATCCCGGCTCGCCCCGGAGGCACCGCCCGCCGCCCGCAACTTCGCCGGCGCCGCCGCCCTCGCCCGGTGCGCCGCCGGGGCCGTTCGGCTCCATGCCGTCGCGGAAGGGGACGCCGACGATCCGCTCACGGTGGAGATCCTCCGCCTCCTCGATGCCGAGGCCAGGAGGGCGGCCGACGAGGCGTCCCGCCTCGCCGCCGCCGCGCCCCGTCTCGGCGAGCTCGGCGATCTCGCCCTCGGGGACGCCCTCGACGACGAAACACCGCCCCGCGATTCGACCTTCTCCTACGGCGCCTGTCTCGCCTCGCCCGCGCGCTTCTCGTCCGGCGATTTCCTCGCGAGGCCGGAGCCCCTCGACGCCCCCCGCCTCACCCTCGAGCTGGCTCGCGCGGATACGGATCTCCTCGCCGAGCACCGCAGAACGCTCGACCTCTTCGCGAAGCGCTACGGCAACCGGATCGTGAACGGCCGCCCCTTCCCGCGCCACATCGAGGAACTCCACCACATCCCCGGCGAGGATCTCGACTGGCTCCGCGGCATCGGCGCCTTCCGCATGGTGATCCCGGAGGAGCACGGCGGCCTCGGACTCCGCAAGATCTCCTATTACGACCTCTGCTCCACCGCCATGAGGGTCACCGATCCCTCGTTCCCCCTCACGATCATGGGCAGCACGAGCATCGGCACGACCCCCATCCTCGTGGGGCTCCACCAGGATCTGCCCGCCGCCGAGGAGGCTCTCGGCGCCATTCTCCGGGATCCCTCCGGAGTGGAATCCGTGAAGGCCGGCATCGCCGGCATGCTGAGCCGCCTCGACACACCCGACGTCCGCCGGCTCGTGTCGGACTTCCTCGCGCTCCAGAAGGTGGTGAAGCGGGTCGCCGGCTCCGCCAAGGCGCTGCGCACGGTCTTCGGAGCCTTCCTGGCCGCCTTCGAGGATGCGGGTCGCGAGGGGCTCAAGCGCCATCTCCCCGGGGTCCGCTCGGGGCTCGAGCGCGCCCTCGCCTCGCTCGAGGG
>CAYQRN010000029.1:0-30340 GCA_964419995.1 uncultured Planctomycetia bacterium
GCCGTGCCGAAGCGCGAGGCGTTGCCGAAGGCGAATCCGCCGAAGGACGGCGCGCCGGCGCCGACCTCTCCGGGAAGTCCCGGCAGCGCGCCCCCGGCGCCGCCGCCGCCGGCCGCCTCCCCGCCGATGGGTGCGATGCCCCCGCCCCCGGTCCCGTAGGTCGGCGACGAGCCCGTGGCGAGGGGGCGGAGAGGCGGCGGCGAGCCCGGGCCACCGGAAAGCGAGACCGACGTCGCGCCGAAGTTCGGCGGCGGCATCAGCGACGGGAGGACCGGCGTCTCGGGGTAGTGCGCGCCGCCGCGACCGCCGCGGCCCGATCCGGCGGGGGGCGGCGTGGATCCGGGCTCGACGCGTCCCTGGAAGGCCACCGGGCCGAAGAGGAGCGCGTCGCTGGCGAAGGCGTCCCCGGACACGTCGAGGATGCCGTCGAGGCGGAGATCGTCCTTCGATCTCAGAACGAGCGGGAAGTTCCTGGCGGCATCGACGGCCGGGGTCACGTCGGCGCCCCCGCGGGCCTTCAGGATGACGATCTTGTCCACGAGGGCGGCTGAACCGTCATAGGGGTCGTCGATCCCGGTGAGGAGGAGCGGAATCTTGATCCTGTCGAAGTCGAAATAACGGAGCAGCGGCGGCAGGGCGTCCGTGGCCGTGTCGAAGAGGAACATCCGGTCCATCAGGAACTCCTCGGCCGGATCCGGAACGTAGGCGGGGTCGTCCCCTCCGAAGTACCGGGCCGCGTCCCGCCGGAAGGCGGGATTCCGCCGGAAGCTGATCCCGGCGACGGACGCCGGCGTTGCGTTCGGCGTGTTGGGCGCCGCCACGGCCGCCACGACGTCCCGCAGGAAGTCGCCGTCGAGGACCCGATCCCCCTCCGGCATGGAGTGGTGATCCTGGTCCACGAGGGGCGGAACGAACGTGAAGAGGAAAGAGAGGCTCGACGAGCGCGTGTCGGGGTTCACGATCGTGACCTCGACGACGATGGACGTTCCCGGGGCCACCGGCGGATCCGGCGGCTGGATATCGAGCTCCGTCTCCGAGATCAGGGTGACCTGCCGGGCGAAGTAATCGCCGAACTTCACCGCGGGGACGCGGATCGCCGTCGGATCGATGGCCGTGATCTGGCCGTTCGACGTCGCCGTGGCGATCTCCGTGAAATCCTGGGTCGGGCTCCCTTCGCGCATGAAGAGGTTCTGGCCGAAGACGGTCACGCGCCGCGGTCCCACGTTCTTCGAGATGAGGGGTTCGGCGTCCGTGATGGAAGGGGGCGCGCCGTCCCGCACGATGACGTCGACGTCGGGGCTCGGGAGGTTTGCCGTGTTCCCCGCGCGCACGCAGGGGGGATTCTCGACGCGGAACGGCTTGAAGCCGAGGAGGCCTCGCACGAGGCCGGTCTGATCGAAGCTGTTCGTCGTGAGGTGGAGGGTCTGCGCGTCGGGGACGGTCTTCTGCGGGTCGATCTGCTCGACATCGAAAAGGAACGCGCGGGTCGGGAAAACGGTGCCAGTGATCGTCGGGGGCGGGCCGCTGCAGAGGGGCGGCGGCACGGCGTTGGCGCAGAGGATGGGGCTGCCGTCGCGGATGAACCGCTGGCCCGTCACGGTGATGGCGGTGCCCGTGTCCGTGACGGTCGGGTAGGTCCCGCCTCCGAGCCAGGGGGGCAGGGTGACCGTGGGCAGGATGGCGGAGATGACGGGCGGCAGTTCGTCATAGACGAGAGGCATCGTGTTGGACACGACTTCGTCGCAGTTCGTCACGCGGATGTCCACGATGCCCGTGCAGTAGGGCGGCGCCGTGAACGTGATCGTCGTGCCGCCGGGGCCGAAAGCTGAATCCGGCGGTGCGATGACGGTGGTGGCGGAGGGGTGGCCGGGCCGCTCGATCGTGATGAGCCCTCGTTTCAGGAACCCGGATCCGTGGATCGTGATCGTGGCGCCGCCCTCGGGCGATGTGCTCGGCGGCGTGAAGCCCGTGATGACCGGCGCGACGCCGGACAGGTAGAGGTACGGGACGGCCGAGACATGGGGCTGGGCCGAGGGACTCACCGCCGGATGATTCACGAAGACGACGTCCGCGAGACAGGCGTCCGAGTCCGGCGGAACCGTGAGGAAGGGACGTGGCGGCACGACGCACGTGACGCTCGTGTTCGAGAGGGGCCAGACGCCGGTGGCCGGAACGCCGCCGAAGAGGATCGTCGGGGGGAACTGGATCCAGTTGGACTGGGCCGGGAAGCGGAGCCCCGAGAGCGTCACGGTATTGCCGCCGGTCTCGGGGCCCTGCGGGCGCAGGTTGCCGGTGCCGGTCGGAGCCTTCGGGTCGATGTCCGTGACGGCCGGCGCGAGCCCCGCGATCTCGGGATCGACGAGCTGGAACTGTACGACGTTCGACACGAGGAAGGGGTTTCCCGGCGTGTCCTCGGCGAGGGCCTGGAGCGCGAGCGTGGGCAGCGATGCGGGGTAGAGCGGCGGGAAGAGGTTCGCGCCGAGCGTGAACTTGAGCGTGTTCTGCGCCGCTCCGAGAGGCGGACCGAAGATCGGACCGAGGGGGTCGAGGAACGAACTGAAGACGGCGATGGGGGGGACGGAGGCCCCGATGTCGATGAAGATGGATCCCTCGGGCAGGACGAGAGGCGTGGGATCGAGGGCTCCGACGTAGAGCGCGACGCGGCGGGGCACGAGCTGGATCGTCGGGCCGGGCGGGGTCGGGGTCTCGACGAGCGTCACATGGAGCGGCTCCGTCCGCACGATGTTCGTGAGCTGGGCGGCCGTGCCTCCCGGGCCCGTGTTGAAGGAGAAGGGATGGGGCGCATCGAGCGCGAGGGAGAGGGTCGCCTGCGCGTCCGCTGTGCCGGCGGCGAGGACGGGCAGGAGGGCGGAAAGGAGCACGGCGAGGCGTCGCTGTCTCATCGCGATCCCCTGGGGCCATGGATGGACCGGAGGCGGACGGTGTGGTCGAGGGGCTTTCCGGGAAGCCGTGTCACGGGAGGTAGGTCGTGAAGTCGAAGAACGGCGTGAGCGTCGCGCCTGGCAGGACGAAGAGGGTCGAGGCCAGAGAGAAGGTGTCGGCCGGCATGGCGAGGCGGATGAGGCCCGGGGAGCCCGCGCCGCCTTCGTTCGACGGGGCGACGGAGGCTCCGGCACCGCCGAGTCCGCCTCCGGCATCGACCACCGCCGTGGCACCGACGACGATGCCGCGCAGGGCCTGGAGCACGACGGATCCGCCGGACCCGCCGCCGCCACCGCCGCCTTTCCTGTCGGGATCGGCGGACGCGATGGCGCCGGGATGACCGTCCTCGCCATTCACGAGGAGGCTTCCGTTCAGCGCGACGACGCCGTCGGCGGCGAGGATGAGACCTCCGCCGCCATTGCCACCTCGCCCGTTGACACCAATGAGGGGCGTGGGAGGCGGCGACACAGGATTGTAGGGGATCGGCAGGCCGAGGCCTCCGGCGCCGCCTCCCGCCCCGCCTGGAGGCAGGCCCGTCTCGGCGGGCGTGCCGCTTCCGAGAACCGGAATCGGCGCCACGCCGAGGAAGCCGTAGGCTCCTCCCGGCGTTCCGCCCGCTCCGATGCCGAGGGATCCCGAGATCGGCAGTCCCATGAGGCCCGGCATGTCCATGCCCCCCCCGCCGCCGCCTCCTCCGATGGCCGGCCCCGCGAAGAGTACGCCGTGCACGCCGCCGAAGCCGCCGCCGGGAAAGAGGAGGAGCGTCGCGGGGTCGATCGGGGCGTCGCCTGGATTGCCCTCGATGGGATCCTGGCTCCCGGGGACCTGATCGTCGAAGGCCGGGCCGCCGGCCCCGGCCCCCGCCGGCGCGAAATACGGCGGGCCGGTCACGGATGCGCCGGAGAGATCGAAGAATCCGTCCACGACGATGTCGCCGCGGCAGCGGATGATGAGGGGGTAGTCCCCGCGTGCTTCAATCGTAAGACCTGACGGAATAACGAGATCCGATGTGAAGTTGTAGACGATGGGGACGCCGCCGGTTCCGGTATCGACGATGACGAGGGGCGGGGTGAGGGGGAAGGTCTGGTCGACGAGGCCGGCGAGCGGCGGGTAGAAGTAGAAGTCGTCGCCCTGCGCGGCCGTGGCAGAGGACTGTTCGTCGGGATTCGTGACCATGGCGTCGCGAAGGACGGGTGGAGGTCCCGCGGCTCCTGCGTCGGGCGTGAGGACCTCGATGGCGGTTGCGTTCACCATCCTCACGAAGGTGGCCGGGAAGGACGTCGTGCCGGCGAACACGGCGGCCGGCCCGAGGGCAGACTGGGTCGAAGGAAGAGCCGTGTCCGTGGTCAGGAAGCCCGAGCCCACGAGCGTGACGAGCTGGCCGCCGCTCACGCGGCCGACGTTGTTCGGCAGGATCGATGTGACGTGGGGCGGCTGCGCCGCCACGTAGACGAAGCGGTTTCCCGGCTTGGCGAGGGCGTAGGACGTGTGCTCGAGACCGCTCGGATTGACACAGGGCGCCGCCTTGATCTGCACACTCTTCGGTCCCGTGTTGGTGAGCCCATTGAATGACGGCCCGACGGGATTGAGGCCCGGAGGCCACGGCGGGACCGTGGCGACGATCTGGAACGTGCCGCCGCCGGGACCGAAGCCGATGGACTTGACTGTGGCGTCCGCCTCGCGTTCGAGGCCGAGGAGGATCGAACCCACATCCAGCTCGATGGGCCCGAGGGCGGGATCGAGGAGGGAAACGCCGGCGATGGCCGGCGCCGTGCCCGCTATGGTGATCGTCGCGGGCGACGAGCCTTCGACGATCGTCGAAGGCGTGATGGACGAGATCTGGATGCCGGACGGATCGAAGTCGAAGTATCGGAACTCGGATGCGGGTGTGCCGGTCGTGGATTGTCGCGGGCTCGCGAGGAAGGAGTCCGGATTGACGACCTGAACAGCGACAAGGCCCGCGCCGTGGGGCGGTATGACCGCTGTGATCTCCGTCGCGGAGACCACTGTCACCCCCGTGGCTTCGATGGGCGAGGCGCCGGCGGCGTCGAAGAGGACGCGCGTCGCCACGGGAGAGGATGGTGCGGTGCACCGGAGGAAGTGGGTGCCCGTGATGGTGATGGTGCAGCCCCCTCCGGCTGTGTCGGCGCCGGCGGGGGACAGGGCGGTGATTTCCGGTCCCGCCGGGCTCTGCCAGGCGATGAACGTGGGGTCCGGCTCTCCCGTGGGGTTCGTCGTCGCCATACTCGCGGCGGGCGTGACGGGGTAGAGCGGCGTGGTGGCGAAACTCACGGTGATGCGCGCCGGGCCGGCGGATGTGAGGGGAGGATTCGTCGGGAATCCGAGATCCGCGGGTGCGTCGACGAGGATCACCGGATCCGTTCCGGGCCCCGGATCCTCGACGATGCGCACATTGGTTCCTGGAACGCCTGCCGTGACTGTGCACGTCGGATGGAATGTCACGGTCGGAAGAACTGTGGACTGCGGGAGGAATCCAGTTCCGCGCAGTGTGATCGCACCGCCCGCGCCCTCTGTGACGAAGGAGGGCGACACCGATGTGATGAGGGGGCTCGATGGCGGCTCAGTGACGGCGATGTCGGCGCGGTTGGACAGCTCGAGGATCTGGCCGCCGGCGTTGACATAGGGATTCTGCAGCG
The DNA here is from genome assembly GCA_964419995.1 of uncultured Planctomycetia bacterium. Taxonomy (GTDB): domain Bacteria; phylum Planctomycetota; family CAYQRN01; genus CAYQRN01. The sequence goes on from CAYQRN010000029.1 coordinate 5,601, forward strand.
TGATGGCCTGGAAGGACCATGGGCCGAGGGGGAATCCTCCGGGGATGAGGATGCTGGTCGTGAAGCTCCCGGCGGCGTCCGTTAGGAGGAAGGCGTGACCGCCGAAGATGCCGAGCCCGTCGAGCGACGGGAGGGGAATGATGGCGGAGGGGCTGATGAGGAGCGTGCCCTCGATGGCGGGATGCTGGACGGACCCGGGGACGTTTCCGAAGAACACCGTGAGCGGCATGAAGGGCTCGGCGCCTGTCACCGACAGCGTGATGATCTCCGTCCGGACGACGTGATCCGTGCCCGCCGAGAGGGGGTGGGCCGGAGCGACGACGAGCGTCTGACCGCGTGCCGCGGCGGCGATCACGAAGAGGGACAGGGCCAGAAGGGGGCTCTTCACGCTGAACTCCCGCATCCACATCTTCCGGCCCATCATGCGCCGGGGCGGCCGCCCGGTCAATCGTGCGGCATCGTGGAATCGACGCGTCCGGCCGCGATGGCGGTGGTCTGGTGCGGCGGGCGGCCAGGGCTCGTCCGGGGACCTCCGCGGGGCCGTGGGCGTCTTGATCGACGCCGGACAAATGAGGATAACGCGACCGGGAGGTGGACGCTCAAGGAGCGGTGCGGTGCCCGATCTCCAGATCATCAACGGATCCCTCAAGTGGAAGATCGTGCACATGAGGGGCCCGCGATTCGTCATCGGGCGGAAGGAAGGGTGCCATCTCATCATGAGGGACGCCTGGGTGTCGAGGGAACACGCCCTGCTCCTCGAGACGGCGCCCGGCTCTTACGAGGTCCAGGACCTCGATTCCGAGAACGGCACGTTCGTCAACAACCAGCGGATCCGCGAGGCGCCGATCCGGGATGGCGACGTCTTGAGGGTCGGGCGCACCGAGATGCGTTTCACCCGCCTCGTGGGCGCCGGACCCGACGTGGAAGGCGCTGCGGCCTCGCGGCTCGATGCCGGCGAGACGCCGATGCAGAAGACGAGCGTCCAGGCGACACCGGAGCGGGCCGCGAGCGTGTCCACGGAGGCGGCTGTCGAGGATGCCGTCGTGACGACGCTTTCGGAGGATGGCGAGCGTTCTGCGGGTCGGAACGACCTCCGCGAGCGCGTCCGGCGCCTCGAGAAGCAGCTCCAGGAGCGGGAGCAGGACGCAGCCCGGCTGGCGACGGAGAACCTCGTCCTCAAGCGGGCCCTGGTCCAGGCGGGGCACCTCCAAGGGGCCTCTGCACCCCTTGAGGCGCCCGCAGCCGTGGGCGCCGGGCCGGTGCCGCCGGACCTCCAGATGTCCCTCGTCGCGAACCCCGCAGCCCGCATGTTCTTTCCGGACGGCCAGGGAGGGGTCGAGGAGAAGGTCGCCGAGGCGGCGCCCGTGCCCGGCGCCCGGCGCCTGGCCTTCATCGGAGCGGGATTCACGGGGACGCGGTTTGCAGAGGCCTTCGCCCGGCTCGGCCATCGGAACGTCGTGGCCATCGACACAGATCCCGCCGCCATGGGCGCCACCGAGATCCCGCCGTCCCGCCGCGTTCTCGTCCCGCTCCGCGATCCGGCGGTCGCCTCCGTGACGGCGGCGGAAGAGGCTTCCCGGGCATCCATGCCCGCGCTCCGAGAACTGTTCCGGCGGGCGCTGCCGGGCATGGCGGATCACTACTTCCTCCTGGCGGGAGCCGGGGGGCTCGCTGGCGGCGGTTCGCTTCTCCCCCTCTGCCACGCGCTCCTCGATGACCTGGCGGCACGGGGACTGCGCGATGGAGAGCGCCGTGTGGGCGGATTGGCACTCCTGCCATCGCCTGAAGCGGATCTCCCGCAGGAGGTGCGTGAACGCGCCATCGGCCTCCTCGATCGGCTCCGTACCCTCGTCGAGACAGGACGTCTGTCGCCCCTGCTGTTCATCGATGCCGCCCGCGGGCTCTCCGCCATCGGACGCGGAACAGGCTCGGAGAGCGGAGACGGCCTCGCCGCGCTGGCCGACACCGTGGCGGGCGCCCTCGACCTCATGGACCGCCTCCCCTGCCTCGTCCCCCGGGCGGGGGCCTTCCGCCCGGGCGACCTCGACTCCGCCCTCAGGGCCGGCGGCGTGGGGACCTTCGGACTCGCGACGGCCGGGAGCGGCGCAGGCGGGTCCTCCCGGAGCGACGGCTCCGGTGTCAGCGACGAAAACCTGGCCGGCGCCGCCTCGAGGGCCCTCTCCGGAGGTCGCCTCTTCGCGGGAGGTCCGGCCTCGGGAGCCCGCGCGGCGATCCTCGTGGGGATCGTCGGCGGCGGGCTCGTGGCGCGGGATCCCTCGCTGCCGGAGCGGGCGCATGGCGTGCTCGCCCGGGCGGCTGGCGGTCTGCCGCAGGCCAGGTCTGCGACGGCGGTCTACGAGGACGACGGAAGGTCGGTGCGCGTCGTCGCGCTCCTCACCGGCGAGCCGTTCCCCGCGGATCTGCTCAGGAACCGGTGACGGGATGACGAGGAGAGTACGATGATGGAGAACCGGGAGCGCTGTCTCGGCAGCATCCTCGGCATGGCGGTGGGAGAGGCCCTCGGCGCACCCCTGTCCGGCGTGCCGGTCGACGTGATCCGCGCGAAGCTCGGGTCGATCCAGGGTTTTCCCGACCCCCGGACGTTCAAGCTGCCCATCGATGCCGTCGAGATGCGGCGGGGGCTCTACGAGGACGAGACGGAACTCGCCCTCGCGGTGGCGGAGACGCTTGCGGTCGAGGGACGCTTCGTGCCGGAGCGGTGCGCCGAGCTCTTCGCCGACATGGCGCGTCCCCAGGAAGGGCGGGCCTTCGGCTGCCTGAGACGGGCCCACCGGAACGTCCGCCAGGCCCTGCGGCGGCTCATCGCGGGGCGTCCCTGGACGGAGTCCGGCATCAACACGGCGGGCGCCAGCGCGGCGAGCCGCGGCATCCCCATCGGCGTCTTCTTCCGCGACGATCCGGAGGCGCGACGTCGTGCGTCCGTGGAAGCGACCCTCATCACCCACAGGGACCCGCGCGCCTGCGCCGGGACGGCAGCCGTGGCCGCCGCGGTCTCGCTGTCGCTCAGGGCTGCGGCGCCCCCCGGCGACTGGGAGCCTCTCGTGGCCGAGATCGAGGCCGAGGCACGGGCTGCCGAGGATCTCGCCGAGGAGCAGTGGGGTAAGATCTTCGCCGAGGACAGCCGCCCGCGCCTCCATGAGTTCTCCGGGGCCGTGTCCATCCTCGGGGACGTGGCGGACCTCCCGCCGGCCCTCGCCTTCGCGAAGATCGTGAACTTCGCCGCGTCCAAGGCCTCGCGACCCATCACGCTCCCCACGGGGGGGTTCGTCCACACGGCCGTGCTGAGCGCGCTCTACGTCTTCCTGCGGTTCTCCCGGACCTTCGAGGAGGGGATCGTCGAGGCCGTGCGGCACGGCGGCGATGCGGACACCATGGGGGCGCTCGTCGGCGGACTTCTCGGCGGATTCCACGGGCTGCGGGGGATCCCGGAGGCCTGGCTCCTCGGCCTCGAGAACCGCGATCAGGTCCTCGTCCGGGCCCGCGTCCTCCTCGACCGGAAGCTCTCGAGACCCGACCTCCTGCCGCTCGTGGCCACCGAGTGCCAGCTCACGCCCGTTCTTCCCCCCGCCGGCGCGCTCCGCGCCATGGCGCGCGATCGTGCCCGGGCCGCGAAGAAGGGCGGCAGGGGCCGGGAAGCAGGCGCGGGAGCACCAGGAAGGCCCGCCCCGGGGCGCAGGGGCGCCGGGGCACCCCCGTCCCGCTCCCGGGGCGGCCGGAGTCCTCTCAACCCCGGGCCCCTCCCCCCGCCGAGAAGTGGAGGGGGATACGGCATTCCGGACGGGCGGCCCGAGCCGCCGGCCCGGAGGCCGGCCCTGCCGCCGAGGCCGAGACGACCGGGCCTGCCCTGAGGGCGGGCGCTCTCGTCAGCGACGGCGCCTCCGAGGAACGGAGCATCGATGCGCAAGGACGTCGAGCATGGCGTGGAAACCGACACCGGCATGGTCCGGATGGAGAACCAGGACTGCCACGCCTACTACGAACCGTCGCCGGCGGACGAATTCCGGCGCAAGGGGCGTCTTGCCGTGGTGGCCGACGGCATGGGAGGGCACAACGGCGGCACCGTGGCCAGCCACACCGCTGTCGAGACGATCCTCCGGGTCTTCAGCCAGAGCGCCTCGTCGAGCCTGAAGCGGCTGCTCGCGAGCTCCATCGACCGCGCCAACATGGTCGTCCGCGAGATGGCCCTCGCCGACCCCGCCCTCCGCAACATGGGCACGACCTGCGTCGCCATCGCGCTCCGGGGGCGCGTGGCCGAGATCGCCCATATCGGGGACTCCCGGGCCTACCTCATCCGGCGCGGCGCGATCCGCCAGATCACGCGCGACCACACCTACCTGAACGACCTCATCGACATCGGCCTCATCACGGCCGAGGCGGCGAAGAACCACCCCGATCAGCACATCATCACGCGGTGCGTCGGCATGGGCGCCGCGCTCCAGATCGACTTCAACCGCGCCGAAGTGGAGCCGGGCGACGTCTTCGTCCTGTGCTCGGACGGCCTCTACAAGTACATCGAGGACGACGAGATCATGCGCGTCGTCACATCGCAGGATCCGCAGGAATCGGCGAAGGCTCTCGTCGATCTCGCCAATGCGCGCGGCGGCGATGACAATACGACCGTTTTCGTGCTCCGCGTCAACTCGATCCCCGACGACTGGGACATCGACGATGACGAGGGCGAGCTCACGACGGCCGCGATCCGCATTCCGCAGCTCTCCCATGCCGAGACGCCGCGGGCACGGGAGGCTGTGGGCGATTTCCGCGTGGAAACGCCCGACGACGACGACACGCCGCGGAATCCGGTCCAGACCCCGTCGGACACGCGTGTCGTCGAGGTCCTCGGCGCCGCATTCGGGCCCGCTGCGGCTGCAGCGCGGCCCGGCACACCGCCGCCGTCCGCCGTCCGCGCGACGCCGGATGTCGCCGCTCCGCGTGATAGCGTCTCCGGCGGAGATCGGGCCGCCGGAATGCCGCGGAAGCGCTCCTGGGCGCTCTGGATCTGGATCGTCATTCTCCTCGAGATCGTCCTGATCGCGATCTTCGAGTTTCTGCGCTGAGGTCGGATCGCGATGATCGGAACCCGGGTCGGACGCTACAGGATCACCGAAGAACTCGGCGATGGCGGCCACGCCTTCGTCTTCAAGGGCATCGACGAGGAGAACTCCTCCGAGATCGTCGCCGTCAAGATGCTGAAGCCGAGCGTCGCGAACGAGGACAACCTCGAGACGCGATTCATGAAGGAGGCGGACGTCCTCCGGGAGCTCCGCCACGAAGGCATCGTGGCCTTCAAGGACTATCGCTTCCAGAACGGCTGGCACTTTCTCGTCATGGAGTTCATGGATCAGGGATCGGTGGAGAACCTGATCCGGTCCATGGGGCCCATCGAGCCGAAGTATGCAGTGCCAATCTTCCATGGCATTCTCCGCGCCATGGAGCACATCCACGCGAAGGGCTATGTCCATCGCGACATCAAGCCGAACAACATCCTCCTGAACCGGCACGGCCAGGCGAAGCTCGCCGATTTCGGGATCATGAAGATCCTCGATGACAAGAGCCATCTCACCAAGCAGGGCTTCGTCCTCGGCACGACGCTCTACATGGCCCCGGAGTACATCTCGCAGGGGAAGATCGACGCCAAGACCGATATCTATGCTCTCGGCGTCACGCTCTTCGAGATGCTCACGACGCGCAAGCCATTCGAGTTCGAATACGATGACGAGCCGCTGATCGCGTTTGCGAAGCGTGTCTGCATGGGCACGCCGACGCCGCCGAGCGCCTATCGCCCGACGGACGAGGCTCTCGAGCGGATCGTCATGAAGGCGATCGCCCAGGATCCGAAGCGCCGGTACGCCACCGCGGCCCAGTTCCGGGCAGACCTCGAGGCGGCTTTCCCCGACCTCGTCCGGCGTCCGATCCACATCCCCGACGGACGTGCCCGGACGCAGCTCCTCGCCGTGGCGAAGGAGGCCCGCCCCGAGCCGCGCCCTTCGAGACCGGCCGCGGCCGGAGCGAAGGGCGGGCGGCGGGCCGCGACGGCCGCCGGCGAGCCCGGCCGACCCCGCGCCTCGGCCCGTTTCGTCGCGAAGCGGAATCCGGCGGAGGCGCGGCGACGCCGCCTGCTGGCGATCCTCCTCGCCCTCCCGCCGATCCTCGGAGCGGCGGCCATCGCCCTTCTTCGGACTCCTCTCCTGCTCACGCTCGCGGCCGCGGCTTTGCCCTACGCCGTGATCCTGCCGCTCTTCGTTCGGCGAGTCCGGAAGGCTGCCTCCGATCAGACCCGGATCGGCAGGACTTCCGAGAGGATCCCGGCCCCCGACGAGGATCGCGCGGCGGAGGACGTTGCGCCCGACGATGCGAAGGCTCCCGCGGCGAGCGGTGCGGACGACGAGGACCCGGTCCCCTACATGGGCGGGTTCCAGACGAACCAACCCTTCTCCATGACGGCCAAGTCAGAGCTCAACGCCTACCTCGAATGCCTGACTGGACCGGACGCCGGAAAGCGCTTTGGTCTTAGACCTATCTCGCGTATCGGAAGAGACTTGCGTCTCGACATCCGGCCGAGGGATCAGGAGATCTCGCGCCACCACGCGATGCTCAGTTTCGACGGCCGCGCTTTCGTGCTCCGCGATACCGGTTCGACGAACGGCACCTTCGTGAACGAGCGCCGCGTCGACGCCGACGTGATCCTCAAAGACGGCGACATCGTCCGCGTCGGGCGCACCGGCATGCGCTTTGAATACAAGGAAGCCCGCGCGGCCTCGGCCTGACGAGCGCCCGCATCGGCGGTCCCGCCCCCCAAGGGAAGGTGCGCCGCGATGGGGCCGCCACCGAGATCCGGTGCTTCGGACCGGCGGCGGGCGAACCGCGGCCGCCGGGCGGCGAAATCCTTAAGAACCGCGCCAATTTGGTCTTGCCCGACTTCGACCCCCGGTATATGATCGGCGCCACTCCGGGGTTCCGCGTTCGGCGGCCCCGGGGTGCGCCCGGCAGGGCGCGGAAGAAGGGCCTGCGATCGCTTCAGCTTCGCATGGAGGGTGTTTCGATGACGTGGAAGGTTGTCGTCGGTTTTGCGGTTTGCGCGCTTCTCGTCGCGATCGGGGGAGTTTCGACCGAGCGCGCCATGGCGTCGGACGTGGACGTCCTCACGCCCCAGGCGATCCCGTTCCAGGGCGTGCTCGCCACGTCGGCCGGAACGGCGGTCAACGGGCCGCGCAACCTCCGGTTCGAGATCCTCGACGGGACGGGCCAGGTGCTCTTCGCCGAGGATCACGTCGGCGTCGCGGTCAACTCCGGCCTGTTCTCGGTGACCCTCGGCGGCGGCGTGGTCGCCGGCACGGCCATGGGTGGCACCCCGGGGACGCCCACGGGTGGTCTCCCGGCAGCCCTTTTCGACCCCACGCCGGCTGAACGGGCCCTCACGCCCGTCACGGCCCAGCGGAGCGTCCGGATCACGGTCGAATCCCCGGCAGCCGCGGTCGCCGGCAGCTTCGCCGAGGCCGACGTCCTTGCCCCCACGATCCCGGTGCAGAGCATGCCCTTCGCGCTCCGCGCCCAGACCGTCGTGGACGGTGCGATCGACTCGAGCAAGATCCGTGACGGATCGATCTCGACGGAGGACATCAAGGCCGGCGCCATCGACGGCTCGGTCCTCCCCGATGTCATCGCCCGGGGCAACCTCACCATCGACATGAACTCCGGCGTCGTCATGAACGGCAGCGGCGCCATCGGCCAGGCGCACTTCACCTCGATCGACTCCGGCGCCGAGGGCTTCCTCGTCCAGAATGCGACGGGTGCAGCCATCCGCGTCATCGGTGGTCCCGGGTCGACGGGCGGCATCGTCATCGACATGGATGGCGAGCTGACGCTGGGCGACGGAGCGCCGAGCAACGCCGGCGCCTCCGCGCTCCTCATCAATCCGGCCGCCGGCGACGACGGCATCATCATCGATGACGGCGGGACGGGCGAAGACGGCATGTACATCACGTCAGTCGTCGGCACGGGCATCGTCGTGAACGCGGCGGGCGCCGGCGGCATCCGCATCGGCGACCCGGTCACGGCCGGAAGCATCACCGGAGCGGCCCTCACGATCAGCGAGTCCGGCGCCGCGTCGGCGGGCATCTCCATCACTGGCACGGGTGCCGGGGGGGCCGGCATCAGCATCACCGGCACCGGCGGTCACGGCGCCACCATCGCCGGCTGGGCCGGAGCCGGTGACGGTCTTGCGATCGCCTCGGCGGTGACCGTGCCTGCGCAGATCAACGGGATTTCGGTCGCCGCGGCAGCGGTCTCAGGCAGCGGCATCGTGGTGACTGGGGCCGGCACTCAGGCCACGCGCATCGTGACGCCGGGTACGGGCTTCGGCATCGAGGTCGCCAACCCGGTGTCCAGCGGAGTCCACCTCACGTCGACCCCGGGAATCGGCGTCCACGGCGTCATCCTCGACGGGTCCTGGTCGGGGTCCGGCATTGCGATCAACCCGCTTCCCGGGAGCACGATCGGCGGATCGGCCCTCAACATCACGGGAACCTTCGCCATCACGGGGGACGCGGTAACGGCCGGTACCAGCACCACCACGATCGGGGGCAACGGCGTCGCAGTCGACGGAGCCATCAGCGGAAGCGGCGTCCGCGTCCGAGGCAGCATCGCCGGCAGCGGCGTGCTCGTCGATCCGATCGCGGGTCAGACCATCGGAACGCATGGCGTCGCGGTAATCCCCGAAGGCACGATCGCCGGAAACGGGGTCTTCGTCGGCGAGGGCGCGAGCGGCACGATCACGGGCGACGGCGTACGCGTTGCGGCAGCAGGGGCCGCCGCCTTCGCGGCCTCGGGCTACACGACGCGCGGGATGTCCATCGACGGGACCGGAACCACGGGCGCCGGCGTGTATGTCGAGAACGCGGCCACGAATGGCGTCGAGGTCCTGAACGCAATCGGCGCAGGACTTCAGACGACAGGCGGAGTCTTCGGGGTCTTCGTGACGTCGCCGAGCTCCCACGGTATCGCCGTGTTCGGACCCACAGGTAACGGCGCCTTCTTCAGTGGTGGCGTCAACGGAGTCCAGGTCGACGGCCCCTCGGCGAACGGCTTCGACGCCAACGGCACGGGTCTCGCCGGTAGCGTCACCGGCCTGAGCATCGATGGCACTTGGGCAACGGCGGGCGTGAGCGTCGAGGCGACGGCGGTCGTGCCCACCGGCGTCGATGTGAACGCGGCGACCGGCAACGCGGTCGAAGTGTCCGGATACGGCGCCGATGGCGTCAACGTCACAGGCGGCGGTGCCTCGGGGGCCGGCGTGCACGTGGTCAGCGCGGGCGCGGACGGCATCCGGGTCGACGCTGCTGGCGATGACGGCGTCGAGGTCGCGGGCGCCACGGGCAACGGCGTGAGTGTGTCCGGTGCGGGCGCCGCGGGCGTGAAGGTCGGCGGCTACACGACTGACGGCGTGCGGGTGGACGGCACCGGATCGACGGGTGACGGCGCGTACATCGAGGACGCGGCGGACAACGGCGTCGAGATCCTGAACCCCGTGGCCAACGGCGTGGACGTGACCGGCGGCGTCATCGGAGTGCAGGTCGCCGGAACAGCGAGCCACGGCGTCGATATCTCTGCGGCCGGGGCCAACGGCGTGCAGGTGGCGGGTGGCGTCAACGGCGTCCAGGTCGACGGTCCGGCGGCGAACGGCTTCGACGCCAACGGCACGGGTGTCGCGGGAAGCGTCACGGGCCTGAGCATCGATGGCACTTGGGCAACGGCGGGCGTGAGCGTCGAGGCGACGGCGGTCGTGCCCACCGGCGTCGATGTGAACGCGGCGACCGGCAACGCGGTCGAAGTGTCCGGATACGGCGCCGATGGCGTCAACGTCACAGGCGGCGGTGCCTCGGGGGCCGGCGTGCACGTGGTCAGCGCGGGCGCGGACGGCATCCGGGTCGACGCTGCTGGCGATGACGGCGTCGAGGTCGCGGGCGCCACGGGCAACGGCGTGAGTGTGTCCGGTGCGGGCGCCGCGGGCGTGAAGGTCGGCGGCTACACGACTGACGGCGTGCGGGTGGACGGCACCGGATCGACGGGTGACGGCGCGTACATCGAGGACGCGGCGGACAACGGCGTCGAGATCCTGAACCCCGTGGCCAACGGCGTGGACGTGACCGGCGGCGTCATCGGAGTGCAGGTGAACACGACGACCGGCAACGGCGTCGAAGTCAACGCGGCCGGCGGACATGGCGTCTGGGTGAACGGACCAACGGGCAACGGTGTCGAGACCGACGGCGGAGTGAACGGCGTCCAAGTCGACGTCCCGACCGGCAACGGCATCCAGCTCACGGGCAGCGTTGGAGCAACGAGCGACACGGCCGTGCTGGTCCTCGGAACATGGGGCATCGCCGGCGTGTCCATCGACGCGACGGCGACCGTTCCCGTGGGCGTGGACGTCAACGCTTCGACGGGTAACGGCGTCGAGGTCTCCGGTTACGGCGCAGACGGCGTCAACATCAACGGCGCCGGCTCGGCCGGCGACGGCGTCAGCGTCACCGCTGCGGCCGATGACGGCCTCTTCGTCACGGGCTCCGGCAACGACGGTATCGAGGTGAACGCCTCGGCCGCGAATGGCGCCAACATCACGAACTCCGGCGCCGCCGGCGTTCGCGTGGACACGACCGTGGGTGACGGCGTGAGCGTCGCCAACGCCGGCGCGAACGGCGTCCAAGTGAATGGCGCGGCCAGCGAAGGCCTCGAGATCTCGAATGTCGGCGACAACGGTATCCTCGTGGGCTCCTACGGCGCCGGCGACGACGGTATCCAGGTGAACGGCTCGGCCGGAACCAACAACGGCGTCGAAGTGAACAGCGCCGGTGCCGACGGCGTCGAGGTCAACAACTCGACGGAGATCGGCGTCCAGGTCAACACGACGGGCGGCGGCTTCGACGGCATCCAGGTGAACGACGCGGGCGTCGATGGCCTCGAGATCAACAACCCGGCGAACCACGGCGTGAACCTCACGGGCGGGCCGGGGTCGGCCAACGCCGGAATCAACATGACCGGCACGTGGTCGGAGTCGGGAATCCAGATCAACGCGACGATCGGACTCGACGGCGTGTCCGTGGCCGGGAGCGTGGGCGACGACGGCTTCTCGATGACGGCGGCGCTCGGCCTCGGCGAAGGGCTCGACGGCATCTACGTGAACCCGTCCAACACGGGTGACGACGGTCTCGACATCGAGAACACGGCCGACAACGGCATCGAGATCGCGGCCTTCGGCGGCAGCGCCGGTGCGGCGAATCGCGATGGCGTGAATATCGACGGCACCCTGACGACCGCGACGAATGACGACGGTGTGGACGTCGACGGCGTGGGCGACTCGGGTGTCGAGATCACCAACTACGGCGCCAACGCGGGTGGTCTCAATCGCGACGGCGTCAACATCTCCGGCGGTGCCGGCTCGAGCGATGACGGCGTCGACGTGACGGGCGCCTTGGACAATGGCGTCGAGATCACGAACGTTGGCACCGACGGTGTCCTGGTCGACGGTTCGGTCGGCGACGACGGCGTGAGCGTGAACGGCACCGTGGGCGTGGCCGACGATGGAGTCTCCGTCGAGGGGATCATCGGCGACGACGGAGTGTCCGTGACCGCGACTCTGAGCACGGACGACGGCGGCCCCGGCTCCGACGGCGTCTACGTCAACCCCGGGAACACCGGCGATGACGGCGTCGACATCGAAAACATCGTCAATGACGGTGTCGAGATCGACAACACCGGCGACGACGGCATGGACGTGAACACCGTCGAGGACAACGGCGTCGAGATCACGAACTACGGAACCAACCCGGCCGAGACGGGTCGGGACGGCGTGAACATCTCCGGTGGCGCGGCGACGAGCGACGATGGCGTGGACATCTCGAATGCCCTGGACAATGGCGTCGAGATCACCAGCACGGGGAACAACGGCGTGGCCATCGACGGGACGATCGTCAACGACGGCGCTTCGATCACGCCGACGCTGACGAACGGCGCGGCGGAGCCCGGCTCCGACGGCATGTACGTGAACCCCGGCACGACGGGTGACGACGGCATCGACATCGAGAGCATCGTCAACGACGGCATCGAGATCGACGGAACCGGGGATGACGGCGTCGACATCAACGGCGTGGCGTCGAACGGCGTCGAAGTCACCGCGTACGGGGTGGATGGCGTCAACGTGGACGGCGGCAACGCCGGCGACGACGGCGTGGACGTGTCGAACGCCCTCGATAACGGCGTCGAGGTCAGCAACGTCGGGAACAACGGCGTGCTGGTGGACGGCGCGGTCGGGAACGACGGCGTCTTCGTGAACGGCGCTGTCGTCGAGGACGGCGTTGCTGTTGCGGGGACCGTCGGCGACGACGGGTTCTCGATGACCGCGGCGCTCGGCGGGGCCGGGTCGGACGGGATGTACATCAACCCCGGCAACACGGGCGACGACGGCATCACGATCGAGAACATCGTGAACGACGGCCTCGAGGTCAATGGCACCATCGGTGACGACGGCGTCGACGTGAATGCGGCCAACGACCACGGTGTGGAGGTCAGCGGGTACGGGAACGACGGCGTCAACGTGAACGGCAGCAACGCCGCCGACGACGGTGTCGAGGTGTCGAATGCCGGCCAGGACGGTGTCGAGGTCAATAACTCCGGCGATGACGGCGTCGACATCAACGGCGCCGGGTCGAACGGCGTGGAGATCACGAGCTTCGGCGTGGATGGCGTGTTCATGGACAACGGCGGCGCCGGCGACGACGGCGTCGACATCCAGAACGTCGCCAATGACGGAGTCGAGATCGACAACGTCGCGAACGGCGACGGAGTGGACATCAACAACGTCGGGGACAACGGCGTCGAGATCTCGTCCTACGGGAACGACGGCGTGAACGTCAACGGCGGCGGCGCCGGGGATAACGGCGTCGAGGTCAACTCGGCGGGCAACGACGGCGTCCAGGTGAACAGCCCGACCGGCGACTTCTTCGACGGTCGCGACGGCGGCGTGTCCAAGGTCCGGGTCACGCGGTCCATCGCGGCGACCCAGTCGGGTGTGATCGAGACGATGGCCAACGACGGCAATCGGAACGTGCTGGTGTCCGACGTGCCGGCCGGTCAGGGCTATGTCGGAACGTTCAGCGCGAACGGCTCGATCCAGCTCGTTGCCCTGACGGCCTCGTTGCTCTCCGACTCGGGCTTCATCGGTGTGCGGAATGCCGGTGGCGCGCTGATCGCCGGCATCGACGGTCACACGGGCAACGTGTTCGGCATCGTGAAGTCCTTCCGGATCCCGTTCGACGAGACGAAGGACGTCGTGTACGCAGCCATCGAGGGTCCCGAGGCCGCGGCCTACATCCGCGGCACGGCGCAGCTCGTGAACGGCGAGGCCGTCATCGCCTTCCCGCCGGACTTCGCGTTCGTCGTGAACGGCGAGACGCTCACCGTGAACCTCACGGAGCTCACGGGCGACTCGAACGGCCTCTGGGTGGCTGAGAAGAGCGAGAGCCGGATCGTGGTGCGGGAGAAGCGGAGCGGCACGAGCAACGCGCGCTTCGACTACACCATCACCGGCAAGCGCAAGGGCCTCGAGAACTGGAGCCCGCTCCAGCCGAAGCTCGCTCCGCAGGGGTCGTCGACGGCCACGGGCAACCCGACGCCGGCGATCACGGTCCGCCCCGAGTCCGCGGTGTCTGACCAGTAGTCGCACCTGGCAAATCATGGGAATCACGAGAAAGGGGAACGTGATGCGCCTGACGACGCTGGGGCTCTCGTGCGTCGTGCTGGTCATCCTGGGCGGCCTTGCGGCCGCTCAGGGCGGCCCTGAGCACGTGCTCGTTTCCGGGGGCTTCACCGCCGGAAGCGGCGTTGCTGGTCTCTGGAGCAGCGGGTCTGTGGCCGCCGCCGGCCTTGCTCCCATCGGCGTGGCTACGGAGTCGTGCTGCGGCGGGCAGTTCGCCGTGACGGCGGGGCTGTTCGCCCAGGCCGGTTGCGCCGGCGTCGTGCCGAGCCCGCTCCTGGCCGCCTTCGAGCTCTTCGGCAGCGCGACGATGGGAAGCGCGGGCGTTCCGGTCATGAGCTTTGCTGGAACGGTCGACGCCCAGGGTGCGGCAGTGACGCTTGGCGTTGGTGGCACTGCGGCCAACGCGTCGGCGCTGCTGCTGATCGGTGGGAGCGAGGCTACCACGACCCTCGCTCAGGGGTCGGCCGCGCTACTGATCGACCTGTCGACTCTCCTCTATCCGGATGTGTCGGCGGGGGCCTCGTTCCTGAGCACGGGCGAGGCCGGCGCTGTGTCCGCGATGTTCGGCAGTCTCCCCATGGGGGGCATCGCGGGCGCTCGCGTGCACGCGCAGTGGCTCATCCTGGACCCGCAGAGCCCGGTGGTCGATGCAACGCTCGGCGGCATCGCCCTGACGCGGGGCCTCCGCATCCAGTTCTGAGCGGCGGACGCGCGGACGATGGCCCGGCGGTCTCTGACCGCCGGGCCATCGTCGTTTTGGGGATCCTCAGTGGGTGAGGATCGCGATCACGCCCTCCGCGGCGAGGGCCTGGGCCCTCTGCAATTCGGCCTGGCGCTCTCGAACCAGACTGGCGGCCTCCGGCAAGGAGAGGCGCGCGAAGGCAGTCTTGAGCGCGTGGAGCACGTCCTCCTCGGCGCCGGGCCGGGCGTCGACAGTGGCGAGGGCTGCGGTGAGCACGGCGTGGATGTCGGAGGTCGTCGCAAGCGGGTCGTCGAGGACGAAGCGGCAGGCGGCGAGGCGGAGGTCGCAGGCGCGCCAGGACGTGTCGGAGTCTTCCGGCAGGGCCCGGAGCGCGAGGCGTGCTTCGGCGGCCGCGAGGGCTGGCTGGCCCGCCATCGTGTGAAGAGCGACGCGCTTCTGATGGATGAGGGCCGGATAGAGGGCGACCTCGGGCCGGAGGGAGGCGGAGCGGCCGAGGCTCTCGACATCGGCGGCAGCGATGTCGAGAGCGGCATGGGCCTCTTCAGTGCGGGCGGCTTCGAGGAGGGCGCAGGCGAGGAGATAGCGTGAACGGATGACGTTGCCGCGAGCTTCGGCATCAGCGGGATCCGACTCGCTGAGGGCGAGGTCGACTTCGAGGACGCGGCGATGCCAGAGGACGTGATCGTCGAGATTCCCGGAAGCGAGCGCGCGCGCCGCTCGGTATTCGAGGATGGTCCTGTGGGAGAGACGGATGCGGGGGTCGCGGGGGCGGAGGGGCAGGAGCCGATCGACGAGGGTGGCGACTGCGGCGTAATGGGGTTCGGAGGCGTTGGCGCCGGCGCGAAGGATCTCGAGATAGTAGGCGAGCATGAGGTGGCTTCTGCAGACCTCGTAGAGGCGCTCGGCGTCGTCGGGGAGAGCTGCCGCCCGGGCCGTTGCGAGGCGATGTCGCTCGACGAGGTGCAAGGCGGCGCGCTCACGGGCGCCGAGTGTCCAGAGCAGGTCGGCGAGGCGCTCGTGGCTGAAACTGAGATTGCTCGCGAAGGTGGGATTGTCGGGGGTCGAGGCATGGAGGCGCTCGTCGATTTCGAAGGCGCGCTCGTAGAGGGGGAGGGCTCGCGCGGGGTGCTCGGCCTCCTTGTGGAGGTCTCCAAGATGGACGAGGGCGACGGAGAGGCGGGCGTGCAGGTCCGGACTTGCATCGAGGGCGGTGAGGCCGAGGAGGAGGGCGACGGCTTCCTGCCGCGCGGCGGTGGCGTCCGCCAGGTTGCCTTCCTGCCGGAGGACGCTGCCGAGCTGCGCGAGGGCGTCGGCGCGGAGGCGCCGGACCGGAGCGCTTCGGCGGGCGGCGGGGTCCATGTCGCGGATCCAGCCGAGGATCCGTTCCACCTGTTCTCGACGGACCGAAGTGGCGACGCCTTCGCGCTCGAGGGCGCCGGAGACCGAGAGGAGGCCGGCGGCGATCTGGACGTCGGCCTCGTGCTCGAGACGGAGGCGCTCTTCCGCGTCGAGGGCGCGGCGCCATGCGAAAGCGATGGCGACGACACCGGCGACGAGGAGGACCAGCACGGCGGCGCCGGCGGCCACCGCGGCCCGGTGGCGCCGGGCGAATCGGGCGAGGAGGTAGGCCGCGGTGTGGGCTCGGGCCGCGATGGCTTCGGAGTGGAGGAACCGCCGGATATCTGCGGCGAGGGCGTCCGCGGAGGCGTATCGGTGCTCCGGCTCCCGGGCGAGGGCCACGGCGGCGATCGTCTCGAGGTCGCGGGGAAGGTCCGGCCGGACCCGGCGGAGGGGAGGAACCTCGCATTCGCGGATCCGCCGAGCGGCCTCGACGATGGGCAGACCCTGCACCGGGATGGGGGGGTGTCCGGCGAGAACCTCCCAGAGGATGACGCCGAGAGCCCGGATATCGGAGCGCGTGTCGATGCGGTCGGCGCCGGGCCCGAGCTGCTCGGGGCTCATGTAGGGGAGGGTGCCGAGAATGGACCCTTCGACGGTCCGGATGCCTGTGACGCGGCGGGACGGGTCGAGGGCGCGGGCGATGCCGAAGTCGAGGATGTGCGGGTGGCCACCGGCGTCCACGAGGATGTGCGAAGGTTTGAGGTCGCGGTGGATGATGCCGCGCTGGTGGGCCGCATGGACGATGTCCGCGGCGCAGGCGAAGACGGCGAGCGTGGAGCGGAGATCCCGCGGCGCCCCGAAGTTCTCGTGCGTGAACGGGCGGCCCTCGACCAGTTCCATGACGAACCAGGGTCTCCGGCTCCCGTCGTCCGCCAGCGTGCCGGCTTCGAGAAGGCGGACGATACCTGGGTGGACGAGCTGCCCGAGGACCTGGATCTCCTCCCGGAAGCGCTCGTGGCCGGGATCCGCGGGGAAGCCGGAGCGGCAGAGCTTGATCGCGACGAGGCGGCCCGATGCGATGGCCTCGGCGCGGTAGACCTGGCCCGACGCGCCCTCCCCGAGGAGCGACAGGATCCTGTAGCCGGGGACCCGGGGGAAACGCGCCGGTACGCCGGGACCGGGCGGAGTCGCCTCCGCGCCGGTTTCGGGGAACACCCGCCCATCGGCGCCGTCAATCATCCACCGGTCTCCGCGTCGCGATCGTCGGCTCCGCCCCCGTGCCGCCGGCCGCGGTAGCGGCGATTATGGCGATGCCCGTCCGGGGCTCAAGCGGAGTCCGGGGGGCGGCCGTCGTTATCGCGGGAAGTCGATGCGGCCGAGGGCGGCGAGATCACCGCGCACGGCGTCGAGGAGCGAGGCCGGCGCGGCGAGGCAGCGGGGGGCGGGTGCCGCGGGGAACCTGATTTCCCGCTGGCGCCATTCGATGCTCGGCGTCGGAACCTGCCCCGCCACCAGGGCGAGCAGGCCCCGCCCGTCTGCGTCGACGATCGCCGTGCCGGAATCGGGCTGCGGAAGGCCGGGGCGGACGCCGGCGAAGCGCCAGGGCACCCCGGTGCCGTCACCGCGGTTCTCGAACGTAATGGCGCGGAGCCGGCCGATTCCCGATGGGCTCCGCGCGACGAGCGAGCCTCCGGCTTCGGCGCGGGTGTCCGGCGAGATGTCGAGTGGCACTGGAAGGGCAACGCCCTCGGGAACGTCGACGCAGACGAGAGCCACGTCGAACGTCTCCTCCTTCTGCCGCCAGGAGCCGTGATGCCGGTAGCCCGTGAGGCGGACGGCGACTTCTCCCGACTCCCCGGACATCACGGCCACGGCTTCGAGGGGCAGGCCGGCCTGGGAGGCGAGAGGGTCCCGAGCCGAGTCGTCGTCGCGCCGCTGGGCGGCGAGGTGCAGTGCCTGATGGAGCGCGTCGGCGACGCTGGCGGATGTGGCGATGAGGGGCGCTCCCGCCTCGCCGTGGATCAGCACGCCCGCGCCCACGGCCACGGGCGGACCGGTGGCTCCGCTCGGGTCGGCGAAGCGCAGAGCGAGGAGGATGGCGGCACCTGCGGGCGCCACGGTTTCCGCCTCCGGTCGGAGCGGGGGAGCCGGTCGCGCCGCTGCAGCGCCGTCGCCTTCAGCCGGAGGACGAGCCGGTGGCCGGTCCCGCGTCACCCAGAAGGCCACGCCTGCGGCCACCGCGATCGTGAGGGCCGTCTGGACGGCCAGGATCGTTCCCAGCCGATGCCGCCGCGACGGACCGGCGGCGCGCGGCTCCGAGCCCCCTCCCGGAAGCGCCACTGCCGGTCTCGGACCTGTCGTCCTCCGGATCTCGAACGCGGGCGGCGTGCTGCCGGTGACCTGCTGGAACGAGAGGCGGGGCCCCTCCTGGCCGAGGCCGATCTCGTCGCCGTCGCGCAGGACCGCGCGCGTCACGCGCTCGCCGTTCACGAACGTGCCGTTGAGGCTCTGGAGGTCGTGGAGCACCCACGAGTCGCCCTCGAGTCGGATCTCCGCATGGCGGGTGGAGACGTTGAGGTCGTGCCATGCGTTGAAGGCCACATCGTTGGCGGGACCGCGGCCCACGGTGACCTCCGGCTTCCGGAACGTCTCGACGGCCCCCCGACGGCTTCCGGAGACGTGGGAGATGCGGATGGCGGGCATCAGAACCCCTCCCCGCCGCGGGACGTTCGCGCCGGCCGAAGGGAGGCCCCGGGGACGAACACGGGGCGCAGGCCGATGTACGGTCCCGCCTCGACGATGTGGCTCTCCTCGTGATCGAGCGCGGCCATCGCGATTCCCGTGAGGCAGCTTCCGCCGACGAGCGTGGGCTTGCCGTTGCCCAGCACGACCCATTCCCAGTGGTTCCCCGCCATGTCGAACAGGCCGAAGTCGCCCGGGCCGTGCGAGCCGACGGGCTCCGGCCGGAGACTCCCGATGTTGGCGCCGTTTCGGAAGCGGTAGGAGAGAAGACCCGTGCCGCGGGGGTGGGCCGTCGTCGTCGGGTAGAGGGCCTCGGGGTGCCTCGCACGGCCCGCCGCGAGGACCCACTCGGCCCGGTATGGGAGCCTGAGCGTCCCCTCGGGAAGTCCGCCCGCCGCCCAGATCATGTAGGAGATGGCGACCCCCGGCCGGATGTCGGGCGCCGGGAAGTCGGAGTTCTCGTAGAGTCCCACGATGGAGAGCATCTCGCGCCGATGGCGTTTCCACGCGACCAGACGCGTGTCCTCCCAGAACTTCGTGTCGTTTCGGACCGCGTCGGCGAAGCGCCGGAACATGCGGACCGTGACTTCGGTCCTGTAGATGTAGAAGGGCGGGAAGTCGGTTCTTTCACCGGGGGAGATGCGGACGAGTTCGGCTCCATCCCGGGCGTTGACGAGGACGGAAGGGCCGGGGGGGAGGGGAATACCTCGCGGGTCGGTCCATGCGGGCGGGGCGTCGGCATGGGGCCCCGCGGATCCCGGCGGTTCGACGGCGGCCCCTGCCGGCTCCGCGATCTCGACGACGCCGCAGGACGCCGCGAGGATCGCGGCCGTGACGAGCAGAGTCGGGATGCGCAAGGCGGGCCTCATGGGCCTTCCCTGTCCCCGGGATCCAGGGCGAGGCGGATACCGACGTGGCGGCAGTCCGCGGCGCTCTTCCCGATGGAACCCGACTGCCGCGGCTCGATCCGCATGCCGTCCGTCCCGCTGTTGAAGGCGCCGCCCATCTCCCAGACCGCCATGCCTCCGGCGGCGTACTCGGCCAGGTTTCCGGCCATGCCGCGGAGGGCGAAGAGTCCGGGCTCGAGGCTCGAGACCTTCATGAGGGAGCCCGGCTGGTTGGGCGTCGGAGAGAACACGGACCACCGGCCGCGGCCCTTCTCGATCGCCGCCAGCGTCCCGGCGTCGGTATCCTGCCTCCACACGGGGAAGTCGGCGTCCGGCTTCACGGCGCGGCCGGCCGCGGCCTGCCACTCGGCCTTCGTGGGAAGGCGCGCGTGCGCCCATGCGGCAAAGGTCCAGGCGAGCCTGTAGGGTACCCCGAAGACCGGGAAA
This sequence comes from uncultured Planctomycetia bacterium, assembly GCA_964419995.1. Classification (GTDB taxonomy): domain Bacteria; phylum Planctomycetota; family CAYQRN01; genus CAYQRN01. The sequence continues at coordinate 25,492 of CAYQRN010000029.1, forward strand.
TCGGCGCCGCCGCTCGACGACTGCGTGGCGCTGCGAAACTGCCGCAGCGCGGTCTCGATCGCGGCAGGATCCTTGAGCGCGTAGGAGTGCAGGGAAAGACGTCGCTTGAATTCGGCGTCTCCTTCGAGATCCGATCTCCAGACCTTCTCGAAGGCGGTGAACTGTTCGAACGTCGTCTCCGTCTCGCTCATGTAGAAGATCTTCGACTCTCCGGAGGCGCCGCCCGGCGGGATTCTCCGGAACGTGATCGTCGTTCGCGGATCCGGATACGAATCCCGCCCGAGAGGTGTCCTCGGCTTGACCTCGGGCTCGCGGGTCCGCTTCCTTCCGGCCTCGGCGGCATCCCGGACGTCCGCCGGCGCCCGGCCCCCTGCTGCGACATCGCCGAAGAGCCGATGCGCCTCCTCCCGGCGCCCGCCGGCCTCCGCCGTCCGGGCGCGCAGAAGATCCGTGAGAGCCCGGATCCGGTCGAGCGTCGCTCCGGCGGCGGGGTCCCGGCGGGCAGCCGCCGCAGCTTCGGACTCGAGGGACGTCCGGATCTCCTCGAGCCGGCGGGCCGCCGCGGGCACAGCCGCGTCCGCCACGTCGGGCCGCAACCCGGCGACCTCCCGGGCGATGCCCTCGGCGACGCGCCACACGGCGAGGCGGACCTCGATCTCCGCGGGTGCCGAGGTGTTGCCGGCCTTGTCCGCGGCAACGATGGACAGCGTGTAGCCGGTCTCCGTGGCCTCCCGGCTCTCGGGGTCCACGAGCGCCGTGCGACGGCCCTCGGCATCGGGTTTGAGCCGTGGAGACAGGTCGATGGGCGCGGCGCCCCGCGAGGGTCGCGCCTCCGCCTTGAGGGCGACCGGCGGCGACGCGTCGTCGACAGCGATGACAAGCTCCTCGAAACGTCCGAGGTTCTCGACAGGCGTGCCGGGAGCGAGGGCCGTGCCACCACGCTCCACGCGTACGGCGGGCGCCTTCGAGTCGTGGACGATCGTGACGCGGGCGAAGGGCGTATCGTCCCTCCGGGAGTCCCGGACGGCATAGAGCTCCGCGATCCACTCGGATTCCGAGTCCGCCGGCGCAGGCAGCGTCGCCTTGCCCGCGAAGGCCGCGGCCTTCGAGGGGTCGGGAGGCAGATCCACGGGCTGGGCTTTCAGTCCCTCCCGCGCGATCTCGACGCGAACGGCCGAGACGTTGTGGCCTCCCCGGGCCTCGAAACCGACTTCCCTCCTGCTGCCCACGTCGACTCTGGCGCTTCCATTCCACGAACGGCCATCGACGGACGCGAGCACGGGGTTCAGGGACACGGTCCTGAACGCGAAAGTCCCCTGTGATTCGCGGCGCGAACGGTCGATGGCGACGACGCTCACGGTCCGGGGTTCGGCGCCGCGCACGTCGGGCTTGAGGACGAGGGTCCGGAGTTCACCGTCCACCGGCCGGCCCTCCTTTGCGCAGTCGGGAGAGACGACGACGGCCGATTCGCTCTGGAAGCCGACGTCATCCGCGACGAGGATGGAGACCTCCGCCCCTTCCGGGACGGCGTACTCGCCTCCGGCGGGCTCCTGCGGAGTCCCCGCCACGAGGACCGTGAACCTGGGCGGCTCGAGGTCTCTCACGACGGAGAAGGTCGCGGCCTTCTCCGCCCTGTCGTCCGGCTCCCCTTCGCCGGACGAGAGGATCGTGATCCGGCTCCGGACGCCGGTCCCGCCGAGGTGGACTCGGACGCTCTGCGACCGGCCCGGTTCGATGACGCGCTGCTCGTCGTGATTCCGGATTCCCCCCTCCTCGGCGATCTTGATGAGGATTCGATATCGCCCGATTCCGCGGTTCGCGATCACGACCTCGACGGCGTCGCCCTGCGTGGCATGGACGATCTCCCCGTCGCCCTCCTCGACGGGGATCCGGTCGATCTCGGCGAGGGCGACGCGCGGTCGCGCGACCCGGATGCGGCAGCGGCGTTCGGGCGCAGCGTTGCCCGCACGGTCCGTGGCCGCGAAGACGAAATCGTAGGTCCCCTCCGCACCGGGGTCTTCGGCCGCGATGGCGATTCGGACGGAGCCATCACCGCTGGTCCGGGGCTCCAGCCGGCGGATGGCCGGCCCCTTCGAGTCGATCCGGATCTGAGCGGAATCCACGGTGCCCCGCAGCGACTCGTAGGCTCCGTCGGTGACAGCGACCTCGAATCGCGGGAACCGCGTCACGATCTGCTCGAAGGGCAGTTCCACCTCCCGATCGCCTTCGGGAGCGACGGCCGTGACGGATGGCGCGAGGCGATCGTACAGGATGCGCTGCGTGGCCAGTGCCGTTTCGTCGCTGCCCGCTCGCAGGACGAGGATGACCTTCCGTTCGGCCATGGCGATCGCCTCGCCCTCGGAGAGCTCGAGATCCAGATCCTTCACGGGGCGGTAGACGTCGTCGGACGCGGTGACCGGAGTCTCAGACAGCTTCACGTCGTCCGGGGGGCGGACGATCCGGACGAGCAGGGACTCTTCGGGGCGGACGTCGGTGAGGCGGGCCTCGAACGACAGGGTGGCCCCGGCCACGTGGAGCGGTTCGGGGCCGATGTCGCGTCCGCCGAGGCGGCACGCCGACACGCCGGCGCCGCTCCGGAGGATCGTGAAGGGGAGCCGAGCCTCGTGCCCCGCGCGGTCTCTCGCGGTGATCACGACGCCGAAGGAGGACTCCTGAGGGATGTTCTCGGGGAGAGAGATGCGGCCGTTCTCTCCGATGACGACTTCGACGGGCGCCTGCGCGCCGAGGGTCACGGAGACGACGCCCGTGAGGGCGCCGGGAGCGGCGTCGGTCGCCGTGACCTCGACGACGTCGGCAAGGGATCGCTGCGCGGCGCCCGATGCCCTCATGACGAAAGTCTGTTGCGCCCCCGCGCTGTCGCCGCTTGCGGCCTCCACGGACGCGCCTTCGGCCGAACGGCCCCTGGCCCAGAGGCAGGGCGGGTCCGTGTCATGCACGACCGCGAGCGCGGCGCGTTTGGCCACGATACCGGCGACTCGGACAGAGAGCGCCGTGCGCCGGCCTGCCAGCGAGGACGGGAGCGGGAGGGTGCCCTCCCAGACGTCGCTCCGGCGCTCGAGCATGAGCCAGCCGCCGCCTCCTCCCTCGGCCATGACCTCCACCGGAAGGTCGAGATCCGCGATCTTCAGGTCATCGAGGCCGGCGTTCCGGGGGATCGCAAGCCTGAGCCGGACCGGCACGGAGCCGTCCCGCGTGTGGAATTCGCCCCCGGCGGCGTCGGGCGCCGTGACTTCGGGCTCCACGCACTCGACCGGGAACTCCGCCGTCACGGAGACGCCCGAGGCGCTCGTGGCGTCCGCCTCGAGGACCTTCTCGCGGCCCTCCCCGCGGGACTTGAAGGCGTCGAAGGGTGCTTCGACGTCGCGTCGCGGCACGGGATCGTCGCGGCCGAACCTCACGCCGCTTTCCGGATCGGCGACCACGACAGCGACATGGCGGTACGAGAGGACCCGGATCGGCGTTCCGGGCGCGAATTCGCGGCCGTAGGCGACGAGCGTCACGGTGGGCGCCGTCGTGTCGTAGCAGAGATGCGCCCGGGCGACCGCGCGGCCGTCGCCGCCCTCGGCGGTGGCCGCGAGCCGGTAGCGCGCGACGGTGGCCCCGTCGGGAACCGGCAGCGGCAGGCTGTGGAGCACGGCCCCTTCGCGGTTCGCGGTCACGACCGTCTCAGCGAGGGGCGCGCCCCCGCCCTCCGGCGCGACGACGAGCTTCACCCGGCCGCCCGGCCCCGCCCCCGTGATGCTCACCGGAACCTGCCGCGCGGACACCCAGATCGGCGCGTCCGGAGACTTGACCGCGTGCTCGCCGATGCGCTGGAAGACCGGCCGCACGGCGGTGGACGGCTTCCGGGCGATGAACCATGCCGCCACGGAGAGTACGACGAGCAGTGTCGCCGCGAGGGCGAGGACGGCCTTGTTCCTGTAGAGCGGCACCGCGATCGTGCCGTACTCGGGGAACTGGAGCCGGAGATCCGCCCGGATCTCGCCGGCGGACTGGTAACGCTTCGCCGGGTCCTTCTCGAGGCACCGCAGGATGACGTTGGCGAGGCCTTTCGGCTGGAGCGTGGGGCGGCGGCGGAGGGGAGACTCCGGCGCCTCGTGGGCGTGCTTGAAGAGGAGCGAGACGAAATTGCCCTCGAAGGGCGGAGCTCCCGTGGCCATCCAGTAGAGGGTGCAGCCGAGCGAGTAGATGTCCGAGCGCTCGTCTGCGGGCTTCTGGAGGCACTGCTCGGGGGACATCGTCTCCGCGGAGCCGGCGATGGAACCCGTGTGCCCGGCCTTGGCGGCCTTCGTGGCCTTCTCCGCCGCGGCCCGGGCGATGCCGAAGTCGGTGATCTTCGCCCCGTGGGGCGGGACGACGAGGACGTTCGCGGGCTTGATGTCGCGGTGGATCACGGGGGGCTTGCGGGCGTGGGCCGCCTCCACGCCCGCGAGAACGCCGTCAGCGATGCGGTAGAACGTCTCTCCCGAGAGGGGGCCTCCGCTGGCGATGAGATCCTGGAGGGTCCTGCCGGCGACGTATTCCATGGCGATCCACGCCACGCCGGAATCGGAGCCCGTGTCGTAGGTCGTGACGATGTGGGGATCGGAGAGGGCTGCGGCCATGCGGGCCTCGTGCAGCACCTCCTTCTCCGTCGCCGGATCCATGCGCACCGCAAGCTTCAGGGCCACGTCGCGCTCGAGGACCTCGTCCCACGCGAGGTAGACGTGGCCCATGCCTCCGGAGCCGAGCTTCTCCTTGATCAGGTACCGGCCGAACCGCGAGCCCGCCGTGAGCACCTCGGAACGCATCTCCCCGCGGGCGGGGGCAGTCGCTCCGGTCTTCGGGA
>CAYQRN010000030.1:0-30048 GCA_964419995.1 uncultured Planctomycetia bacterium
CGGCCACGAAGGACACGGCGATTCCGACGCCGACGGCGGCGTACGTGGCCGCCACGGCCAACAACCCGGCAAACTGGATCAACACGGCCAGCACGGCCGCCGTCACCTGCGAGGTCGTCATCCCGGCCTCGGCGGACGGCACCGAGTCGGCCACGGTGACCCTCTCCGACGGCACCAACTCCGTCGTCTCCGGAAGCCAGAACCTCCCGGCCGGCGGCGGCACCATGACCTACGCGGGCCTCGACTGCTCTACCCTCGCCGACGGCAACATCACCGTCGTCGTCAACCTGAGCGATCCGGCCCAGAACTCGACGTCGTACAACGGCACTTCGGCCACCAGGGACACGACCGCCCCCGCGGCCCCCACGGTCGCCCGCGTGGCCGCTGGCGCCCAGAACGCCATCGACGTCATCAACATGTTCAACGACTCGTCCGTCTCGGTGAGCTCGACCTGGCCCGTCGCCACGGTGGGCACCGAATCGGCCACGGTGACCCTCTCCGACGGCGTCTTCTCCGTCGTCTCCGGCGCCCTGAACCCGCCGGCCGGCGGCGGCGCCCTCTCCTTCACCGGACTTGACTGCTCCGGGCTCGCCGACGGCACGATCACCATCGTCGTCAACGTGTCCGAAGCCTCGGGCAACACCTCGTCCTTCAACGGCACCAACGCCACCAAGGACGCGTCCCTCGTCACGCCCACGGCGGCCCAGGTCGCCGCCACGGCCAACAACCCGGTGAACTGGATCAACTCGGCCAGCCTCGCCGCGGTCACGGTGTCCGTGACGATGCCATTCGCCGCCGACGGCACGGAGTCGGTCCAGGTGGATCTCTCCGACGGCACCAACACCGTGAGCTCCGGCTCCCAGGCCGCTCCGCTCGGCGGCGGCGCCATGACCTTCGCCGGTCTCGACGCCACGACCCTCGCGGACGGTGCCATCAGCGTCACGGTGAACCTCTCCGACCCGAACGCCAACGCCCTCTCCTACACGGGCACGGCCGCCACCAAGGACACGGTGGCGCCCGCAGCGCCCACGGCCGCGGGCGTGGCCGCCGGCGCCCAGAACGCCATCAACGTCATCAACATGCACACCGTCGGCGCTGTGGAGGTCAGCTCCACCTGGCCCGTGGCGACCGTCGGCACCGAGTCGGCGACCGTCACCCTCTCCGACGGCACCAACTCCGTCATCTCCGGCGTCATGAATCCGCCCGCGGGCGGCGGCAGCCTCGCCTTCACCGGCCTTGACTGCTCCACCCTCGCCGACGGCAACGTGACCGTCGTCGTCAACGTCACCGAGGCGTCCGGCAACACCGCGTCCTTCAACGGCACCAACGCCACGAAGGACACGACGGCGCCAACGTCCTTCGGGTCCGCGTTCGTGGCCGCCACGGCCAGCAACCCGGTGAACTACGTGAACGCCACGTCGCAGACGGCGGCCACGGTTCGCGTCACGGTCGGTGCCTCGAGCGTCGCCACGGACACGGTCCAGGTCGTGATCTCGGATGGCACGAACAGCGTCACGACGTCCAGCCAGAACGGGACGGCGGGCGCCGGCAACGTCGACTTCGCCGGTCTCGACCTCTCCTCCCTCGTGGACGGGACCCTGACCCTCGCCGTGACCATCACGGACACCTACGGGAACGCCGCGGCCTCGACGGGCACGGATGCGACCAAGGACACGGTCGCGCCGGTCACGCCGACCTCGGCGCTGATTCCGGCCGGCCTCAACAACCCGGCGCACTACATCAACAGCACGACGGTGACCGTGGTCACCATCGACCTCGTCTGGCCGGGCGGCACGGCGGCGACCGACCTCGCGACCTGCACGCTCACGGACGGCGTCAACCCGCCCATCGTGCTCGGTCCGACGCCGCCGCCGGTGGCGCCGGCGACCCAGACCTACGTCAACCAGGACTGCAGCGCGATGAACGACGGCGTCCTGACCCTCACGGTCACGGTCACGGACCTCGCCGGCAACTCGATTACCTTCGCCGGGACCAACCCGACGAAGGACACCGTGGCGCCGGTGGTGCCCACGGTCTGCCAGGTCCCGGCCGGCGCCCAGAACCCCGCCAACTACATCAACATCGTGACGGCCACGGGCGTCGACGTGACGAGCACGTGGCCCGGCACCACCGCCGGCAACGAGACCGTCATGCTGACCCTCAGCGACGGGACCAACCAGGTCGTGGCCGGCCCCTCCACGCCGCTCGCAGGCGGCGGGAGTCTCGGCTGGAGCGGGCTTGGCTGCTCCGGTCTCGCCGACGGGGCCGTCACCCTGGCCATCTCGGTCTCCGATCCCGCCTGGAACACGGCGTCCATGAACGGAACAGCGGCCACCAAGGACACGGTGGCGCCCCTGGCACCGACGGGGATGTTCGTGGCGGTGAGCGGCACGAATCCAGCGAACTGGATCAACGCGTCGACCGTGTCGGCCGTCACCGTGAGAACGCAGTGGTCCGCCGGGTCCACCGGCACGGCCGTTGTCGCCCTCACCGACGGCGCCTTCGTGGTCACCACCGGCTCCCAGGCCGTCCCTGGCGCCGGCGGCAACCTCGACTACACGACGATCGACACCTCGAGCCTCGCGGAGGGCTCGGCTTACCTCTCCGGCACCGTGACGGATGCCGCCGGCAACCCGACGGCGTTCACCGGCACGACGGCCACGAAGGACACGCAGATCACATCCTCCACGGGAGCCACGATCCCCGTGGGCGCCGGCAACACGCTTGACCACATCGCTCTTGCGAACGTCAACGCGGTGGCGGTGGACGTCGCCTTCCCCGGCACGACTCCGGCCGACCAGACGGCGAGCGTCACGCTCACCGGCGTCGGCACGGCGACGTCCGGCTCCCAGGCCATCCCCTCGGGCGGCGGGACGGTGACGTACTCGGGCGTGGACTGCTCCGGCCTCACGGACGGCGCGGTCACGGTCACGGTCAACGTGTCCGACACGGCTGGCAATACCGCTGCCAACGTCTACGCCGGCTTCGCCAAGGACGTCGTGGTCCCGGCCCTGCCGACGGCCGTCACGATTCCGACCATCGTCAGCGTGGTCCCCGCCGACACCATCAACGTGGCTACCGTCAGCTCTGTGGCCATGAATGTCACGTTCCCCGCCGGCTCCAACGCCGACGACAGCGCGACGTTCGTGTACTCCTCGGGTGGCACGGCGAATTTCGGCCCCTACTCGGCTCCGGCCGGCGGCGGCATCCTCAGCGCCACCGGACTCGACTGCTCGGGCCTCGCCGACGGCGCAGTGTCGGTGACCGCAAACCTCACGGACGCCGCGGGCAACACGAGCTCCACCTCCTTCGCGTCCGCCTTCACCAAGGACACGGTGGCGCCGGTCGCGCCGGTGGTCGATCCCGTCACGACGCCCACGAGCGGTTCGTCCCAGACCCTCACCGGCACGGGGCCGGCCAGCACCAACATCGTCATCACCGGCGGTGCGGCGACGGCCAGCGGCACGACGAGCGCCGCCGGGAACTTCTCGATCGCCGTCACCCTGACGCTGTCCGCCACCAACGCGCTGTCCGTCGTGAGCCGGGACGCGGCCCTCAACGACAGCTCCGCGGTCACGGCGGACTATCGCTCGACGTCGATCTCCGTGGTCCAGAACCCCGTTGCGCCGGCCGTCCCCTACACGGACGTCTCTGTGACGGCCGGGCTCGGGGTCACCGGAAACGTCGCGGGTGGTTCCTTCCAGGACATCGACAACGACGGCGACCTCGACCTCTTCGTCGGCGACCAGGACCGGCTCTTCGAGAACGACGGCACCGGCGTCTTCACCGACATCACGGCAACGGCGGGCACCTTCGCCTCCGACGCGTCGGCGGTGTTCGGCGACTACGACAACGACGGCGATCTCGACCTGCTCCTCGTCCAGACGTCGGGCGGCGCGACGCTGCTCCGCAACGACTGGGTCGGCCTCGGGACGCGGACCTTCACGGACGTGACCGCGACCCTGGGCGCCGGCGCCCTCGGCACGCTCTACGGGGCGTACTGGTTCGACTACGACCAGGACGGTGACACGGACTTCGTCATCGCCGACGCCGACGGCCTCGGCAACGAGCTGCTCCGCAACAACTCGGCGGGCGCGTCCTTCACGGACATCTTCGGATCGGGCCTCGACACGATCGTCACGGCGCCGTGGTTCGGCGCGGTGGCGGACTTCGACGGCGACGCCGATCCGGACGTCCTCTGGGGCGACACGACGCCGGGCCTGTTCTACCGGAACGCCCTCGGCACCTTCACGCAGATCGCCGGCGTCACCTCGGGCGTCTCGCTCAACCACGCGACGGGCACATCGGGCGCCATCTTCGTCGACTACGACAACGACGGCGACCTCGATCTCATCGTGGGCGCGGGCGGGGCCGGAGGCGCCAACCAGCTCTTCGTGAACGGCGGAGCGGGCACCTTCACCTCGTCGACGCTCGGCACCGACAACGCGGTCCTCGCGGGCATCGACACGGCCGCGGCCTGGCAGGACCTGGTCGCGGGCGACGCCAACGGCGACGGCCGCATCGACCTCTACGTGGGCCGCAACGGCGCCAACCGCCTCTTCCTCAACCAGGGAGACCAGGTGGCGGGCGACGGCATCTGGGAGTTCAGCGAGGTGGGCGCCGCTTCCGGCGTCGACTCCTCGGGCGACTCGCGGATGGTCCAGCAGGCCGACGTGGACGGCGACGGCGACCTCGACATCTTCGCCGGCAACCACGCGGGAACGAGCGTGCTCTACCGTAACGACATCAACAACTACCGCTACCTGACGGTCATCGTGAACGGCAAGGCCACGGCGTCGCACTCGGCGAAGGATGCCATCGGCGCCACCGTGTGGCTCATGGACTCGACCGGCACGACGACTCTCGCCACCCGCGAGATCAACGGCGGTCGCGGCCGGGGCTCGCAGGACCCGCGCCGGGCGGTCTTCGGCCTGACGCCCTCGGTCACCTACGCCGTGAAGGTCCAGTTCCCCTCGGGGCGCTCGCTGACCTTCACCGGCGTCGTGCCGCGGGATCTCGCCGGCCAGACGGTCACGATCACCGAGCCGTAGCAGGAACGCCGCCCGCCGGTCCTCCGCCACGGAGTCCGGCGGGAGCGCATCGCGCCGAAGCCGGCCCCACTCGGGCCGGCTTCGTTCGTTTCGGGATCGGGATCAGCCCCCGGGCGGCGGAGCGACGAGTTCCGCCCTGTCGCCAACACGAATCCGCCCGGGCGTCACGACCGTGGTGTAGACTCCGCAGCGCACGCCCTTCGCGAGCGCCTCCCGGAGCCCCGGCAGCGCGGCGTCCATGACGCCGCAGGGCGTGGTTTCGCCGCCCACGGCCAGCTCGACCGCCCCGATCCGGATCCTCCGGCCGAGGGCTTCCGGCAGCGGAACGCCCTCGAGAACGAGGTTCGCCCGCCTCGCCTCGAAGGGAAGCGCGACGCCGAGCTCCGCCAGGGCCTCCCGCCACGACTCGGCGGAGATCACGGTCGCATGGCGCCGCGGATGGCGTTCGTGGTCGCCCTCGAGTCCCCGCCCGGCAATGACATCGACGGATTCGAGGGCCCGGGCAGGCCCGCCCCTCCCGGGGTAGATGAAGATGGCAACCAGCCGCCCTGCCTCCGACATGGCGCCCATTGTCGCTTCGCGCCCGCGCCCGGACAACGCCGGGTCGACCACGCTCTGCGGCGCCTGACCGGCCCGCGCCTCAGAGAGAGGACTCGAACGACCGGCCGAGGGCAGCGAGGACCTCCTCCGCCGCGCGCACGCCGGACCACTGCGCCTCCTCGAAGAGCGGAAGGCCGCCGAGATCGGCTCCCGCGAAGTGGAGAAGGCCCCGCGGGCGCGCGGCCGCCTCGCGCCGGCCACCGAAGAGGAAGCCCGGCGAGGGGCGCACCATGGCGTGCCCCCAGACGCGCACGTCGATGCGCGTCACGTGATCCTCGATGTCCGGATGGGCCGTGCGCAGATCCGCGAGGATCTCGTCCCGCCAGGACTCCCACGGCCGCCCGAGAAGCGCCCGCCGTGCTGCCGCCGGATCGCCGTCCGGATAGGGACGGTACCAGGTCCAGACGGTGGCCCGGTCCCGGCGATCGGTCTGATGGGTCGCCACGACGTAGCCGAGCGACGGACTCTCGTAGAGGACGTTGTCCCACGCTTCCGGGAATCCCCGCGATGCGGGCCGCGACGCGAGGGTCACATTGGCCACGGCCCACGGGGAGTGGACGAACCCGTCCGCGGCGGCATCCGCCCCCCGCAGGATCCGCCGCGCTGCGAACTGCGGCAGGGCCACGACGCATCGCCGCGCCCGGAGCGCCCGCAGCACGCCCGTCCGCTCCTCCACCCAGGTCACGAGGACTCGCCCCTCGCGCTCGTCCACCGCAAGGACCGTGGCGCCGGTGCGGATGCGTCCGGCGAGCGGCGCCGCCAGCGCCCGGACGAGGAAGCCGTTCCCGTCCGGCCAGGTGAGGAACTCGGCGGGAACGCCTCCGTCGCCGTCCTGCCGGGATGCGAAGTAGTGGAGCCCCGCCCAGGCCGACGTCGTCGCGGGAGACGAGCCGTAGTCGTCCCGGCAGGCGTAGTCCACGTACCAGAGCAGCCGGGGCGAACGGTATCCGTTCCGCGCGAGCCACTCGGCCATGGAGATCCGATCGAGCGCGAGGGTCTCCGGATCGCGCCCGCATCGGGCCACGGGAATCGTGAAGACCCGCCGGCCCTCCTGGTCCCGGCGGCGCGCCAGCTCCGATGCCATCGCCTGGAACCGATCGAACTCCTTCCGGTCCGCGTCGTCCGCGCCGTCGCGGAGCCAGAGCCCCTCCATCCAGGAACCGCGGTGAAAGAGCCTCTCCTCCGGCGCCCGCACGAGGCACTCCTCGCGGGGCCGCGCCCGCCCGGAGGCGTCGAAGCCGGCGATGACGTCCGCCTCCGCCAGCAGTTCGCAGAGTGCGCGCTGGTCCCGGGTCGGGACGGGGACGTAGTGGGCGCCCCAGGGGAAGGCGGACACGTCGTTGGCCCCCGCCACGGCCGTGCCCCCGATGTCGTCCTCGAGCTCGAGGAGAACGAAGTCGTCGAACCCCGACCTCGCGAGCTTCCAGCCCGCCGCGAGTCCGGCGACGCCGCCGCCGGCGATGACGACGCCGGTCTCGTCGACAGTCGTGGCGGGTCCCGGAGGAGGCTCGAAGAGGCGGTGTCCGCGCCGGTGAGCCGCCCCGACGATCCCGCCTTCGATCGTGCGGCGCGTTCCGCATCCCTGAAGGACCGGGGCCAGCGCCGCCGCCCCCAGGACCCCGAGGAACCGGCGGCGATCCATGGACCGAAGACGTCTCCGTCGCACGGCGGACGATAACGCACCCGCCCTCGGGGCGACGCAAGACCACGGACGCCGCCGCGCCCGGCGCCGCGCGTCAGTTCCAGCGACGCCACTCCTCCTCGTAGTAGTGGACGAGGCTCTGCGTGTTGAGCCGGTTCGGCTCGACATCGACCGGGCCGAGATCCGGGGGCAGCACGAAGAGGCTCCGCATCGCCGCGGCGTCGAGGTGCCGGAGCCCCGATGGCACGCGGTCCGGCGGATCGAACCTCCGCCACGCGGCCAGGACGAAGCCCCACTCGCCGAAGGACGGGACGAAGGCGTGGTAGGGACTTGCATGGAAGCCGGCCGCCTCCATCGTCCGCACGACGCACCAGAAGGCGCGGCGCGCGAAGAGCGGCGACGTCGCCTGCACGGCCATGGCCCCGTCCGGGGCGAGGCTGCGGCCGGCACGCTCGTAGAAGGCCGTCGTGTAGAGCTTCCCGAGGGAGAAGCTCGCGGGGTCGGGGAAGTCCGCCACGATGACGTCGAAGGGGCCCCGTCGTTCCCCGAGCCATCTCATGGCATCCTCGTGAACGAGGGTCACGCGAGGATCATCGAGCGCCGCGCCGTTGAGCTCCCGCAGGGGCGCGAACGTCCGGGCCAGCCCCGTCATCTCCGGGTCGATGTCCACGAGGGTCACGCGCTCGACGCCCGGATGGCGCAGGATCTCCCGGACAGCGAGACCGTCCCCCCCGCCGAGGACGAGCACACGCCGCGGCTCCGCCGCCAGGGCCATGGCGGGATGCACGAGCGCCTCGTGGTAGCGGTACTCGTCCGCCGACGAGAACTGCAAGGCGCCGTTCAGGAAGAGCTGGAACCCCGCTGCATTCCGCGTGACGACGATCCTCTGGTAGGACGTGTTTCGCGCGAGCACGATCTCGTCGGCGTAGGCCTCGGACTCCGCCAGCGACGTGATCCGCTCGGACAGGACGAGCCCGGTGCCGAGGAGAAGGAGGACGCCCGCGCAGCGGATCCGGAGCCCCATCCGGCGGCGCAACCTCTCCCCGAAGATCGTCGTGCTCCAGAGCGCCACGCCGGCGTTCGCGAGCCCGAGGACGAGAGCGGTACGGAGGAGGCCGAGCCGCGGGACGAAGACGAGCGGGAACGCCACGGAGACGAGCAGAGCACCCACGTAGTCGAGCGTGAGGACTTTCGCCACGAGATCCCGGAACTCGATCTCGTCCTTGAGGATGCGGAGGAGGAGCGGGATCTCGAGGCCCACGAGAGTGCCCGTCGCGACGATCTCGACGAAGAGCGCCGGACGGAAGCACCTTCCCGAGCCGAAGGCGAAGTAGAGGACCGCCGCGGAGGTCCCGCCGACGAGGGCCACCGCCAGCTCGATGTCGATGAACCGGCGGATGAGATCCTCGACGATGAAGCGCGAGAGCCAGGAGCCAAGCCCGAGGGCCGAGAGGTAGAGCCCGATGGCCGTCGAGAACTGCGTGACCGAATCGCCGAGCAGGTAGGAGGCGAGGGATCCGGCGACGAGCTCGTAGCCGAGCCCCGCCGCCGCGATGACGAAGACCGTGACGAAGACGAGGTGGATCTTCACCCGGTGATGGCCGCGGCGATGATGATCGCGAGGCCGAGCAGGACGGCGCCCATGACGACGCCGAGCGCGACGTTGTGGTCCTCGGACAGTTCCTTCGAGATGGAGAAGGGGCTCACCTTCTGCATCACCCGCAGGGCCGTCACGAAGACGGCGATGCCCACGATGCTGAAGAGCAGGACCGCCAGGAGCTGCTGGAACGTGTGCTGCCAGTTCATCGTTCACTTCCCTCCGCGATAGCCATGGTGCCAGAACGTCCAGCTCCGCCATCCGCCGGGAGACTGGCGGACGGATGGATCGACGCGGGCATGCGACGCGCCGCCCGCCTCCCAGCCGAGGAACTCGCCCGCCGCGTAGAGTGCGAGAAGCACGACGGCGAGCCCCGTGTAGACCGTGAGTTTCTTCTTCATCCGCGGTTCCTCCCGTCAGGGGGCGTGATCGCTCTCCGACCAGCGACGGGTCTCGAAGGCTGCGCGCCGGATGAGCGAGAAGACCGGAGGCAGCGCGAGGACGAGGAGGATGAGGAAAGGCCGCACGGTGGAGGGCACTTGCGAGCGGACCTCCACGACGCAGGGGACGCCGACTCCGCCCTGCTCCGCCGCCGGATCGAGCCTGAGCGCGTAGCGGCCCGCCGGCACGGATCCGATGAAGGCCGTACCGCGGCCGCTCCCCTCGGACCAGGCCTCGCCGCCCTCGACGCCGGACCACCGCTCTGCGTCCACCGAGAACTGATCGACGTCCCCCGTATCGAGATTCACGAGCGCGCCGTCCACGCCGATCCAGCCGTTGCGGACGGACGCCGCGATCCGCACCGCCACGTTGGCCCGCGCCGGCTCGAGTCGGAACTCCTCCGAGAAGAAGACCGCGGCCTCCGAATCCGCAGGAGTCGCCGTGGCGGCCGGCGGCGTCACGACCGTCCGCAGGACCACCGCGTCGCGTTCCCAGAAGCGGAAGAAGACGAAGAGGCCGAGGAGGCACGCGGCGAGGGCGCCGAAGCGCCGGAGCAGAGGACGCGGCTCTGCGGGGTTCGGCTCCGCCGGCCCCACGCCGGAGGGTCGCGGCAGAGGGGCCTTGAGCCCGAAGGCCGCGGCAAGGGTCTCCCGGTCCACGTGGGTCGCGAGAGAGACGTTGAGCTCGACGCAGTCCCCGGCGCCGGTCTTCTCGAAGCTCAGCATCCGGGGCGGCCGGATGAAGTCGTCCGTCATGACCGTCTCGCCGACGGCCACCTCCCAGTACACCTCGCCCTGGACGTGGTCGACGACGGCCATGCCCCCGGAGAAGTGACGGTACGTCTCTCCGTGGTACTTCGCGACGAGCCCCTGCCGGGTCACGGCCGAAACATCGAGAGGCTCCACGAACGTCCAGTGCCCGCGCGCATCGACGAGCCAGCGGTACGCCCCGTCCGCACGGCGAAGAAGATACTCGTGCCAGGGCCAGCGCTTCCCCTCCACGGTCACCGACCGGACGAGGAACGCCAGGATCTCCATGTCCGCTCCGAAGAGGCGGCCGAGCGCCCCCACGGGAATCCGGGGCTTCGCCCGGAGCTTCTCCGAGACCCCGAGGACGGCGAGATCCTCCGAAGAGGGATCGAGCAGCGCGCCGCAGGCGCCGCAGGCCACGCGGCGGGCGTGGACGGGGTCTCGGACGTCGATGGGCGCGGCGCAGCGGGGACACCCGATCTTCCGCGCGGCGACGAGCCGCTCGGCCTGCGCCTCCACCGTGGCGGAATCGAGGGCGAGATCCTCGAGGGTCACGCGGCGGCCGGCGAAGCACGAGTCGATGATCCGTTCCTCGTCGAACGTCACCGTCGCGAATCCGCCACCACCCCCCCTCAGGTCGCAGTACTGGAAGGTTTCGCCGGCAGTGATCTCCGCCGGAAACTCGCCGCGCGCCGCCACGACGCGCCCCTGCCCGATCTCCGCCGCCGTGAACCTCCCGGCGGACCCGAGATCCACGGCGTCGCCCGGCTCGAGCCCCTCCGGGAGGCGCACGCCCTGTAGGGCGACCGCCTTCGTGAGCAGCAACTCTCCCTGGGCCTCCGCGAGCCAGCTCGCGGCGCCGTCGTCGTGAAGGAGGCACCACTCGTTCCAGGGGCCGGCGCCGTGGTCGAGCTGCACCTGCCCCGCCGCGGTGAAGCCCCGCCCCTCGAAGCGACCGCGCGCGCCGAGGGAAAGGGGGGACAGGATGGGCGCCAGTTCCGCCACCTTCCCGATGAGCTCGAGCCGGACATCCGTTCGTCGCGACGCCCCGCCGCAGTACCGGCACACGACGAACAGGGTCGCCGCGCCGGCGAACTCGAGCGTCGCCCCGCAGGCGGGGCAGCCGGACGTCTTCGCGGTCACGGCGTGCCTCCGCCCCGCGGCAGGCGCCGCACGTCGACGCGGCGGGCACCGATGAGCCCCGCCAGGCGGGCGGCCCAGGGCCACTCCCGCCCCGGCGCGCAGGCATAGAGGTCGAAGGCGGCGAATCCATGTTCGGGATAGGTGTGGCAGGCGAGGTGCGACTCCCGGAGTACGAGGAAACCCGTGACGCCACCGGGCGACGGGAAGGCATGCCAGACGGCCGGGGCGACGGGGTTCAGGCGAAGGTCGCTCACGACGGCGTCGAACACGGCCCCGAGGGCGGACGCCGAACGGAGGGCGGCGGGATCGCAGCCGAAGGCATCGACCACCCAGGCCTCGCCGCCGTCCATCGTCCTCCCTGCTCCCGGCGCCCTCCGGCGGAGGGCCGGAGGGCGCTCGGGGACGCCCTCAGGCGTTCTTCGGCTTCCAGCTCGCGCCGTCCTTCCCGTCCATGACCTCGATCTCGAGGGCCGCGAGGCGATCCCGGATGAGATCCGTGAGGGCAAACTGCCTGGCCTCGCGGAGCCGCGTCCGGACCTCGAGGAGGAGGTCCACGAAGCGGCCGCCCTCGAGCGAGCCGGACGCGCCGGCGGGCTCCTTCGGGATGACGCCGAGGACGTCGCCGCCCATGATCGAGAAAACGCGGTCCGCCGCGAGCCATGCGGCCCGAGCCGTCGTGGTCGCCGCCTGGGCAGCACGGTTCACGGACCGCGCGAGATCGTGGAGCGCGGCGATGGCGGCCGGCGCGTTGACGTCGTCGTGCATGGCGGCCGACCAGTCCCGAGCCGCCGTCTCCGCCGCCCCCGCCAGGGACTCCGCCGCGGCCGCATCCCCGGTCTCCGGCGCCGAGGCCGCGCGGGCCCGGGCCCGCGCCGCCGCCTCGTGGAGCGATGACAGCCCGGTGCGCGTCGCCGCGATGGCCTCGGACGTGTAGTTCATCGTGCTGCGATAGTGGGTACCGAGCACGAAGGCACGGATGACCTCCCGCCGCTCGGCGGCGAGAAGGTCCTTGATCGTCACGGTGTTTCCGAGCGACTTGCTCATCTTCGTGCCGTCCACCGTGACCATGTTGTTGTGGAGCCACGTCCGCGCGAAGCCGCCCCCCGTCGCCGCGACGCTCTGGGCGATCTCGCACTCGTGGTGGGGGAACTGGTTGTCAAGCCCGCCGCCGTGGATGTCGAAGGTCTCGCCGAGGTACTTCATGGCCATGGCCGAGCACTCGATGTGCCAGCCGGGGAACCCCTCGCCCCAGGGGCTCGGCCACCGGAGGATGTGCCCGCCCTCGGCCTTCTTCCAGAGAGCGAAGTCCCTGGGATCGCGCTTCTCGCCCCGCGGTCCGACCCGGGTCCCCTCCACCTGCTCCTCGGTGCGCCGTCCCGAGAGGATGCCGTAGCCGGGCCAGGACGCCACGGAAAAATACACGCTCCCGTCCACCACGTAGGCATGGCGCTTCGCCAGGAGGACCTTCACGAGCTCGATCTGCTCGACGATGTGCTGGGTGGCGCGGACGTAGAAGCTCGGGTGCGCGACGCCGAGGTTCTCCATGTCCTCGAAGTACGACCGCATGTAGGTGTCGACGATCTCGTAGGGATGGACCTGGTCGAGCCGCGCGCGGCGCAGGATCCGATCCTCCCCGGAGTCGTCGAGGAGATGCCCCACGTCCGTGATGTTCTGGACGTAGCGCACCCTGTACCCGAGGTGGCGGAGGAATTTCACGATGACATCGAACGAGATGTAGGACTTCGCGTGTCCGAGGTGGGCATGGCTGTAGACCGTCGGGCCGCAGACATAGATGCCCACCATGCCGGGAGTCAGGGGCTCGAAGACCTCCTTCTTCCGCGTGAGCGTGTTCGTGAACCTCAGTTCCATCGGGGGAGGCTTACACCGGTGGCCGGGGCTCATCAAGCCGGGGCGCCTGATCCGAGCCGATCGGCTCGCGCGGGCGGGCTCTGTTACGGACGCACCCGGGCGACGTCCCATGGGCGGGCTGGACGGACGCCGCCGGCGCGGCTGCCATACCTCGGCGCGACCCTGCCCGGAGACGACACAGCATGCGACATCTCATCCTCGCCGTTCTGGCCCTGATGGCCGCGGGCCCGGGCCTGCCGGCGCAGACACGGTCGATCCCCCGGATCTACGACCTGCGCGCTCTCGAGCGATCGCTCGCCGTCCGGAGCTTCGAGATCGACGCCCTCAACGCGCCATTCGACACCTGGGTCAAGGGCGACGAGGCTCTTCGCCGTCAGTTCGGGCGGTTCAGACGCGAGCGCATCGCCTTCGCGTCGGACCCTCCGGCGGAACTCGCGCTCCGTCTCGCCGGAGTACCCGCCGGTGACATCGAGTCATCGGAAGAGCAGGGGCTCTTCGTCCTCCGGGCCTCCGAGGAGATCCACGCGCGGTTCGCCCGGAGCCTCAGGGCCCTCGAGCGGGAATCTTCCCGCGCCGCGCGGGTCCGCCTCGTGGCGCTGCCCGGATCCGTCCTGCGAGATGAAGGCCGCCGCGTCCTCGATCCGGCCGACGTGGCGGCCCGGCTGCGCGCCACGCATGGAGCCCGTGTCTTCGAGACCGTCGTCCGCCTCGGGCAGACCGCGCCGATCGAGAGCGTGGCGCGCGAGGCCTTCGTCATGGACTATGACGCGGAGGTCGCCCAGGGCGCCAGCATCGCCGACCCGGTCATCGGCACCCTCACAACCGGTCTCCTCGGCTCCGTCCGGGTGGACGGCGCCACCGGCGGCCGCCTCCTCCTGCGGATGCAGGGGCGGACGAGCCGGCTTTCCGACGCGGACCTGCCGGTCGTGGACATCGGGTCGCAGGATGCCGGCCGCGTCCATCTTCCCTGCACGATCTTCAGCGCCTGCGCCGCCACGGCCGTGGTTCCGAGCGGCGGCGGCATCCTCGTCGGCGCCTGCGAGGGCTCCGATGGCGTCTTCCTCGTCACCGTGACGGAGGAGTCCCTCGCCGAGGAGGCACGGCCCGAGGGGCTCCTTCCCGCAGCCGAGCTTCTCCTGCCGCGGCGCCGGACGGTCCTCCTCGGTCCGGCGGACCCCCGGCCGACGGACACCCCCGGAGAGCTCCGTGTCGACACCGGCGACGATGACGAGGATCAGAGCCCCCGTCTCACGCGCAACGATCTCATCGAACGTCTTCGCCTCGAGACCCGCGACGGAGATATGGACGACATCCTCTACCAGATCGCCGAGGCCGGGACCGTCATCTGCACGCCCGGAGCGAAAGGACTCCCGGCCCGCGTGAGGGAGGTCCTCGAGACGGCCGCGCGGGACAGGGCCAGAACCATCACCATCGAATTGCGCGCCGGACACGTCGCCGCCGGCGCTGCGGATAGCCAGGAGGACGCGGCGGCCATCGCCGCGTCGCTCGGCACGTGCATCGCCGCCACGGCCGTGGCCGGAGACGACTTCGCCGCCATCACGGGTTCCCAGACAGCCTACGTGAAGGATCACGACGTGGAGATCGCCCAGGACGCCTCCACGGGGGATCCGGTCATCGCGTCGGTCTTCACGGGGCTCGCGGTCTCGGGCCGCATCGACATCGCCGGACCGGACGGCTGTCGCTTCGATGGCGCCGTCACCGTCACGGAACCGGTCGCCCCGGCGGCAGACTCGGCGCCGGTCCCCGGAGCCCGACAGAGGTCCGCCGGCCTCCGGACCTTCCCGATCGGCGCCTCCCGCCTCGGCGCCGTCGAGCTTCCCCGCGTCCGCTCGACGCGCCTCCTCCCGAACCTGCTCCTCGACGCCGGGAAGTGGCAGATCCTGCACCGGGCGAATCTCCCCGGCACCGAGACGACACTCGTCATCGCCATCCGCGCGAGTTTCTGAACCTCCTGCCCCCGGAAGGGCAAGACGCTGCCGGACAACGGGTTCGGTCGAGGGCGGCCCCCCGCGGACCGCCGCCGGGGGCGCCGGCGATTCCTCGCCGGCCGTCCGGCAGCGCTTGTTCGCGGGTGGGACGGCTCCGGCGTTTCTATACTGTCGGGGAAACCGAGGCCCGAAGAGGAACGGCCCCTCCGCCGACCCCCGCCCGTGATGGACTCCGGCACATTCGACGGTCCGCCTCCTCGAACCGACCCGGCCGCCATGGACCGGGAATGGCCGCCGTCCGCCGATGGCTCACCCCCGCGATTCGAGATCCGCGGATCCCTCGGCCGCGGCGGGGAGGCCGAGGTCTTCCGGGCCTTCGACCGCCGCCTGCGGCGCGACGTGGCGCTGAAGCGCACGGACGCCCTCCCGGCGGCGGATCGCGACCGGGTTCTCAGGGCCGCGGAAGTCCAGCGGGAGCTCGACTCGCGCCACATCGTCCGCATGCTCGACTGCGGCGTCGCCGACTCCCATGTGTTCATGGTCATGGAGCTCATCGACGGCGGCACGCTTCTCGACTGGCTCCATCGCCAGCCGCAGGACATCGAGCCCCGCCGCATCCAGAAGCTCCTCTCCGGGGTCTGCGACGCTCTCTCGCGCGCCCACGCGCGAAAGGTCATCCACGGGGACATCAAGCCATCGAACGTCCTCATGGATGGCGATCTGCCGAAGCTCGGGGACTTCGGCCTCGCACGCATCCTCCCGGCGGCGGATCCGAGTCTCCTCCTCTCGGCCGAGAGCACGCGCCACGTCCGCGGCACGCCGGCCTTCATGGCCCCGGAGGTGAGGATCACGGGGAAGTCCTCCGTGGCGTCCGACATCTACAGCCTCGGAGCCACGCTCTACGTCCTTGCCACGCGGTTCCAGCCCCCCGTGCACCTCGATTCCGTCCCGGCGCCCTGGCGGGCCATCGTCTCCCAGGCCACGCATCCGGATCCGCGGCGCCGCTACGCTTCCGTCAAGGACTTCCGCGATGCCCTCGAGGAGGCCGTCACGCGGCCCGCCGATCCGCCGGCCGCGCCGGCCGAGACGTGCCCGGGTTGCGGAAGACCGGCCGACGGCGCCGCCCAGCATTGCGGCGCCTGCGGCGAGTCCCTGCTCCGCCCTTGCGGAGCCTGCGAGGCGCAGATCCGCCGCTCCGTCGCACACTGCACGGAATGCGGCGCCGATGTGCGCCTCGTGGACGATCTCGCGCCGAAGTGGAAAGCCCTCGAGGCCGCGCGCCGCGGGAAGGATCTCGCGAGGATGGAGGCCCTCGCCGCGCCGTTCGCCGGCCTCCCGGAGACGGCGCGCCTCGGGGCCAGAGAGTCCTGGCGCGAGGGTGCGCGGCGCATGGAGAAGAAAGTCCGGGAAACCCGCGCCGCCATCGCCGGTCTCGCCGAAGAGGCAGCCCGGCACCAGCGCAAGGGCGAGGAGGAGGAGGAGCTCCGTGTCCTGGCGCGGATCCTGAGCCTCGACGCCGGCGCCGCCGCCACCTTCGGCCGGCGTTTCGCGCGCCTCGAGAAGTCGGCGGGCGCCTCCCGCCGGCGCCGGCTCGCGTCCGAAGCCCGGCGACTCCTGAAGGCGCGCGATTGGAAGGGCGCGGCCACTGCCATCGAGCTCCGGCGGAAGTCCATCGAGGCGCCCGACCGCATGCAGCAGAAGCTCGACCGCGAGGAGGCCGACCTCCTCCGGAGGATCCGGAAGGAAGCCGGCGCCATCGAGGAGCATCTGAAGCAGGGCAGGCTCGGCCGCGCGTCGGCCCGACTCTCCCTCGTGCCGGGCTGGATGCGCGGCCACGAAGCCATCGAGGCCGTCCGCACGGCCGTGGCCGAGCAGCACGGCGCCGCCGAAGCCGTCGCCCGGCAGAAGGGACGGCGGGGCAGGGTCGGGGCGGCCCTCGGGCTCTTCGCCGCGCTCGTGGCCACCGGCGCCGTGAAACATCAGCTCAACCGCCCGAAGACGAAGGTCGTGAAGCCACCTCACTACCGGACACAGCAGATGCCGTCCGCCATCAAGAATCGGATCACGAATCCGAAGGCGGATGCCCCATCGCCGATCCAGCGTTCGTCGAAGCAGGCTGCCGGAGACCCGGCGCAGGTCTCGGATGCCGCCGCAGCGGTTCCCGAAGAGCTCCGCGGCGCCTGGTGGAGGGTCCGGGAGACGGCGCCGGAAAACGAGAGCGGAAACGCGCTGCGGGTCATCGAAGCGCTGGGCCGCCTCCGGCCGCCGGCCGCCCTTGGCTACAGCGACGGCACCCTTGCGCGGCTCTCCCGGCTCCTCGGGAGCGATGGATTCGATATCGGCGGCTGGAACGGCAAGGGCCTCGTCGAGGTCGTGCACCGGCTGTCGGGGATCGCCTTCATCCTCTGCCCCGAGGGCAGATTCCGCATGGGCAGCGAGACCCGCGACGCGCAGCCCGACGAGAAGCCGGCGCGCAACGTCGCCGTCGACGCATTCCTCCTCGCCCGGACCGAGCTCACCCACGATCAGCTCGAGCGCCTCCGCGGCGGCAAGGGATCGCCTCTCGGGAACACGGTCGTGAAAAGCCTCACCTTCACCGATGCCGCTTCGATCCTCCGCCAGGCCCGGCTCGAGCTGCCGACCGAGGCCCGCTGGGAGTACGCCTGCCGGGCGGGATCCACGTCGACGTATCCCTGGGGCGACCTCTTCGATGGGAACCAGGCCTGGTATCGGGACAACGCGCCGCGGTACGACGGCGGGAAGGGCCCCTTCGGAGGCTACCTGGCGCCCCGGTCCGGGCAGCGTCCCCCCAACGCCTGGGGGTTCCACGACATGATCGGATCCGTAGCAGAGTGGTGCGGGGACTGGTATGCCCCCTACACGAGCGGCGCCGCCAGCGACCCCCGCGGCCCCGGGACCGGGACGAAGCGCGTCGTCCGCGGGGGCAACGTATGGGCCACCCCCGAGCAACTCCGGTCCTCGACGCGCTTCGCCGAGGCGCCGGGCATCGACGTCCACCCGAGCGCCCGCGACCAGGTGTTCATCGGCGTCCGCCCCGCCGCAAGCCTCCCCGCGCCCTGGTGAACTCGCTCCCCTGCGGAACCTCCGCGAAGGCCCGGTGTTCATCCCTTCCGCGCCTGCCGGAACGGAGACCTCCGATGAAGCCCGCGTTGGCCGTCCTCGCCGCCGCCCTCCTGCTCGCATCCGCCCCCGTCCCGCCGCTCTCCGCCCAGAACTGCGCAGGATCGTCCACGGGGCTCGTGCCGCTCGCGGACCTCGGTCCCGGCCTCTACCAGGGGTTCTCAGGGGGGCTCTACCCCGGGGGATCGAACGCGAAACCCGCGGCCCACGAGGCGGCCGGCCTCGCCGCGGCGACGGCAATCGTGCCGCGCAACGCCGCCGGCGCCCCCGCGCCCGACGGTCGCGTCGTGCTCCTCTCGATCGGCATGTCGAACACGACGCAGGAGTTCTCGACATTCGTGACGACGTCGAACACGGATCCGCTCCGCCACCCCTCCATCGTCGTCGTGGATGGAGCGCAGGGGGGGCAGACGGCCGCCGTGATCGCGAATCCCGCCGCGAACTTCTGGAACGTCATCGCGAACCGCCTCGCCGCCGCGGGCGTCACGCCGCTCCAGGTCCAGGTCTGCTGGGTGAAGGAGGCCGATGCCTCGCCGGCAGCGCCGTTTCCCGCGCACGCGGAGACGCTCCGCGACGAGCTGCGCGCCATCGCCCAGGTGCTGCGTCTCAAGTACCCGAACTGCCGCATCGCCTGCCTGAGCAGCCGAACGTACGGCGGTTACGCGACGACGCCTCTCAATCCCGAGCCCTGGGCCTACGAGACGGGTTTCGCCGTGAAGTGGGTCATCGAAGCGCAGATCAACGGCGATCCCGGCCTCAATCACGACCCTGCGGCGGGGCCCGTGCTCGCCCCGTGGCTCGCGTGGGGTCCCTACCTCTGGGCCGACGGGATCGTCCCTCGGAGCGACGGACTCACCTGGGAGTGCCGGGACTTCGCCGCGGACGGCACGCATCCCGGCGTCCTCGCGCGTTTCAAGGTCGCGGCGCTCCTCGACACGTTCTTCCGGAGCGACTCCGCGACGATGCCCTGGTACACCTCGCCCCTGCCGCACCCGACACCGGCGGTCGTCGCGCCCTACGGCGCCCCCTGCGGTCCCGGAGGCAACGCGCCGAATCTCGTGGCGGGCCCTCCGTTCATCGGCTCCCCGAACTTCACCGTGACCGTCAGTGCGGCACGACCGAACTCCACGGCGTTCCTCTTCGCGTCCGAGCACCACGACGACATCGCCACGGGCCCGGGCTGCCACATCTACCTCGACCTCGCCTCGCTCTTCCTGCCCGCGCCGGGCTGGCCGACGGCCATCCCCACGAACGGCGCCGGCCAGGGTTCCCGCGTCTTCGCGGTTCCGCAGAATCCCGCACTCATGGGCGTCGAGTGCTTCGCCCAGGCCGTCGTCCTCGATCCCGCCGGTCCGGCATTCCCCGAAATCGGCGGCGCCACCCTGACGCGAGGGCTCCGCATCGTCTTCGGAACACCCTGAACACCCGGGATTCCCGATCGTTCGCTGACACGAGGACACCTTCCGGGGCACAATGCCCCTGTTCAGGCGTCGCGGCATGGGTCTTGCTGCGGCGCCCTCAGGAAGGAGTCCGGCCATGCGAATCGGGCAGTATTCCGCCGTGTGCCTCGCTCTGCTTCTGGCCGCAGGAGGTTCTTCGAAGGCGCAGCACGCGTTCGATCATGTCCTGCAGCCACCCCTCGATCTCTCCGCGCCCGCCACGGTCTTCACTGCGGCGGGGACCATCGCCCTCGCGTCGGGAGGCACGATCCACATCCTGTCGGGCCTTCCCCACACGCTCACGCGGCAGTCCGTGACGCCATCGGGATCCGCGGCCATCGGATCGCCGCTCCACGCTCTCGGATCGGGGCTCGCCATCTACAGCGGTCTCGGCGCCGACGGGCTCGCATCCACATCCGATGATCCCCTCTGTTTCGTTTCTGGGCTCCCGCTCGCGCCCGCGGTGACCGTGTCGTCGCTCCTCGGCGTGCAGCCGGCGTTCACCTTCGTGAATGCCAGCACCGCGGCGCGTGTCGCGGGCTCGGGAGCCGCCTTCGAGGTCCTTCGCTTCGGCACGGGGTCGCCGGCGCTCTTCACGGTGCCCTCTCCCCTCGCTCTCGTCTCCACGTCGTCATCCTTCGGTCACGGACGCATCTCCGACGACGCCTTCGTGGCCTACAGCTCCGGCCCGGACCTCTTGGCGGGGACCCCGGACGATGCCGTGGTCGTGCTCTCGGGACTTGCGGGCTCCACCTTCGCCACGGCCCCCCACGCTCTCGGTCTCGCGGCCCCCACGGGGTTCGTCGTCACGGCGGACGGCTCGGGCTACGCAGCCGACGCCATCACCGCCGCCGGAGTGCCCATCGCCGCTGTCCTCACCCCCTATGGAACGACTTTCGTGTACAACACGACGGTGAACCTCTCGGCCCTCGGAATGCCCCTCTCCTCGGGCATCGACTCGGGTCCGCGGAACACGGCGATCCTCTGGATCCACGACGATCTCGGACCGGGCGTCGCGCGCTGCTTCGTCGGCAGGCTGCCCAACGAGGCCTATCCCTCCGCCTCTGCATCCTGGTACGATGACTGGAACGCCGGCTGCTACCACGCCCCTGTCGCCGACTGGGAAACGTGCCGCGACTGCGCCGCCGGCACGGGTCAACCCTTCACGTTCACCTCGTGGTCGCCGGGGACGACGCCGGCCAGCCAGACGCTCCCCTCCTTCGGCGGCGATCCCATCATCTATCTTCGACCGTCCTCGCGCGGCCTCGTGCGTTTCGCAGACGAGCCCTTTGGCGGAGGGACGCGCGCCGTAGTCTTCAACGGCGTGCCTGGCGCCGGCTCTCCGACACCCTTCTACCTCGGAGGCAGGGACTTCAGGGCGGCGTACATCCTGTCGCCCGGCTGCGTCGCGTGGTTCACCGGGCCGTCGAACAGTCCCGCCGACCTCATCCGGGTGCTGGCGGTGGGTACGTTCGAGGTGGCCGGAGGCGCCCTCGAGTACGGATCCACGTCCTTCCTGCTCGCCTCGAACCCCGCCGCACCGGTGGCAGGATCCCAGTTCCAGATCCATGCCTTCACGGGCGGAATCCCCGCCAACTCGACCGCCTACGTGCTCGCTGTCTCCGCGGACCTCGGCCCGCCCATTCTCGTCGGAACCCAGCCGAACCAGTACACGCATCTCGCCCTCGACCAGTTCCTCGGGCTCATCCCCATGACCTCGTCGGCGGGCATCGGCAGCCTTGCCCTCGACCTGACCTCCGCCCTGCCCCTCGCGGGCATCGACGTCTACATCCAGGCGATCGCCCTCGGATCCGGCCATCCCCTCTGGCTCTCGGACACCTGGCGCTTCGTCATCGGTTGAGGCGCCGCTGCGTCCCTGCGGCAACGGCCCCTGCGGTCTTGGGACGCCGGAGCCGCGGCGTACGCTTCGTCCTCCATGATCCCCTGGCGGCTCGCACATGCCTACGCCCGAAGGGCGCGCCTCCGCGGTCTCCTCACCGTGGGAAGCGTCGCGCTGGCGGTCCTGCTCGTCTGCCTGACACGGACGGTGACGACGACCTTCGACGGAGCCCTCGAGGGCGCCTCGGCCCAGCGCGTCGTCACGTCATCGGCCGTGGGCATCTTCGTGGGCCTGCCCATCGCCCACGAGGCGAAGATCCGGGCGGTGCCGGGCGTGCGCAGCGTCACGCACTGGACGTGGTTCGGAGGCGTGTACAAGGACGGGCGCAACTTCTTCGGGCGGATCGCCGCCGACATCCCGACCATGCGCGAGGTCTACGGCGATCGCCGCCGCGGCCCCGACGGCCGCCCGATCCCCGCGGAGATCGTCCTCACCGAGCCCGAGTGGGAGGATCTCGAGACCGACCTGCAGGGGTGCATGGTCGGCCGCGTGCTGGCGGCGGCCCACGGCCTCGAGATCGGCGGCGTCGTGCCGCTTCTCGGCACGGCCTATCCCGGCGTCTACCGGCTCCGGGTCCGCGGGATCTACCGGGCCGACAACCCGGCCTTCGACGAGAACACCCTCATCTTCCACTGGAAGCATCTGCACGAGGTGGCTGAAACCAACCTCGTCGGCGCCTTCGTGATCGACCTCGATCGGCCGGAGCTGGCCGGCGCCGTGTGCGCCGCCATCGACGCCATCTTCGAGAACAGCGCCCATCGCACGCGATCCGCCTCCGAGCGCGCG
Organism: uncultured Planctomycetia bacterium; assembly: GCA_964419995.1. Taxonomy (GTDB): domain Bacteria; phylum Planctomycetota; family CAYQRN01; genus CAYQRN01. The sequence goes on from CAYQRN010000030.1 coordinate 22,308, forward strand.
TTCCAGGCCCAGTGGATCTCGGGGCTTGGCAACGTGAATCTCCTCTTCGGGACCATCGCAGTCACGGCACTCTTCGCGACCTTCATGATCGTCCTCAACACGATGCTCCTCTCGGCACGGGAGCGCGTCAGGGACTTCGGCGTGCTGCGAAGCCTCGGCTTCCCCGCCGCGATCCTGCTCGTGCTCTACGTGGCCGAGGCGCTCATACTCTGCGGCGTCGGTGCGGCCCTCGGCATCGCTCTCTCCTTTCCCGCCGCCCGGGTCATCGCCTGGGAGGTCCGGAGCGTGATGCCGGACTTCGAGGTCGCCCCCTTCACGATGGTCACCGCCGCCTGCATCGCAATCTCCGTCGGTCTCATCGCCGGCCTCGCGCCGGGCCTCGCGGCCGCCCGCCGGCCGATCATCAGCGCCCTCTCGACTCGCGGCTGAGAGCCCGTGCTCCGGCGTTACCGCGAGGTAACGCGGAAACGCACGCCGGCCGCTCACCACCACGAGGCACGGGCGCGATCGCCCAACCTCTTCTTCCCAAGCGAGTTACGGCGTGAGCGGAATGCGCGCTGAGGCCCCGGGTTTGCAGGACCTCTCCCTGCAACGCCCATCGGGCACGGAGCAGTGCCATGTCACGCAAGGTCATCTCGAGTTTCGTCACTGCCACTCTTCTCGGCATCGTCGCCGCGACAGGGTCGGGGCTTCCCTCCGTCGCCGCCCAGACCCCTCCCGGCAACCTGTCGGTCGGCGGGGTCATGGTGGTTCCGCCCGAATGGGAACCCGAGCCCGACAGGATCCACAAGACCGACCGGGCGCCGGGCGGACTCCTCATTCCCTGGGCCCCCACCCCAGGTTGGACGCCACGGAACCCCCGGGCGGGCAGGGCCGCCGGCAACCCCGTCCCGCTCAACCGACCCGGCCGCGGCAAGCTCGAAGGCGACGACGGAACATGGCGCCTGTGGTGGGCCCTCGCGCGGGAGACCTGGGCCAACGTACGCGGTCGCTATCACGACACGGTCTTCCGTGGCGATGACCCCTTCACGCCCTCGTCGCGGGACGCCGCCGACGGCGTGGATCGCCCCCGCCGCCCCTCCGACGCACAGATCGCAAACTCTATCCTGCCCGCCCTCTCGGGCATCGCCACGGGGGTGCCGCACCTGCGGGGCGCGGCGGCCATCGCCATGGCCCGATCGGCGCGGCCCGACACCGCCGCATCCGTCCTCGATCAACTCCGGACCCTGCTTCGCGAGGGAGATTCGCGCGACCGCCGCCGGATCCTGATGGCGCTCGGCATCCTCGATCACGCGGATGCCCACGACGCCCTCCTGGCCATGGCGACGGACAGCGCCGCGGGACGGCGGCTCCTCGACCGGGTGACCCCAGTGCCCGAATCCCTCCGCGCCCACGCGGCGCTCGCGCTCCGGAGGTCTTCCGCACCGGAGGCCGCCGCCGCTCTCCGGGCCATCGTCGAGTCCTGTGGCTCCGCCCGCGGAGAACTGGGCGTCGCCGCCGCCACGGCTCTCGGTCTCATGGGCCGGCACCCCTCCCTGGCCGCGGATGTCGTCGCCACCCTCGCCACGGGACTCCGCGACGGCGGCTGGCGCAACGAAGTCGAGGCGGCCGCAGCCCTCGCCCTCGGGCGGACGGGGCAACGCGCGGCCCTGCCGATTCTCACACGTGCCGCTCTCGACGACCGGACACGCCGCGAGACGCGGCACGCTGCCATCCGCGGACTCGGCCTCCTCGCAAGCGGCCTCGAACCTGGCGTCGCCGGAACGCTCCTCGCCCTCGCCTCGGACTCGGATCCTGCCGTCCGGACCACGGCGCTCATCACGCTCGGCGAGATGGCCGCGCGGGACGTCACCGAGGCGGACGGAAGCGACGACGCCCGCGCCGCCGTGGCCGCGAATCTCGCCACCGCCCTCGACGCCGTCCTCGGCTCGCCGCGCACGGCGGCGGATCTCCGCTTCGCGGGGCTCGCCGCCGGCCTCTTCGCCCGCTCCCACGAGCGCAGCGGAGAACCTCTCGTGCGCCGTCTCGTCGAGACGCTCGCCGACGCGCGCTCCCGCGATGCGGCTGCGCCCCTCGCGCTGGCGCTCGGGCTCACGATGAGCGGCCGGGCCACGGACGCCCTGCGGGGCATCCTCGAGACGACGGGGGATCCCCTCGTGCGGGGTTATGCCGCCGAGGCCCTCGGCCTTCGTGGCGACCTCGCCACGGCGCGCCGCCTCCTCCACATGGCGACGAACGAACCCGATCCTCTTCCCCGCCTGCAGGCGGCTCTGGCGCTCGGTTTCCTCGCCGATCCGTCGGTCCTCCCGCCGCTGCTCGCGGCCTTCGAGACGACCGGGTCCGACTCCGTCCGCGCCGCCCTCGCGCGGGGCATCGGCATCCTCGGAGACCGCCGCGCCGTGCCGGTCCTCCTCCGGATCGCCCTCGACCGAGAGGCCCTCCGCTCGCTCCGCGAGCGGGCCGTCGCCGCCCTCGGCCTCACAGCCGAGCGCGGAGACCTTTCAGCCACGGCGGATCTCGCGCGGGGCGCCGCCTTCCTCTCGGTTCCGGAGCCGCTGCGCGCCGCCCTTGCGGAGTTCTGACGCGAAGTCTCACGCCGGGGCGGGATCGTCGCTCCGCCCCGAGTCGTCCGTGCTCCGCCGCCCCGGGAGGGCGTCCGCCGCGGCGGCCAGCACCTCCGCGACTCCGGCGGGATCCGTCGCCGCGATGAGCCGGCCGCCCCGCATCCTCGCAAGAGGCAGGAACGCATCCGCGTCGATGCGGTCCCGGCGGGTGAACACGAGGATCTCGGGCACGTCCGAAAGCCCCATCTCCCGAAGACGCGTGCGGACGTCCTCGACGTGGGCGAACACGCGGGGATCCGAGGCATCGGCGACGTGGATGAGGACGTCGGCCTCGTGCAATTCGTCGAGGGTCGACCTGAAGGCATGTTCGAGATCCGCCGGCATGTCGCGGATGAACCCCACCGTGTCCGTCACGACGGCGGCGCCTCCGCCCGGCAGCCTCACCCTGCGGGTCGTCGTGTCGAGCGTCGAGAAGAGCTGGTCACGCGCCGTCACGCCCGCGGACGCCAGGGTGTTGAGGAGCGTGGACTTCCCGGCGTTCGTGTAGCCCACGATGGCGATGGCGGGGACGCCGGCCCTCCGGCGACGGCGCCTCCGGACCACGCCGCGCCCCGCGAGGTGCGCCAGGCGCCGTTCGAGATCCTCGATGCGCCCCGTGACCTTGCGCCGGTCGAGCTCGAGCTTCGACTCGCCCCGGCCCCTCTGGCCGCCGATGCCGCCGCGCACGCGGGAGGGACCCGTCCCTCCGGCCGCGAGCCAGGGCAGGAGATGCCTCAGTCGCGCAAGCTCCACGCGGAGCTTTCCCTCGGCGCTCTTCGCGTGGCGGGCGAAGATGTCGAGGATGACGCGCGTCCGGTCGAGTACCGTCGTGTCGAGGTGCTCCGCGATGGCGCGGGCCTGGGAGGGCGAGAGATCCCTTGCGAAGACGACGGCATCGGCCTGGAGCCTGAGGAGCCGCTCCGCCACCCTGTCGAGGAACCCCGGCCCAACGAGGGTCCGCGGGTGAGGCGTCGCCCGGCGCTGGACGAGGACGTCCACGACCTCCGATCCCGCCGTCGCCACGAGATCGCGAAGATCCTCCGTCGCTGCACCGGGATCGTCGCCGCCCGCGGCCGGAATCACGAGGATCACGCGCTCACGGTCCCGCACCTCGCGCGTCGCCTGCGCCACGCGGTCGAGCTCGTCCTCGAGGGCCAGGACGAGGGATTCGAAGTCGCCGGGGATGGCCGAAGGGCGCACCGGCTCGAGGAGCCGGACGGGCTCGCCGCCCGCCGGCCCGGGCAGCACGTGGGCGGCGCGGATCCAGGCAGGCTCGCCCCGATCATCGACGTCGATCTGGACGAGAGCGTCGAGCCGGAGGCGGATGACCTCCGTGAGCTCCCCCCTCGCGAGGGCGCCCCCGGAGAGCCGTGTCGTGATGAAGCGGACGCCCCTGAGCCGTCCCTCGCCCTCGCGGCCGCGCTCCGGGTCGGGGATCGCGATGCGCTGCGCGTCGCCCACGGAGACGGCGATGATGCGACCCCGGCGATCGGCCAGGACGCCGGTGCGCCGTCCGATAGCCGCGCTCAGGGCAGCCATCTCCCTCGCCAGAGCCTGGCTCACCATCTCCGCGGGAGGGATCTTCCTGCGCCCGAGTCGTTCGAGCGCCCGGATGTCCCGGCGGCGAAGCCCGATGGTGCGCCCTTCGAGCCTCACGGAATCCCGTGACCTCCGGGGTTCGCCGCGCCGGCGGCGATCATGCGGATCGCCGCACGAGCAGAGCCACCGATTCCACGTGTGTCGTCTGGGGGAACATGTCGATGGGCCGGACCTCGCGGGCCTGGAAGCCAAGCTCGGTGAGGCGGGAAAGGTCGCGGGCGAGGGTAGCCGGATCGCAGGACACGTAGACGAGGCGGGCGGGACCGAGGGATGCCGTGGCGGCAAGAACGCGCTCGTCGCACCCGCGCCGCGGCGGATCGAGGACGACGACGTCCGGGCGCAGGCCCGCGGCGGCAAGCTCCGGCAGGAGATCCTCGGCGGCCCCGCAGCGGAACTCGGCGTTGGCAATGCCGTTCCGGCCGGCGTTGCGGCGTGCGTCCGCGACGGCTTCCGAAGCGACCTCGAGGCCGATGGCCCGCGCGGCGGCTCGGGCGAGCAGGAGCGTGAGAGTGCCGGTCCCGCAGTAGGCGTCGACGACGAGGCTCTCCGGCACCGGAGCGGCCGCGGCGAGAACGAGGCGGCCGAGCGCCTCGGCGCCTTCCGTGTTCACCTGGAAGAAGGAGAGGGGCGAGATCTCGAAGACGAGATCGAGGAGGCGATCCTCGAGGACCGGCCGGCCAGCGAGGTGGACGACGCGGGGGCCCAGGATCACGTTGGTCCGGTCGGGGTTGATGTTCCTCCAGACGCTCGCCGTCCCCGGAACGGCTTCCATGAGCTCGCGGGCGAAGGCCCGCTCTGCAGACATGTCGTCGGTGCGCGTGACGAGGACGACCATGGCCTCGCCAGTGGACCGAGACGTACGCACGAGCACATGCCGCGCCGTGCCGCGATGGGTGCGCTCGTCGTAGATCGGGACGCGATGGCGCGTGAGGAGGCGCTTCACGTCGGCGAGGATCCGGTTCGCGAGGGGCGTCTGGATGAGGCAGTCGCCCACGTCGACGATGCGGTGCGAGCCGCGTTCGTAAGGCCCCGCGATGACGGTCTTCCCCGTCATCCCGAGCGGGAAGAGGGCCTTGTTCCTGTAGCGCCAGGGCTCCGCCATGGCGAGGGTCGGGAGCACGGGAACGTCGCCGAGCCGGCCGATGCGCCGGAGGGCCTCCTCGACGCGGCGGCGGCGGGCCTCGAGAGCCGCCTCCGGCGCGAGGTGCTGGAGCTGGCAGCCGCCACAGCGGTGGAACACGGGGCACGGTGGATCGACGCGGTCCGGCGACGGTTCGACGATTCCGAGAAGGTCCGCGCGCCCGAAGGAGCGACGCAAGTCCGTGATCCGCGCCCGCACGCGCTCGCCCGGAAGAGCGCCGACGACGAAGACCGCGAATCCGTCCGCGCGGCCCACGCCCTCGCCGCCCTCCGCGAGGCCATCGATCAGGATCTCCACGGTCCGGCCCACGGCCGGGCGCGCTCCGCGGGTCTCTTCGGTCTCGCGATCCACCATCGCCGTGACTGTATCGCCACCCCCGCTCCGAAGCCTATCCCGCCGCAGGGCCCTTGCGGAGACACGCCCGGTGTGTCACGCTGGGGTCCATACGGGCGTATCCAGGTCGCCGAGACCGCCGTGCAGCACGCTGCCGGCCCCCTCTCGTCAGGCTTCGAAGACGAAACCCCACCGGGGATTCCGTACCCGGGTCCGATGGACGGACTCCGGAATCCCCGCCGCCTTCCGGCGACGACCCGCTTTTCAGTGCTCTCCCCGATCCCAGCGATCCGATGAGAGCAGGAGACTTTTGATCCCCGTGACACCCACGTTCCAGACCTTCGGCCTCGGCCGAGACCTCGAGACAGCCGTCGCCGGACTCGGATTCACCGAGCCGACGCCCATCCAGCGGGACGCCATCCCGCCCGCCCTCGAAGGGCGCGACGTCATGGCCTGCGCCGCCACCGGCAGCGGCAAGACCGCCGCGTTCGTTCTTCCGATCCTGCATCGACTCGCGGCGCTCCCCCGGGGCACGACGCGCGCCCTCATCCTGACCCCGACTCGCGAGCTGGCCGCCCAGATCGACGAGCATCGCTCGGCGCTCGGCCGCTGCACGGCCGTGACCGGCGCCGCGATCTTCGGCGGCGTCGGCATGGACCCCCAGGTCCGCGCTCTGCGCCGGGGCGTCGACATCGTCGTGGCCACTCCGGGGCGCCTCCTCGATCACATGCGGAGCCCCCACGGCCGCCTCGCCGGCATCGGCATCCTCGTCCTCGACGAGGCCGACCGCATGCTCGACATGGGCTTCCTGCCCGATATCCGGCGCATCCTCCGGGCACTGCCCCGCGAGCGGCAGACGCTCTTCTTCTCGGCGACGATGCCGGACCCCATCGTGGCCCTCTCGCGGGAGATGCTCCGGAACCCTGTGGCGATCAACATCGAGCGCCCGGCGGCCCCCGCCGCCGGCATCACCCATGTCGCGCTCTCGGTGCGGGAAGGTTCGAAGAACGACGCGCTCCTCACGCTGCTCGGCCGCCGGGACATGCGGAGCGTCATCGTGTTCACGCGCACGAAGCACCGGGCGAACCGCGTGGCCGCCTTCCTCCACAGGAATCGCGTCGCGGCCACGCGCATCCACGGGAATCGGAGCCAGACCCAGCGGATCGCGGCGCTCCAGGGCTTCCGCACGGGCACGTACCGGGTCCTCGTGGCCACCGACATCGCGGCCCGCGGCATCGATGTCGAGGAGATCTCCCACGTCGTCAACTTCGACGTCCCGAAGCAGACCGAGGACTACATCCACCGCGTTGGACGCACGGCGCGGGCCCAGGCCCTCGGCACGGCCATCACGCTCTTCGCCCCGGAGGAGGAGACGACGCTTCGCGCCATCGAACGGGGCATCGGCGCTCCGCTCCGCCGGGGACGGCTGGCGGACTCGGGCGCGTCCAACGGGCATGCCGGCGGCCACGGCAGTTCGGTAGAATCCCGGACGCCTGCCGCTACGGCAACGTCCGGAGACGCCCCATGTCGCGCCGATCGAGGCCGGGAGCGCTTCGCCTCCCCGTCCCCGTCCCCGTCCTTCCGTGCTTCCTCGCCGCCCTCATCGCGGCGCCGGCCGGCGCGCAGGTTCCGGACGTCGCGCCGCTCCTCGAGGGCGTAGCAGCGGTCCATGCCCCCGGTACCCCCGGGGGCGTGTGCGTCTGGACGCCCCGCGGCGCCATCCTCGTGGCCGGCGGCCCGGAGGGTCGCCGCGAGCCCTTCGCGGCCCTCGCTGCGGCCGGGAAGGGCCGGGTGGTCCTTCTGAAAGGATGGGCGGGGGACCACCCGACGGAATGGACGGGTCCGGGGGTGCCCCTCCCGGGGGAATGGGAGGTTCCGGCGGCGCCCCTCCGGGAGGCATGGGACGCGGCCGCGGCGGGAGGGGCCCGGGCGCGGGTATGCCCGGGAGAACGGATCCCCTGGACTTCTGGATGACCGTTACCCTATTGCAGGCACAGAAGTAAAACGGCGGAGGGGCCCGGGAGCTCTCCCGGGCCTTTCCGTTTGCCGCGGCAATCCGTACCTT
>CAYQRN010000031.1:0-29441 GCA_964419995.1 uncultured Planctomycetia bacterium
ACATGATCCACGGACGGACCGCGGGCGCGGCGGGCGCCCTGCTTGCCCTCCTCCTGGCCGGAAGCGGCCCCGATCCCGATCCCGTCGTCATCACGGTCGGCGACCGGAGCTTCACCCGGAGCCAGTACGCCGACTGGCTGTTCCGGCACAGGGCCCACGTCCACGCGCAGGAGTTCGTCGACGAAGTCCTCGTCCGCGCCGAGGCCGGCCGCCTCGGCGTCCGGCCGGATCCGGCCGAGCTCGACCGCCTCGCCGCCGAGGCCCGCGGTGCCGCCGTCGCTGCCCGGCACGGAGGCGACGAGGCCCGTTTCCGCGCCGCGGAGCTTGCGGCCACGGGGCTCTCGGAGACGACGTGGCAGAGCCTCGCCCGCCACGACATCGAGATGTCGCGCCTGCACGACGCCATCGCCCGCGCCGCGCGGATCGTGAGCGACGACACGCTCCGTCTCCGCTTCGAGGAGCGCTACGGCCCGGGCGGCCGCCGTATCGACCTCTCTCACATCCTCTGCCGCGCGGAGCCCGTCCCCATCGATCCCTCGGGAGACCCCGCCGCCCGGGAACGGGCGGCGGCGGCCCGCTTCGAGGCGGCCCGCCGGCGGGCCGAAGCGATCCGGGATCGCCTCACGCCCGCGAATTTCGAGATCATCGCCGCCGCCGAGTCCGACGACATCCCCACCCGGGATAAGGGCGGCCGCATCGACGTCCGGTTCCCGGGACGATTCGGGCCAGGGGCCGAGGAAGCCATCTCCGGCCTCGCCGAGGGCGCGATCTCCGCGCCGGTCCGCGGCATCGCCGGATGGCACATCTTCCTCGCGCGCCGCGTGGTCCTGACACGCATCGAGGACGTCCGCGAGGCCCTGCGGGAGGAGATCCTCGCCGAACCACGCCCCTTCGGAGAGACCGTCGAGACCCTCCGGCGGCTTCGCGCCGCCGCCCGCGTCACGCTGTCGTTCTGACGCCGAGGAGCGTCGCGAGGACGAAGGCCACTTCATCGGGATGCACGACCTCCTCCGCGCGGGCGAGCACGGCAGCCGTGTCCCTGAGCGTGAGGCAACCCGTGGCGTTGACGCACCGTTCGGAGAGACGCGAGGGCAGGCGCTCGATCATGGCTTCGGCCAGGGCGCGGGCCCCGTCGTCCCCGAGGAACACGCAGGTCGCTCCGCTCGGCCCCGCCCGCCGCGCCAGGGTCCGGGCGGCGGCCGCCGCCGCGGAATCGCTCTCCGGGACGGACACGCAGAGCATCCGCTCAGGCAGCGTCTCGAGAACTGCGGCCACGACATCCGGGATCCTGTGTCCCAGGAGCCGGAGGGCGTCGGGATGGGGCCCTGGCGGGGTGGTCGCCATGACGTCCCCCGAGAGGATGCGGCCCGGCTCGAAGCCGGGTGGAAGCGCGATCTGTTCAGCCTCCGCCGGAAGGACGACGACATGGTCTGCGGCGGCGAGGAGGCGGGCGGCCTCGAGTCCGGGTGTCTCGACGGCAAGGACCATCCGCGCCGACGGATCCGCGGGCCGCAGATCCGCGAGGAGGCCGCCAAGCCGCAGAACGGCGGCAGCTCCCCCGGGGGCATGGCAGAGGATGTGATCCGGACGGCCCGCCCCCACCGCCGCGCCCGGCGCCCCGCCCTTTGCGGCGAGGCGCCGGAGCTCCATCGGCGTCACGGGCGACTCTCCGGCCTCCGGGCAACGATGACGAAGTCCCGCCCGAAGACCGACGGCCGGAGGCGCGTGAGGAGCCCGTAGACGGCCCGCACCCCCGGCGCCCGGAAGACGCTCGGATAGAGGCCCTTCACCCAGAGGCTCGGGAAACCGCGCACCGCCGTCACACGGAGGCCGTGCCGCGCGACGAGACGGCGGCCCTCCGCCACCGTGAAGAAGCGGATGTGCGAAGGATCCGTCGGACCTCCTTCGACCTCCGGGAAGCGGCCCGCGAGGAGCCATAAGCGGTGCCGCCAGTGACCGATGTTGGGCAGGAGCAGGACGAGGCGCCCCCCCGGCCGCAGCACGCGCGCCGCCTCCGCCACGACGCGGTCGGGGAAGTAACGGTGCTCCGCCGCCGAGTCCGACACGACGGCGTCGAAGGAGGCATCGGGGAACGGCAGGGGGTCGGTGTCCGTATCCACGACGGTGACGTCGAGCCCGCGATTCCGGGCCCGCTCCGCCGCATGGGCCGAAACCTCCGTTCCCACCGCCGACCGGCATCGCTTCCGGATCCGCTCGAGGAGCATGCCGGGGCCTGTGTCCACCTGGAGAACCCGGTCCTCGGGGCGCAAGAGGCCGAGGAGGAGTTCGAGGCGGGCCTGGTCGACCCGGTCGTCCTTCCCCTCCCAGTACGTGTCGGCGAATCGCGCCAGATCCACCGTCAGGTCTCCGCGTTCCGCGGCCCCCCGCGCCGGCCGATGACACGGGCCGGGTTGCCGGCGGCGATGGACAGGGCCGGCACGTCCCGCGTCACGACGGCGCCAGCGCCCACGACGGCTCCGCGGCCCACGCGGACCCCGTCGAGGACGATGACGCCGACGCCGAGCCAGACATCGTCCTCGATGTCGATGCCGCCCCGGCTCCGGAGAGGTTGCTCCGCGATGGTCCGCGCCGGGTCGTCGAAGACGTGGCTGTAGGGGTAGAAGGCGCAGCGGGGCGCCACCTGGACATTGCGGCCGATGTGGAGCCTCCCGAAGCCCGCGAGAATGCAGTCGGCCTGGATATGCGTGCCGGCCCCGATGTGCACGGAGCCTCCGGAACCCGTCTCGATGATCGTCCCCCGGAGCACGGACGCGCCCTCTCCAACCTCGACGCCGGACGCCGCATCGTGCGCGAAGATGAGACAGCCATCATCCACGTAGGCGCCGGGGCCGAGACGGAGATCGGCGCAGCGCACCGTTGCCCCGGGAGCGATGACGGCCCGGCCCGCCGCGCTCGCCACCTTGCGGCGGCGCTTGTAGGGACCCGCGAGCCGCACCGCTAGGCCGAGGATGAGGCCGCCGGCCAGGGGCACGCGGACGAGGCGCCGGAACCATGTCTCCACGGATGTCACAGGGCGTCATCCTAACCCGGACGATTCACCAATGCCGAGCGGCCCCGGCCCGTCCTCGTCGATCATCCGGGCTGACGTCGCAGGAGCCGCGCCTCCCGGGCTCCGCCGGACGATCACGGCCCGTCGGGACGGGTGCCCGGGTAGGCATGGAAGGGCCTCGCGACGACGAGGCGCGCACCCATCGCCCGGAGCGCATCCGCCGTCGTGCGGGCCTCCGCGGCATCGCCGCCTGAGAGACCCTGCAGCACGAAGAGCCGCAGCGCGACGCCCTCCCGCCGCGCCGTCCCGATGAGGCGCGCGACGGCATGCCGGTACTCGATCGCCTCCGCCGGGCTCCCGACGCGGCCGACCCGGACGAGCCGTTCCAGGTCGAGAGTCTCGACGCCCACCTTGAGTTCGGCGCACCCCGCGCGCACGAGGGATCGCACGACGACGGGGTCGAAGTGCTCGGGCCGGGACTCCGCCTCGAAGCGCGGAAGGGACCCCGCTCCCCACGCCCGCGCCCCGAGGAGGCCGGCAAGGGCCAGGGTCCGCTCCCGGTCCCGTGCGAAGACCGGATCCCGGAAGATCAGGCGGCGCGGCGAGAAGTCGCGCCAGAGCGCCAGCGCCTCCTCCACGACCTCGCCGGGAGGGCGCGGGACGAACGCGGCGCCGAGAGCGACGCGGTAGGGGCAGTAGCAGCACGCGTCGGGGCATCCCCGCGATGCCCAGATCGACAGACCTCCGTAGCGCCGCACCGGGAAGAGCTGGAAGGCCGGCCTCGAGCGAGCTCCGTGCCCCGGGGAAGGCGCCCCGGCCCGCGCCGCCACGTCCCCGATCTCCGGAAGCAGGTCCGGTCCGGACGCGCTCCGGAAGAGGGCCGCCACCCGCCCGCCCGGGTCCGGCGCCGTCGCCACGATCTCCGTCCCGGGGAGTTCCGTCCGGAGCCGCAGGAGGAAACGGAGGTCCGTCTCGGCGGTCCCGTGCGACGTGAGGGCGACGACGACGGCGGGACGCGCGGTGCGCAGGAGGGCGAGGGTCCGGCGCTCCGAGATGCCGAGGGCCGGGGCGTCGAGACCCGTCACGGTCCGCTCCGTTCCGAGGAGCGCGCCGATCTCCGCGAGGCGGTGGGGCGGGTAGAGGAACCCGCGCCGCCCCGGCGTCACGACGCCGAGCCCCGCGGCTCCTTCCCGGTTCGCCGTCGTTCGCGGCGGCGAGGGCGGATTGAGGAGGAGCACGCTGCGCCCGTCGCCCCCCGCCGCTGTCACGGGACGCGCCTCACCGGTCCGCCGGCGCGTTCCCTCTCGCCGTGAAGGGACCGGGGCGCCACCAGGACCACTCCGTGCACGCGCGGCAGGGCGGCACGTCGCGGACGTTCCGCTCGATGTGGCGGCGCCTCAGGTCCTGCATCTTCGGGCCGTTCCAGACCGCCATGACGCCGCCGGCCTCGCGGACGTTTCCGAGGGGATACTTCGCTCCGAAGTCGCGATCGCAGCAGGTCACCGTCCCGTCCCAGTAGACGTGGCAGTGGTACCAGAGGAGCGGACAATGGTAGCGCCCCGCCATGGACGGGAGCTCATCGTTCTCCGGCCGGAGGGCATTCACCTCCTTCACCTGGTTCCCCCAGGAGTCGAAGGCCTTGATGTTGACGCGGTCCACGCCCGGCCGGGTCCAGGTCCGCCGGAACTCGCCGACCTCCGCCGCCGTGGGCGCCATCTCGATGAGCTGGACGTAGGTCCGCGGTCCGCGCGGCGCCGCGGCGCGGAGGGCGATGAAACGTTCGATGTTGCTCCGCGTCACCTCGAAATCCGCCCGACGCCGGATGGCCTCGTAGGTCGCGGCGGTGGTCCCGTCGAGGCAGAGGTAGATCTCGGAGAGCCCCGATCCGATGAGCGCCCGCGCCTTCTCTTCCGTGAGGATCGTCGCGTTCGTCGAGATCGAGACGGCGATGCCGTACCGCCGTGCGAACCGGATCATGTCGGCGAGGCGGGGATGGAGGAGCGGTTCGCCCCAGATGTGGAGGGTCGTCGTCCGGACGTGGGGAGCCATCTCCCGGATGACGGAACGAAAGAGCCCGAAGTCCATGAACCCCTTCGCCCGGCCGAGCACGTGGAGCCCCGTCGGGCACATGACGCAGTCGATGTTGCAGACGTTGGTCGTCTCGATGTAGAGACGGTCGGGGAAGACGCCCGCGACGCGCACGCGGCGCGTGCGCCAGTTCCACCAGAGGAGCGGGAGCTTGAGGGCGGACCGCACCCGGCGGATCCCGTCCCGGAGCCTCGTCCGGAAGGGCCCGGCCTCCGGAGGGGCCCCGGAGAGATCCGGCGTCGCCGTGCTTTCGGTCGCGGGGGCCGGGATCACGGGCCGGACTCCACGGGGCGCCCCCGGAGCCTGCGGCGGAGCCAACGCTTCCCGAGGTCGCGGAACGGGCCCCTCCCGAGCCGCTTGACCCACCGGCGCTGCGAGAGTCGGTACAGGAAGCGGTGGAACCGCGATCCCAGCCGGTCCTGGAGCTGCCGCGCGGCGAAGCCCCGGGTCCGGAAGGCGTACTCCGCCTCCTCCATGAGCTCGATGAGCCTCTCCGACGGCAGCTCGGAGAGATTGAACAGGGGCTCGGCGACGCCGTGCGTGCCGTAGTAGTAGCTGGCGCGCCGGAAGAGCTCGCGGCGCGGAATGCCCTCGAAGCGGTGCGCGATCTCCTCCCAGAGCTTCGTCCCCGGGAACGGAGTCGTGAGAGAGAACATGGCCTCGGCGAGGGGCAGCTCGCAGGCGAGGTCGATGGTCCGGCGGACCGTGTCCTCGGTGTCGCCCGGAAGGCCGATCATGAAGTAGCCCTTCGTCATGATCCCCGACTCGTGCGCCCAGCGCACCGAGTTCCGCACGTCCTCGATCGTCGCCTCCTTGTCGACCCGCAGCATGATCCCGGGGTCCCCCGTCTCGATGCCGTAGTGGATCCGGACGCAGCCGACCTCCGCCATGGCCTCGTAGTGTTCCTTCCGGAGGCGGTCCACCCGCGCCAGGGCCTGCCAGCGGATATCGAGCCGGGCCTCCCGGAGGCGCCGCACGAAGTCCGCGAGACGGTTGAGGTCGACGATGAAGAGGTCGTCCACGAAGTAGAAGTGGCGGATGCCGAAGTCGCGGATGACCTCCCGGATCTCCTCGATGACGACTTCGTTGTCGGTCTTCATGTATCGCCGGCCGAAGAGCCCCTTGAAGCAGTAGGTGCAGGCATAGGGGCAGCCCCTCGACGTCATCATCGTCGTCATCGGCTCGCCGGTCGACGCGCGAAGCGGGTACCTTCCGATGTCCATGAGACGGCGGTCGGGGAAGGGCAACTCGTCGAGTTCCCGGTTCAGGTCCCGGTTCGGGTTCCGGACGATCCGCCCGCCGTCGCGCCAGGCGAGGCCCGGGATGGCGGCCGGGGATCGCCTGCCCCCGAGCGCCTCGAGAAGCTCGACGGTGGCGATCTCTCCCTCGCCGAAGACGACGAAATCCACGGCCGGGCACTCGTCGAGGGTCTCGGCGGGGAAGATCGTGACGTGGGGCCCGCCGAGCACGATCCGCGCCCCCGGCAGGCGCTTCCGGAAGGCCCCGGCGAGATCGGCACACACGTGGTAGAGATGGGACCATGTCGTGATGCCGACGACGTCGGGGGATTCCCGCGCCACGGTCTCGACGATGGTCTCGATCGCCGCCCGGGGCTCGAGGCCGAAATCGTGGATCGAGACCTCATGGCCCGCAGCCTTCACGGACGATGCCACGTACCCGAGCCCGAGGGGCGGGTAGGCATTGACCATGACTTCCCAGGGCGGAGCGACGAGAGATAACTTCATGCGGCTTGCGGCACGGGCTCACGGGCCCGATGCCGGGTCCTCACCACGGCCATGACACATTCCCATCATAACCCGCCCGGTACCGACAGAGGGCCCCGTCCGCCGGTCACCGTCCTGCCGGTTCCTCCGCGGCTCGCCGAGAATCCCTATCTCGACCTCCTCCACGGGGCGCTGGCGAGGGCCGGAGCCGTCATCCGTGCGGATTCGTTCACGAGGCGGGCGATTCTCCGCCTTCCCCGGGGTGGATCGGTCGTCCACGTCCATTTCCTGTGGCTCAAGTCGGGCGTGGTCGCCCGGCGCCTCCGGGCCTTTCGGGCTCTCCGATGTCTCCGCCTCTGCCGCCGCCTCGGCATCCCTGTCGTGGCGACGGCCCACAACATCGAGCCCCACGACGCGGGCCGACTCGACCGCCGCGTCTCCGCCGCGGTCTACCGCGCCGCAGCCGCCGTCATCGCCCACGGCGAAGCGGCCGCCGCCGCACTCCGGACAGACGGCGTGGCGGCCCCGATCCGCGTCATCCCCCACGGCCACTACATCGATGCGACGGGGCCCCTCGTCCCGACCGCCGAGGCCCGGCGCCGGCTCGGCATCCCCGAACCTCCCCTCGTGATCCTCGCCTTCGGACTCCTGCGCCCCTACAAGGGTCTCGACACCCTCGTCGCCGCCTTCCGGAAGCTCCGGACGGATGCCCGCCTCCTCATCGCGGGAAGGGCCCTCGACGCGGGTCTCGCCGTGCGCCTCCGCGCCGCGGCGACCGAGGACCCGCGGATCCTTCTCCGCGAGGGATTCGTCTCCCCGGAAGACGTGCCCCTCCTCCACGGCGCCGCCGATGTCGTCGCCCTCCCCTTCCGCCGGATCACGACGTCGGGATCCCTGATCCTCGCCCTGTCTCTCGGCCGGCCGGTGGTCGTGCCCGACCTGCCGGTCCTGCACGACGTCGTGGGGCCCGACTGCGCCTTCTTCTTCCGGGAGGACTCGGATCTGCAGGCGCTTCTCGCAGGCCTCCCGCGGGCCGCCCTGCCCGCGATGGGCGCGGCCGCGCTCGCGCGGGCGCGGACCCTCGCCTGGGAGCCCATCGCCGCCGCCACGCTCGAGGTCTACCGGAGCGTCCTGGCGGCGTGCTGAGGCAGCTGGCGGCCGCGGTCGATCACAGGATGTCGCGGCGGCCGAACACGACAAACGAAAGCGCGAATCCGAGGAGTCCGACGCCCGGGAGGACGACGAAGGACGCCGCGGGCAGCGAGCCGTCCATGACGATGGGGATGGGATCGAAGTAGCCGAACGGCGAGAGGAGACGCAGGAACGCGACGGCTTCCCAGATGCGGCCCGCGTACTCCGCGAAGAACGCGACGAGCACGAAGACGATGCCGAGGAGGAGAGCCTGGCCGCGGTCGCGGCTCACGGCGGCGAAGAACCAGAAGACCCCCGAGAGGCAGAGGATGAACAGGAACGCCTCGAAGGCGCACAGCGCGTACCGGGCATAGGGAGGCCGGCCCGTGAGCTCGGTCACGGCGTCTCCGAGAAGGAGGCCGAGGAGCGGCGCCGCCGCCAGGAGGAGCGACGCTCCCACGGTGACGAGGACCCCCGCGAGGACGAGGGAGCCCCGGCGGAGGGGTTGGGAGAGGAGCAGGTCCATCGTGCGCGCGCCGATCTCGCCCGCGAGCAGGGCCGACGAGAGCGACATGGGGAGGATCGCGAAGATCGCGAGCGAGATGGGATGCCGGAAGGGGATCGTGAGGAAATACGGCATCTCGAGGACCTTCACGGGCCGCGAGCTCATGAGCTTGCGCACGTACTCCGGTACCTGGTTCATGTACTCGCGAAGCGTCAGGTCCGGACGGACGCTCTCGAAGAAGGCCGACGCGAGGAATCCGATGGCGAGGGGGCAGAGCACGCAGAGCACGAGGCTCACGCGGTGCCGGAGGAGGATGAAGCGGAGGATCGGCAGGGGCACCGGAGGGAGGAACGTCCGCCGTTTCATGACCCTCCCCGGTAGAACGTGAGGAAGAACTCCTCGAGATCCGGCGGTCCGATCTCCACGTCGAGCACGCCGGCGGCGGACAGGGCGGAGAGAGTCTCGGGGATCGCCCCACGGAGCAGGAGGTTCACGGTCCCCGCCCGGAGCGACAGGACCTCGCCCCGCCCCTCGGCGAACCGCCGGGCCATCTCGTCCGTCGCGAACCGCGCCGTGAGCCGCCGGACGCGGCTCGAGCGGAGCGCGGCCACGTCCTCCACGGCCACGAGGCGGCCGTCCCGAACCACGGCGACCCGATCGCAGAGCTTCTCGACCTCTCCGAGATTGTGGCTCGACATGAACACCGTTGTCCCACGGGATCGAAGATCGAGGAGGATCCCGAAGAGCACGTCCCGCACCAGCGGGTCGAGTCCCTCCGTGGGTTCGTCGAGGATGAGCAGGCGAGGATCGTGCTCGAGGGCCAGGACGATGGCGAGCTTCTGCTTCATGCCCTTCGACCAGCCGCGGACCCGGCGGCGCAGCGCCTCGGGCGGGAGGGCGAGGGCGTCGAGAAGGCGGCGGCGCAGCACCGGAGGGCGGGTCCGCAGCCCCGAGACGAGCGCGAGGTGCTGCTCGCCCGTAAATCGGTCCCAGAGCGCCACCTCGCCGGGCAGATTGCCGATCTCCCCTCGTATGGCGAGCGACTCCCCGCGGATCGGGTGGCCGAGGACGCGGGCCTCGCCGGACGTGGGATGGATGAGACCGAGAAGAAGCCGGATCGTCGTGGTCTTCCCGGCCCCGTTGGGCCCGAGGAATCCGAAGAGCTCTCCGCACTTCACGGCGAGATCGAGGGACTCGATCCCCCGGCGTCCCCCGTAGAACTTGGAGAGGCCCCGCGTCTCGATGGCGGCTTGCCCGTTGCCGTCGTTCATGGCCGTGCTCGTGTAAGATAGCGGCTCGCACGCGGCGCGAAAGCCCTCCGTCCGCGAAGAAAGCCATGCCCAGGATCGTCCCGGAGACGCCATGTCCCTCCCGCTCCTCGCGCTCTCTCTCGCTCTCCTCTCGCCCGCGACGATGAAGGCGGAGCCTCCGGATCTCATCCTGGTCGGCGGTCGGATCGTCACGCTCGACCCCCGGACGCCCGAGGCCGTGGCCCTCGCCGTGCGCGGCGGACGCATCACGGCCCTCCACGCCTCCGAGGCGGAGGCTCTCGCGACCCGCGGCCCGTCCACCCGCGTGGTCCGGCACCCCGGGGCCTTCATCATGCCCGGGTTCATCGACTCCCACGCCCACCTCGCCTCCATCGGCGCCGGCGCGCGGACCGTGGATCTCACGGGCACGAGGAGCTTCCAGGATGTCGTGGCCCGGGTCGCCGCCGCCCGCGCTTCCGTGCCCCGCGGGACCTGGATCCTCGGCCGCGGGTGGGACCAGAACGACTGGAAGGACGCGGCCTTCCCCACGCATCGCGAGCTCTCCGCCGCGCTACCCGAGCACCCCGTGGTCCTGACGCGCATCGACGGCCACGCCTGCCTCGCCAACGACGCCGCGCTCCGGGCCGCTGCCATCGACGCGTCCACGGCGGCGCCCCCGGGGGGCGAGATCCTCCGCGGGGCGGATGGTGCTCCGACGGGAGTCCTCATCGACAACGCCATGGACCTCGTCACAGGGGTCATTCCCCCGCCGCCTCCCGACGTCCGTCGCCGCGACATCCTCCTCGGCATCGACGCCTGCCTCCGCCACGGCATCACGACCCTTCATGACGCCGGCGTTCCGGAAACGGGCCTTCGTCTCTACGAGTCGCTCGCCGACGAGGGCGCTCTGCGCATGCGAGTCTACGTCATGATCGCCGGCGGAGACTCCGCCACGCTGGCGGCACGCCTCCGGACGGGGCCGCGCATCGGCCTCGGCGCCGGCCATCTCACGATCCGCGCCATCAAGCTCTACGCGGACGGGGCCCTCGGCTCGCGGGGAGCCGCTCTCCTCGAGGACTACAGCGACCGCCCCGGCCATCGCGGACTCGACCTCGTGGACAGCGGAACGCTCAGGAAGGTGTCCGATGAAGCCCTGCGCGGAGGCTGGCAGGTCTGCGTCCACGCCATCGGAGACAGGGCTTGCCGGGAGGTCCTGGATGGCTTCGAGGCCGTCTTCCGCCATCGCCCCGAAGGGCGCCGCGCCCGCTTCCGCGTGGAACATGCGCAGATCCTCGACGCCGCCGATATCCCCCGTTTCGCGGATCTCGGCGTCGTGGCCGCCATGCAGGGGATCCACTGCACATCCGACATGCCCTGGGTGCCCGCGCGTCTCGGCGATGCGCGCACCGCGGAGGGAGCCTACGCCTGGCGCTCGCTCCTCGATGCAGGGGCCGTCATCGCCAACGGCACGGACGCGCCCGTGGAGCAGATCTCGCCGCTCAGCTGCTTCTACGCCTCGGTCACGCGCCAGGATCCGGAGGGGAGCCCGTCCGGCGGATTCATCCCGGCCCAGCGCATGACGCGGATCGAGGCCCTCCGCTCCTACACGACCGCGGGAGCCTGGGCCGCCTTCGAGGAGGACGAGAAGGGCCGCTTGACCCCCGGCTTCCGGGCCGACATCGCCGTCCTCGATCGCGACATCCTCGACTGTCCGGCCCCGGAGATCCTGACGACACAGGTCCTCCACACGATCGTCGGCGGGCGCACGGTTTACGAAGCCGCGCGCTGACCCCGGCGCCGCCCGCAGAGCAACACGCCACCTGCCACGAGGACAAGCCCGGTGAGCAGCGGCTCTGCCCACGAGCCGCCCGTCTCCTCCGCCGCGAGTCGGCCCACGACCGGAAGACTCGAGAGGGTGTCCCCGAACCGCGCCAGGACGATGTTGAGGGCGTTGAACGCCGCGTGGGCCACGACGGCCGTAACGAGCGTTCCCGATCTCGCGACGAGCAGGGACAGGACGACACCGAGGGCGAAGGTGTAGGGGAACTGGGGCGGCGCGAGGTGCAGGAGGGCGAAGAGGGCCGACGCCGCGAGGATTCCGGGGACCGCGGATCGCCCCACCCGGAACGCAGCGCCGAGGAACCCCCGGAAGAAGATCTCCTCCGCCACAGCCGGCAGGAGCGCCACGAGGACGAGGGCGACAGGAAGCGGGGCCTCGAGGAGCGGCCGGACGGCCTCCCGAAGCGCTGCCTGATGGGCGTCGCGGGAGCCCAGCGCGTCGCCCTGGAGCGCAAGGATGCCGTTCGCGAGCCATCGTCCGCCCGCGGCCGCGAGCAGCGCCCCCGTCAGAGACCGCACGTTCGGAAGTCCGATCCTGAGGGTCCGGAGGAGCGGGAAGGTCTGGGAGCGGAGGAAGAGGAGCGGAAGCCCTCCGACGAGCCCCATGGCGACGATGTGTCCGAGGATCGGGTCCCCTGCCCCGAGGCGACCCGCCCCGAAGACGAGCCCGATGACGAGGACCAGCCAGAGGACCACGCCGGCCCCCGCGGCCGGCCGTTCCGGCGCCGGGCAGTCCGGCGGCCGGCGGAAGAGGAGGAGTCCGCGGCCCTCCCGCATGAGGACATCCTCCCGCTGGAACAGAGACACCGACCACTGCAGACATGCCGCGGCGACCGCTGAGAGGGAGAGCACCGTGAGCACGATGTGCACGGCGACGACGTCCCCGCGGATGAGCTCCTTCACGAGCAGGACGACATTGACCACGGGCACGAGGGCGAGTTCCGCCGTCAGCTCCACGTTGGGCAGGGTCCCCGCCATGGCCAGCGGCATGACGAGCACGAAGAGCGGCGTGAGGTAGTGCTGGCCTTCCTTGTAGCTCCGCGCGCAGGTCGAGAGAGCGAGCGCCAGCGCCGAGAGCACGGCCACCGTCGGCACGAGGACCAGCGCGATGACGCCGAGGACCCCGGTTCCCACGGACAGCGGCGCGGAACCCCCGGCGGACGCGGCAAGAGAGGCGAGCTGCGAGAGGGACGCCGCGAGGCTCCCGAGGTTCAGCACGGCCGCGCACAGGGAGACGGTCGCCACCGCCAGGTACTTGCCGAGGACGAGTTCCGTCCGTCCGGCGCCCGAGAGCAGGAGAGTCTCGAGCGTGCCCCGCTCCTTCTCCCCCGCGACGATATCGACCGCGGGGTAGAAGGCGCCGGTGAGCGCCATGAGCACGATCATCATGGCGAGCAGCCCGCCGAAAGCCCGAGCCCACCGGCCGCGGTCCGACGCCAGGTCCATCGCCGTCACGAGGATGCCGCTCCGCTCCTCGCTGAATCGGCGGACGGCCCGGGCGAAGGCCTCCTCCGCCGCCCGCGATCGGTCGTTCGAGGAATCGAAGCGGACGCGGATCTCCCGGCCCGCGGGGCCCGCGGAAAGGAGCGCATCCTCGATGTCCGCGGGGATCTCCGCGTGGAGCGCGATGCGTCCTTCCCTCAGGGCCTCGCCGGGATCGCCGGCGTCCGACGCGAGTACGAAGGCGGAGTCGCCGAGCAGGCGTCCGAGCAACTCACCGCTGCCCGACCCTCCGCCCGCCGCTCCCGCGACGGGCCGCGCATCCACCGTCACGGCGATGGGGAATCCCGCGGCCCGGAGATCCCTCACGCGGCCGAGGCTCAGCATCGAGAATCCGATGATGAGGAGGGGGTAGAGCAGGATCGGGATGAAGACCATGACGAAGAGCGTCCGGCGGTCCCGGAGCGTCTCCCGAAGCTCCTTCCTGAGCACGGTCCGCACCGCGCGGAAGTCCGGAAGCCTCACGGCGCCTCTCCGTCCACGAGGGAGAAGAAGAGAGGCTCGAGGGACGCGAGCCGGCGCTCCGACAGGAGGTCATCCCTCGCCCCGAGGGCGAGCAGGCGCCCGCCGTGCATGATGCCCACGTCGTCGCAGAGGCGATCGGCCTCCGCCATGACGTGGGTCGAGAGGAGGATGCAGCGCCCGCGCGCCCGCTCCGCCGCGATGAAGTCGAG
Organism: uncultured Planctomycetia bacterium; assembly: GCA_964419995.1. Classification (GTDB taxonomy): domain Bacteria; phylum Planctomycetota; family CAYQRN01; genus CAYQRN01. Next base: position 13,722 of record CAYQRN010000031.1, read on the forward strand.
GACGGCGCGGCCCACGAGGACGTCGAGGTTGGACGTGGGCTCATCGAGGATCAGCACGGGCGGATCGTGGACGATGGCGCGGGCGAGGGAGACCTTCTGGCGCTGCCCCGCCGACAGCCGGCCGTTCAGCGTGTCGAGGAACGGCCCCATGCGCAGCCAGTCCGCGAGGCCGGCGATCCGCTCCGCGAGATCGCTCTCGGGCACGCCGTGGAGCCGGCCGAAATAGAGCATCATCTCCCGGGCCGTGAGCCGTTCGTAGAGCCCGGTGGCGCCCGAAAGGAACCCGATGCGCCGGCGCACCGCGGCGGGGTCGGCCGCGACGTCGGCTCCCGCCACACGCACGCGGCCGGCCGTGGGAGCGAGCACAGTCGAGAGGATCCGGAGCGTCGTCGTCTTCCCCGCGCCGTTGGGCCCGAGGAGGCCGAAGACCCTCCCCGGCCGGCAGGCGAAGGTCACGTCGGACACGGCCCGCACGGCTCCCCGCTTCCGGTCGTGGAAGACCTTCGTGAGTCCCTCGACCTCGATGCCGGCCGGCTCGGTCACGGCCCGCGCCTCCGAACCGGGACGAAGCCCGGGTCCCGCCCCGATGGTTTCAGTCGCACACCCCGACGATGGCCGTGATGTTGTCCTTGCCGCCGCGCTCGTTGGCCAGGGCGATCAGGCGCCCCACCGCGCCCTCTGGATCCGACGGAGCCCCCGCGAGGACGGTCGAGAAATCCTCCGTGGTGACGAGGTCCGAGAGGCCGTCCGAACAGAGCAGGAAGACGTCGCCCTCGAGCAGAGGCACCGAGCGGAACTCGGGTTTCAGGCGCTCCGAGGTGCCCACCGCCCGCGTGATGATGTTCTTCTGCGTCGATTTCACGGCTTCCGTCGCGGTGATCATCCCGGCCTTCACCTGGGTGTTGACGAAGGAATGGTCGTCCGTGAGGAGTTCCGTCGCACCGGCGCGGAAGCGGTAGATCCGGCTGTCGCCCACATGGGCGAGCACGGCCCAGTTCGGCAGAAGGTAGAGGAGCGCCAGCGTCGTCCCCATCTCGCCATAGCGCGGGTCCTTCCGGCCTCTCGCCCAGATGGCCGCGTTGACGTAGGCGATGTCGGCGTCGAGGAGCGTGATGAGGTAGTCCCGAGCCTGGATGTCGTGGGTCGCCACGAGGACGTCGAGAGACCTCGGGAGCTTCGCGATGCGCCCCCGGAGGAGGTCCACCGCCATGTTGGCCGCCACCTCTCCGAAGAGCCGTCCGCCCATGCCATCGGCGAGGACGGCATAGCTCTCCTCGTCCGAACAGTGGAACGCGTCCTCGTTGTGATCGCGTTTCCTGCCGACGTCCGTCTGGCCGAAGAACCTCACCACGACCGGTCCTCGCTCTGGCCCGTTCCGCCGCCGGCTCCGCTCCGGTGGGACGCGGGATCATAAGTCCCGTTTCCGCCGCCGAAAAGGCCCCGGCTGGCCGCCGGTCTCAGGTCTCCTCCGCCGCCCCCGCGCCGGCTCCCGCCGGCGGCGTCCGGGGCGCCTCGGCGGGCCTCCGGGGTCCGCGTCCGGGGAACAGTGCGATGCGGGCGGAACGCGCAACGAACCGGCATCCGATACCGAGATAGACGAGCCAGTTCACGAAGAACGGATACCGGTTCACGAGGTGCTTCCGGTGGAAGAGCACCATCGAGCGGTGGAAATGCCAGTTCATGCGCACCGGCTCGAGGGCCGCGCTCGCCCCCTTCACGTGGATCGCGCGCCGCTCGCCGAAGTAGACGACCTTCCACCGGGCGTTGCGGATGCGGAGACACCAGTCGAGGTCCTCGCCGAACATGAAGAAGCGCTCATCGAGACCGCCGACGCCGTCCACGACCTCCCGGCGCACCATCATGAACGCACCGACGACCGCATCGACCTCGAACGTGCCCCCGGGCTCGAGCCAGGTCAGGTTGTAGTTCCCGAAGACGCGGCTCTTCGGGAACAGGCGGTCGAGGCCGAGGAAGCGGAACAGCGAGTTGCCGGGGGTCGGCAGGCTGCGCTTGCAGGCCCGGTCCAGTTCGCCGTCCGGCCGTTCGAGGCGGCAGCCCACGACCCCCACGTCCGGATGCGCATCGAGGTAATGGACCATGGGCTCGAGCGTGTCGGGAAGGAGCACGGTGTCCGAGTTGAGGAGCAGGATGTGCCGCCCCGTGGCCATGGCCAGCGCCCGGTTGTTGGCCCCCGCGAACCCGACGTTCCGGCTGTTCCGCACAAGCTCGACTTCAGGAAAGGCTGATGCGACCATCTCGGGCGAGCCGTCCGTGGACCCGTTGTCCACGACGATGACCTCCGCCACGGTCCCCGCTCCCGCCGTCCGGATCGAGGCGAGGCAGCCCCGAAGGAGATCCCGCGTGTTCCGGCTCGCGATGAGGATCGAGAGGGAGCCCCGGGAGGGGGCCGGTCCGCCGAAGCTCACGGACTTTCCCTCCGCCGCTCGGCCCGCCGCTCCCGGAGAACGGACGGCAGGAGCCGCAGCGCAAGAGGCCAGGCCGGCACGATCTCCGGCTCGCGGGCGAGGGCGAAGAGGAAGGTCCCGATCTCATGGGCCACGAGAGCCGGCAGCCGCAGGAGGAGGGACGGCACGGATTCGTTCCGCGCAATCATGAGGAGGCGGTTCTTGAGAGAGTGACGCCGCAGCGCCGCCGGTACGGACCGCCGGGAGCGCTCGCGCCAGCCGCGGCGGTGCAGACCGGTGGCCGGCGGCACGTAGAGGATGCGCCATCCGTGCCTCCGGAGCCGCCAGCAGAGATCCACATCTTCCCGGTACGCGAAGAAGCGGGCGTCGAAGCACCCGCCCCGGGCGTCGCGGACGACTTCGAGCGCGGCGCGCCGGAAGAGCGCCAGCGCCGCACAGGCGGAATCCACGTCCTCCTCCGCCAGGAATCTCCCCGCGGCGGGAAGTCCGGCGCCGCGGTCCTTCGGTCGCCGGAGGAACCCGAGCCGCACGCCGGCCGAATCGAGTCGCGCCTCCCCGCCGCTTTCTCCGTCCATCCGGAGGAGCCGCCCCGCCACAGCCCCGACTCGCGGCTCCGCCGCGAGTCGTGCGAGAGCGCGTTCGACGAAGTCGGCGGCGGGAATGGCATCGGGGTTCACGGTGAAGATGACGTCGCCGGCGGCGGCGTCGATGGCCCGGTTCATGGCCGCGGCAAAGCCCTCGTTGGCGCCGTTGCAGATGAGGCGCGTCACGACCGGAGCGGCGCGGACGGTGGCGAGGACCGCCGGATCCCCGCCGTTGTCCACGACGATGACCTCATGGAGCGGCCTCGACTGGGCGGCGAGGGCCGCAAGGCATGCCGGAAGCTCGGGGACCGGCGCGAAGGTGACGAGGCAGGCCGAAACGCGCGACATGCCCGTCGACCGGCTGTCGGTCTCCGTCCCCTTGTCCCGCGTGGCGATCACGGCGTCTCCGCAGCCGGCGGCGCGCGGCCCGGCGATGGGCATCGTATCAGCCGCCGGAAGAGGGGGTCAAGCCACGCCGCCATGACGGCGTCGCGCGGCGTCCGCCAAAGACCGCGGACGTTCGCTACGGCGTGTAGAGGACGGCCGTATCCACCGCCGTGCCGGAGGCATCGCTTCCCCCGGCGAGGAGGATCGCGCCATCGTGAAGGACCGTGGCGGAATGGGCGCCCCGCGGCACAGGAAGTGCCGGCGCCGGCGAGAGCGTGGTCCCCGAGTAGGTGGCGGCCGACGTCACGGCCGTGAACGAGAGGAGGGTCCCGGTGCCTCCACCGGAGATGTGGATGGTGCCGTCGGGGAGACGGACCTGGCCGTGCAGGCCGACGCCCGTGGGCAGGGTCCCCGCGGCGCTCCACGTGGTGCCGTTGAAGCGCTGGCACGATGTCGTCGCCGTGGGCACGGACAGGAGCCCGGAGACCACGCCGCCCGTGACGAGCACGTTGCCTGCGCCGCCGGGGAGGAGCGTGGCTCCGAAGGCGGCGCGTCCCGTGGCGATGGAACCCGTCGTCGAGAAGGCGCCGGTGCCCGGGTCGAAGATGTTGCACGATGTCGTCCAGGTGGGCACCTGCGTTCCGATGATCGGAATCGTCGTACCGCCGTTGATGCCCGAGATGACGAGGACGCGTCCGTCGTCGAGCCGCACGGCGCCGTGGCCGAAGCGCTTCTGCGCCATGACGCCCGACGCCGCCGTCCAGGAGGTGGCGGCCGCATCGAGGAGGATCGCCGAGTTGAGGGCCGTGTTCAGGACCTGCGCGAGGGCCGTCGAGCCTCCCTGGAACGTCGTGACGCCACCGGTCACGAGGACGCGCCCGTCGGCGAGAAGCGTCGCCGTGTGTCCGCACCGGCCCGTGGGCATGGGAGGGCCGGCCGAGATCGTGCCCGTGGCCGGATCGAAGAGATCGCATGTGGGCGTCACGAGGCCCGCGGAATCCGTTCCGCCGAGGATGGCCACGCGGCCATCGAGGAGCCGGACCGCCGCATGGAGCGCGCGCGGCGCGGCCATGAGGGGCCCCGGCGCGAAGGTCCGGGTGAGCGGGTCCCAGATCTCGGTCGTGTTCGTACCGACGGGAGCCGTGAGGGTCCCGTTTCCGCCGCCCGCCACGAGGACCCGACCGTCGCCGAGAGCCACGGCCACGTGAAGCGCACGCTGGGCGCCCATGATCGGGAGCGTCTCGAACGAACCGGGAGCCGCCACCTGGATCCGGACGGCCTTCGAGAGGCCGAGGCCGCCGGGGGCCGCGGGATTCACCACCGCGAGCTGCGCGTAGAAGAAGGCCCCGACGAGAAGGGGGTCCGAAGCGATGGGGAAGGCGAGCTGGAGGATCCCTCCCGCCGGCATCACTCCGGACACGGGCATGAGGAAGAGCGGCGACGCGAAATCGAGGCAGACGGTTCCGATGCCGGGGAAGATCGTGGGCGTCGTTGCACCGGACACCGCAAGAACGAAGGCCTGACCGGGAGGTCCCACGAGGTCCGCCGTGAACGTCCGTCCGATGACCATCGTGGAGGGCCGCAGATCCGCCCCGCCATTGCCGCCGCAGGATTGGGACCGGACAGGCGCGAGCGCGAGAAGGCAGAGGAGCAGGGCGACTGCGGTGCGGGGCATGGGAGGCTCCGGGGGACGGGAGTCGGCGGATCCCCGCCGGCGGCTCCGGCGGACGAACGGCGTCTTCCGTCAGTCTACGCCCGGAGGGGGGGCTGTCAACGCATCCCCGGATTGCCCGCCGATGAGCCCCTCGCGCCGATACGCCTCGACGGTGGCCCGGATGCCCTGAAGGAGTCCGATGCCCGCCCGGAAGCCCGTGTCCGCCGCGAAACGCTCCGAAGCGGCCGTGAACATCCGCCCCCGCATCTCCCGGAGCCGGTCACGGTTGAGAAGCGCCGGTCGCCGGCGGAAGGGACGCCCGAGTCCGAGGACGCCCGCCACGACCCAGGGCACGCCTCCCGGCACCGTGATGACGCGCACTTTCCTCCCGAGCGCTCGTCCGATCGTCTCGACGAACTCCTGTAGCGAGGCGTCCTCCGGCCCTCCGAGGAAGTACGTTCTTCCGAGGGTTCGCGGATCCGTCGCCGCCGCAATGAGCCCCGCGCAGAGGTCCTCCGCGTGGATGAAGGAGTAACGGATCGCCCGGCTCCCGGCCACGGGCACGATCCCGCCGAGCCGGGCGGCCATCCGGAAGAGCGCGAGAAGGTCGCGCTCGCGGGGACCGTACACGATGGGCGGGCGGATGATCGTGAAGGGCACGCCTGCGACGGTCTGGAGCGCATCCTCGCCGTGGAGCTTCGAGAGGCCGTACCACGAGATGGGCCGGGGCGCCTCCATCTCCTCCGCGGGCCCGCCGCCGCGGGCGGGCCCGTGGGCGGCGAGGCTCGAGACGAGCACAAAGCGCCGGAGCCCGGGGGCCGCCCGGCGGCAGGCGCGGACGAGGTTCCCGACGCCCCGCGCGTTGGCGTCGAGAAAAGCCTCGAGGGAGAAGGCCCGGGTGGCGCCGGCGAGATGGAAGACGAACTCCATCCCCTCGACCGCGGCGGCGAGGGATGGCCCGTCCCGGAGGTCGCCGACGCGGATCCGCGCCTCCGGGAAGCCGAGATGGCGCACCCGCCGCGGATCGCGGACGAGGGCATGGACCCGGAAGCCCCGCACGCGCAGGACCTGGACGAGGCACGAGCCGATGAACCCGCCGGCTCCGGTAACGAGGACGGAAGGGCCCTCCCCGGCGGAGAGCACGGACAGGGGTATCGCCATGATCGGCGATTCTAACCCCGGATGATTCACGAAGACGGCCCCGGGTCGTCGGAAAGCGCGGGATTCCGGCCGACAGGGCGCGAAGCCGTGAAGCCTCCGGCGCGTTGATCCCCCATCCCCCTCCGGTTAACGTCCCGATCATGCGTCGCCGTCCTTGAAGCCGCCCCCCGGGGCAGGCGTGGGAGCCACCGGCGAGGAGGAGGACGTGGACATCTTCGACAAGTGCCGCCGGTTCGAGCGCGCCCGCGAACTCATGCGCTCGGGCTTCTACCCCTACTTCCGTCCCCTCGACGCCACGCGGGGCAACCGCGCCGTCATCGGCGGCCGCGAGGTGGTCATGGCGGGGTCCAACAACTACCTCGGGCTTACCCACGATCCCCGCGTCATCGCCGCCGCCCGGGACGCCCTCGAGACCTTCGGTTCGGGCTGCACAGGCTCCCGGTTCCTCAACGGGACCCTCTCGCTCCACGTCGAGCTCGAACGCCGGCTCGCAGCCTTCATGCGCCGCGAGGCCGCCGTCACGTTCAGCACCGGATTCCAGGTGAACCTCGGGGTCATCTCCGCACTCGTCGGCAAGAACGACGTCGTCTTCTGCGACCGCGAGAACCACGCCAGCATCATCGACGGCTGCCGGCTCTCGTTCGGCGAGATCCGGAAGTTCCGCCACGACGATCCGGCGCATCTCGAGGAGCTCCTTGCGGACACGGACCCCGACGCCGGGCGCCTCGTCGTCGTGGATGGCGTGTTCAGCATGAACGGGACCATCACGAACCTCCCGGAGATCCTCCGTGTCGCCCGCCGGCACGGGGCCCGCGTCATGGTGGACGACGCCCACGGCATCGGCGTCCTCGGCGCCCGCGGCCGCGGCACCTGCGAGCACTACGGCCTCGAGGACGGCCTCGACGGGGATCCGGACCTGCGTGTGGATCTCGTCATGGGCACCTTCTCGAAGTCCCTCGCCTCCCTCGGCGGATTCATCGCCGGCGACGAGGATGTCATCCACTTCATCAGGCACCAGGCCCGGTCCCTCATCTTCAGCGCCAGCATCTCCCCGCCCAATGCCGCAGCGGCCCTCGCGGCCCTCGACATCATCGAGACCGAGCCCTGGCGCATCCGCCGCCTCAACGAGATCGCGCGCCGCATGAAGAGCACATTCGACGCGCTCGGCTACAACACCATGGGCAGCGAGACGCCCATCGTGCCCATCCTCGTCGGCAGCGACATCGAGACCTTCGCCTTCCACAAGGAGCTCTTCGAACGGGGCGTCTTCACGAACCCCGTCGTCTCTCCCGCCACACCACCCGGTCGCGGACTCATCCGCACGAGCTACATGGCGACGCACGAGGACGCCGACCTCGACTTCATCGCCGAGGCCTTCGAGGATCTCGGCCGGAAAAGGGGCCTCCTCTCCGGCGCCACCCGTTCCGGGGCGCCTCGCTCCACCGTCGGCTGAGCCCGGGCGACACCGTGTCGGGCGTGGAGATCCGGCCTGTCGCCAGCCGGCGCGACCTCCGCGCCTTCATCCGGCTGCCCCACGCTCTCTACGAAGGGGATCCCCTCTGGGTCCCCCCGCTCCACGCCGACATCGCCGCCCGCCTCGACCGGCGCCGGAATCCCTTCTTCGAGCACGGAGACGCCGCGTACTTCCTCGCCCTGCGCGGCGGGCGGCCCGTGGGACGCATCGCGGCGGTGCGCAACGATCTCCACAACAGCCATCACGGCGACCGCACGGGGTTCTTCGGTTTCTTCGAGACGGAGCACGACGCCGGGACCGCGAGCGCCCTCCTCGACGCCGCCGGACGATGGGCCGCCGCGTCGGGACTCACGACGCTCCGCGGGCCCGCGAGCTTCTCCGTGAACGACGAGTTCGGCCTCCTCGTGTCCGGCGACGCCACGCCTCCGGCGATCCTCATGCCCTACAATCCGCCCTGGTACGCGGACCTCCTCCTCGCCGCGGGCTTCCGGCCGATCATGGACCTCCTCGCCTTCACGCTGACGCCGGAGACGTACGGTGTGGAACGCATGCGGCGCATCGTCGAGCGCATCCGCCTCCGCGAGGGCGTGACGCTGCGCAAGGGCCGCCTCGCGGACTACCGCGCGGAGGTCGACCATATCCGCGACATCTACAACGACGCCTGGGCGCGCAACTGGGGCTTCGTCCCCATCACGGAGGCCGAGATCCGTCACGCGGCTTCAGACCTCCGCCCCATCTTCGATTCGGATTTCCTCGCCTTCGTCGAGGAGGACGGACGCCCCCTCGCCTTCTCCCTCTGCCTCCCCGACATCAACGAGATCCTCATCCGGCTCCGGGGCCGCCTCTTTCCCACGGGCATCTTGCGCATCCTCCGGGGCCGCCGGCGCACGCGCCGGGTCCGCCTCCTCATCATGGGCGTCCGCCAGGAGGCCCAGCGACGCGGCCTCGACGCCCTCCTCTACTACGACGTCTTCGAGACTGCCGTCCGGCGGCGCAAGGAGGGTGGCGAGCTCTCCTGGATCCTCGAGACGAACACGGTCATGCGGAACGCCATCCTCCGCATGGGAGGCCGCGAGTCGAAGCGCTACCGCGTCTTCGAGCGGGACGCCCTTCCCGCGGCGCCGGAGGTCACGGCTCGCTGACGCTGTCCGACCGTCCGTCCGTCGTGAGGACCTTCGCCCTCCCCCCTTCCCGCGTCTCGAGGTGGACGGGGCGCTTCCAGAGGGCCTGGATGTTTCGCAGCGTCTCCCTCGCCCAGTCCTGCCGCAGCTCCGACCCGTCGAAGCGGTGCATGAGATAGAGCTCGCCGCGGTTCCGGAAGTTGGCATCCGTGATGTGGATGACCGGATTCCCGCCGTTCGTGAGGCTCCGGAGGAGCTGCTCCTTCACGGCGCGGAAGTCCCGGTCGGCGATCTCCCGGCGCTGGGTCCGCGGGTTCCACCGGTAGAGGAAGAGCTTCTGCTCGTGGCAGAACTCCTCCGTCAGGAACTCGTCGATGAAGGTGACGTCCGAGTGGACCTTCCGCACCTCGAAGATCTTCTCCCGGCCGCGTCCGAGCTTCCGGTCCCAGGCCTCGCGCACCGCCGCGTCGTCGCAGCGCTCGTACTCGAGTCCGAACCGCCCCGTGTTCCACCTCCGCTCGATGTCGAGGTAGAGCTCGAGGCCGAGCTTGTAGGGGTTGAGTCCCCGCCCGCCGAGGGTCCCGGACATGACCTCGGCGTAGTCGATGACCTCCGCGTCCGTGAGGCATCGCTCGGTCATGATCCTCCGGTGCCAGTAGGTCGCCCAACCCTCGTTCATGATCTTCGTCATCGCCTGCGGCGCGAAGTAGCGCGCCTCATCCTGCACGATGGCGAGGACCTCCCGTTCCCACCTCTCGAGGGGCGCGTGCTCGATGAGGAATGCGAGCACGTCCCGATCGGGTTCGGGAGGGAAGCGGCGGCGCTTCTCGGCATCGGCCTCGAGCTTCTTCTTCTGCCGCTCGATGAACTCGGGCGGGTTGATGAAGCCCTCCATGTAGTCCTTGCTCGCGATCTTCCGCGGCGACGCCGGCGGCGGCTCCTCGGTCCCCGCTGCGGGGCCGGCCGGCGCCGCCGGCTTCTCGCTGTACGGCGCCCACGGATCGACGAGGTTCTCGAGGGAGAGGGCGCGGTCGAGGAAGCGTTCCACCGGATCGAGCCCGTGGCGGTCGATGAACTTCCGCACCTTCGTGGCGTGGTTCGCCATCGTGTCCATCATCTTCCGCTGGGTCTTCGAGAACCACACGTTGTTCTTGAAGAAGTCGCAGTGCCCGTAGACGTGGGCGATGACCATCTTCTGGTCCACGAGGCTGTTCGACGCCATGAGGTACGCCCAGCAGGGGTCGTTGTTGACGACAAGCTCGTAGATCTTCTCGAGGCCGAAGGCGTAGCCCTTGGCGAGCCGCTCGTAGGACATTCCGAACCGCCAGTGGGGATACCGCGTCGGGAACCCGCCGTAGGCCGCGACCTCGTTGAGGTGGTCGAAGTCGAGGATCTCGAACAGGGTTTCGAAGACGTCGAGGCCCATGTCCTCCGCGTGACCGCGGATCTCGGCGGCGATGCGGCGCAGTTCCGGAGTCAGGTTCATGGCGTCACCGGCCCCGGCCCAGGAAATCGCGGATGGACTGGAGGATGCCGTCCCGGTCGGGAATCGCCGACGTGACGAGCTGCTCGCTCCCGCCGAAGTGCTGGTCGAGATCCCGCTTGAACTGGCCCGTCCCGTAGGCGGACTTCACCTGCCCGTAGCAGAAGATGTTGACCCGCGACAGGAGGACTTCCTCGAGGAGCCGCACGCACACGGCCGTGTCCTTGCCGCTCCAGTTGTCACCGTCCGAGAAGTGGAAGGGATAGATGTTCCACTCGTCACCCGCGAACCGATCCTGGATGATCTTGGCGGCGAGCTGGTAGGCCGAGGAAATCTTCGTGCCGCCGCTCTCGCGGAGGTGGAAGAACGTGTGCTGGTCGACCTCCTTCGCCGTGGCGTCGTGGACGATGTACACGGTCCGCAGGTTCCGATACTGATACCGGAGCCACATGTCGATCCAGAAGGCCTCGATCCGGACGATCTCCTTCTGCTCGGTTCCCATGGACCCCGACACGTCCATCATGTAGATGATGACGGCGTTGTACTCCGGATTGCTCTTCACCTTCCACGCGCGGTAGCGCCGGTCCTCCCGGACCGGAACGATGACCGGGTGCTTCGGGTCGTACTGGCCTGCCGCGATCGTCCGTCGCAGCGCCCGGCGGTACGTGCGCTTGAAGTGCCGCAGCGATTCCGGACCCGCCGTGCGGATCCCGGTGTAGCGCTCACGGCTCGACTCCACTTCGGCCTGGCCCCGCGGGCGGATGTTGGGCAGCTCGAGCTCTTCGCCGAGGATCTTCGCGAGTTCCTCGAGGGGAACGTCCACCTCGAGGGCGTGCTGCCCCTCGCCCTCCCCGCCCTCCCCTGCCCCGGATCCGCTGCCGTCCACCGGATCCCCGGCCTCGCCGTCACCCATGCCCACGCCGTCCGAGCGCTCGCTGTCGAAGGTGAACCGGGGCAGGTCGATCTGCGGGACGGGGATCGAAATCGACTTGCCGCCCTGCCGCCCGAGGAGTTCCCCCCGGGAGATGTACTTCCGCAGGTCGCCCTTGATGCGGCCCCGCACGATCTCGCGGAACCGGTGATGGTCCTTCTCGATCTTCCGGACGGTCTCGCCTTCCACGCCATCGCTCCGCCGCGGCTGGGTCCGGTCACTCCTTCGCGTCGCCGCGCGCGAAGATGGAGGCCACGAAGTTCAGGACGTCCGTGCCGCAGACATCGCAGTAGCCGAAGCTGTCGATGAGCCGCTTCTTGACGACGTCGATCTTCTCCTGCGTGCCGCGATCCACGACGTTCGAGAGGAGGCTCGTGAGCTTGATGGAGTCCTTCTGGTCCTCGAAGAGCTTGAGGTCGAGGGCCTTGTGCAGCCGCTCGTTCGTCCGGTAGTCGAACTGGCGGTTCTCCACGGCGAGGGCGCCGATGTAGTTCATGATCTCCCGGCGGAAGTCGTCCTTCCGGCTCTCCGGGATGTCGATCTTCTCCTCGATCGAGCGCATGAGGCGCTCATCGGGCTCCTCTGATTCCCCGGTGTAGGGGTTGCGGACCTTCTCCCGCTGGGTGTACGCCTTGATGTTGTCGAGATAGTTGGCGCAGAGGCGCTGGATGGCCTCCTCGTCGGCGGAGATGGCCCGCTGGACCTCGTTCTTCACGATGTCGACGTACTCCTCCTTCACGACGCTCAGGAGCTCGCGGTAGCGGTCTCGCGTGTCCTCGTTCGCGATGAGGCTGTGATGGCGAAGCCCCGACTCGAGCTCGTTGAGGACCATGAAAGGGTTGATGCAGCGCTCCCCCGTCTCCCGGACGAGTGCGTTGCTGATCTTGTCCTGGATGTAGCGCGGTGAGATCCCCTCGAGCCCCTCCCGCCCGGCCTCGCGCTTGAGTTCCTTGATGTTGTCCTCCGTGAATCCCGGGAGGGTCTTCCCGTTGTAGAGCTTGGCCTTCTGGAGGAGGGTGAGGGTCGCCTTCCGCGGCTCCTCGAGGCGCGTGAGGATGGCCCAGAGCGCCGCCATCTCGATGGTGTGGGGCGCGATGTGCTTGTTCGTGACGAGCTTCTCGTTGAAGTCCTTGCGGTAGATCTGGATCTCCCAGCGCAGCGTCCGGTTGTAGGGGATGTCGATCTTGACGGTCCGGTCCCGGAACGCCTCCATGAGCTCGTTGTTCTGGAGCTTGCGGTACTCCGGCTCGTTCGTGTGGCCGATGATGACCTCGTCGATATCCGTCTGGGCGAACTTCTTCGGCTTGATGGAATGCTCCTGCGTGGCGCCGAGAAGATCGTAGAGGAAGGCCACGTCGAGCTTCAGGATCTCGATGAACTCCACGAGGCCGCGGTTGGCGATGTTGAGCTCACCGTCGAAGTTGAAGGCGCGCGGATCTGAGTCGGAGCCGTATTCGGCGATCTTCCGGTAGTTGATGTCGCCGGTGAGCTCGGTCGAATCCTGGTTCTTCTCGTCCTTCGGCTGGAAGGTCCCGATGCCCACGCGGTCCTTCTCGGAGAGGAGGATCCGCCGGACGCGGACGTGGTTCATGGCGCGGCTCCAGTCCCCCGAGTACCGGAGGAGGAGTTCCTTGAGATTCCATCGGCAGGACGGGCAGACGTCCCCGGGCACCGAGAGGCGCCAGCTCCGGTCGTGTTTCGCATTCAGGGACTCCACGATCTTGTCGCGAGCCTCGCGGGGGACGAGCTTGAGCGGTTCCTCGTGCATCGGGCAGGGCTCGACGGGACCCTTCTCGTCCATCTTCCACCCGAACGAGTAGAGTGCGCCCTCCGGAGTCCGGCTGTAGCGTTCGAGTCCGCGCTTGATGAGGCGGACGATGGTGCTCTTGCTCGAACCCACGGGGCCGTGGAGCAGGATGACCCGGCGCTCCGTGCCGTAGCCGTGCGCCGCCGACTTCAGGATGTCGGCGAGGTGCATGACGGCGGTGTCGAGCCCGAAGATGGCGTCCCGCCCGCCTCCCGTCGGATCCGTGAAGAACCGATACCGGATCCTCCGCTCCTTGTGCTCGGTGTATTCGTCCGTCCCCCCGGCCATGATCATGTCGTAGACCCGCTGGAAGGCGTTGCGGACCACCAGCGGGTTGTTCACGGCGATCTCGAGATAATCCCGGAAGCCGCCCTCCCAGTGGAGCGACCGGAATTCGGCCGTGTCGATCGACTTCGTGACGACGGAGAGGAGCTGATCGGCTTCGCTCATGGGTCCTGCCCTCGGAGGCCGCCCCGCCCCCGCGCGGTGCGGGCGCCGCCCCGTGCATCATGGCCTCCGGCCCCGGGGAACACAACGGGGGATCGGTCCCGTCAGGGAGCGCCGGACGGAGGAAGGTCCGCGAGCTCGGCGAGGTCGCCCTCCGCGCCCTGCCCCGCGGAGCGGTGCTGGCCGAGGAGGAGGAGGACCCGCGCCATGTCGTCCGGCACGGGGGCCGTGAAGGTCATGCGCGCGCCGCGGAGCGGGTGATAGAGCGAGAGGGAGCGGGCATGGAGCGCCTGGCGCTCGAGCACGACGCGATCGCCGCCCTCCGCCGCGTCGGCCCGGACGATGTCGCAGACGCGGAGCCGCGCGCGGCGCCCGTACACCGGGTCGCAGACGATGGGGTGTCCGAGGTGGGCGAGATGGATCCGGATCTGGTGCGTCCGGCCCGTCTTCGGGAAACAGCGGACGAACGTGAATCCCCGGAACCGCCGGATGACCTCGACGCGGGTCATGGCGGCCTTGCCCCCGGCGAGGACGGCCATGCGCTGAGGCTGCGTCGGATGCCGTCCGATGGCCACGTCGACGACGTCCTCATCGAACTCCATCACCCCCTCGACGATGGCGACGTAGATCTTCTCGGTGGTGCGGTCCTGGAACTGGGTGGCAAGAGCCCAGTGCGCGCTGTTGGTCCGTGCGATGACCATGACGCCGGAGGTGTCGCGGTCGAGCCGGTGCACGATGCCCGGACGGTCGGCCCCGCCGATGTCCGAGAGCCCCTGGAAGTGCCAGGCCAGGGCGTTGGCGAGGGTGCCCGCCGACCGACCCGCCCCGGGATGCACCGCGAGATGGGGCGGCTTGTCGATGACGAGGAGCGTCGCGTCCTCATGGAGGATCCGGAGCGGGATCGGCTCCGGGACGAGGTCGGCGGCAGGGCGCGGTTCGAGGTGGACCTCGACGACGTCCCCCTCCGCCATCCGGTGGCCCGGCTTCGCCGTCCGGCCGTTGACCAGGATCCGCCCGCGGCGGATGAGGTCCTGGATCGCGCTCCGCGACTGGAGCCGGAGATGCCCGTTGACGAAGACGTCGAGGCGGGTGCCGGTGGCCTGCCCCGACGCCTCGAGGCGTTCGACGGCAGGAGCGCGCCCCGGGGCTTCGACCCCGTCGTCGGAGTCGGTATCGGGTTCTGGAACGCCCGGGTTCACGGGTTCAGCGGCCCCGAGTCACCGGGATCCCGGTCCTGAGCGTCTTTCCGCAGTGCCGGCAACGGAACTTCTTCCGCGACGCGCCGGCCTCCACGGTGAGATGCATCGCCCTGCCGCAGTCGGGACATCGTTTCGGTCGCGTGACGACGAAGAAGAGGACGGCTGCCAGCGCGACGGCAACCCCGAAGAGAAGTGCCGCCGTGGCGCTGAGCCATGCGACCTGGGCGAAGGACATGGAAGAACCCCGGTTACGAGTATAGCGGCCCCGCCCCCCGCGCCAAGACAGGACGCACGTCGCCGAGAACCTGTCGCGCCTTGCCTGCGGCCCCGTCTTGCCCTATATAATCGTCGCAGCCCTGCCCATCGAGACCGACCGCCCCGCGAGGGGTGAGGCGCGGATATACGGATGGATGTTCCCGACCGAGGGGAGATTCGGGCGACGCCCGGGACCCGACGGTCCGGCGGCGCCGGAAGCACTCCGCGGCGGTCGGTTCCATGGATGGCGGCACTCGTCCCCGGATGGACCGGAGGCGACGAGCCGTCCCGAGAACCCGCAGTGACGATGAACCCGATGATCCAGCGAGGCCGCGCGGCGTTCGTGCTCGTTCTCTCGTTCCTCACGGCATTCCCCGCGCCGGCGCAGGCCGGCAGCGACGAGGAGAAGGAGCTCCGGAAGCGCGTCGAGGAGGCCACGGTCGCCGTCAAGGCCGAGGAAGAGCGCGTGACCCGCCTCAAGAAGACGCTCGAGAAGGAATTCTCGGCGTTCAGCGACGAGACCCGATTCCGCGCCTTCTGCGCCGCCATGGACGGCGCCGCGGGGGGGTTCCGGGCGGCCCTCGGCAACGGGGACGCAGACCGGGCGAAGAAGGAGTTCGTCGAGGCCGTCCGCACCATCGTCCGCGACAAGGTGGGGCGTGAGATGGTCCGGTTCATCGCCGACGACCTCGCCGACAACCTCGTCGAAGCCCTCGGCGATGCCGCCCCGGGCGGCATCGCCACGGCGATCCGCGAGTATCTCGACCTCAAGTTCCAGCTCCAGGACCCCT
>CAYQRN010000032.1:0-4506 GCA_964419995.1 uncultured Planctomycetia bacterium
GTGTCGAGCGGTTCGGACATGTCAGCTCCCCGGGACTTCAGGGCCCGATGACAGTGGATGAGCGACGGACGCCGCTGATCCGGAAGACGGGTTCCGCCGGGACCAGCGCCCGCCGCCATGGATGCCGGACGAGGGTCGCCTCGAGGCACGCCGCCGCAGGCTCCCGCAGGCCGCCGGCGGCGAGACAGCGGGCCGCCATCCAGCACAGGCTCCCCGGCAGGTTGGACGGATCCGTCACCGCCAGGGCCGCCGCCACGCGGGCGGCCGCCTCGCCGGAACCGTAACGGTCGTCGAAGATCGCCACCAGCATCCGGACCGGAGGGCTGTCGCCGGTCCGGCTCCGGAGCGCCCCGAGCGCGTTATCGAGGGGGCCTCGGAGTCCGGGGTCGGCCTGCGCCACCTCGGCGAGAAGAGACACGGCATCGAGATCGACGACTCCGGACGCAAGGAGATCGCGAAGCTCGAGGATCGCCCTCTCGCGCTCCCCGGCGCCGGACGCGGCAAGAACGCGGCCCGTCGCCCGGGCAAGCCGGAGCCCTGGAACGAGAAGGGCCCGGGGATCGGGGTCGGCGCGGCGCAGGATCCCCGTGACCTCCGCTTCCGGAGCGGTCGCGATCCGGCACAGGGCGTGGCCCGCAATGTCTGCCGCCAGACCCGGAGCCGTCACGAGGAGTTGAGGGACGAGGGGGAGCAGCGCGCCCAGATCCTCCCCGTCCACGGGACCGGCGAGGCAGGCCTTCACGAACAACGGAAGCGGCCCGCCGGGCCCTCCCTCCGAAACCCGCGCAATGAGCGATCGCAGGGCATCCGCCGGGAACGCGCCGGCAAGTCCTGATCGGACCATGTCCCGCCATCCTGCCGTGACGAGGCCCCGCAGCCGATGAGATTCCAGATCGGCGAGCGCAGCGAGGAACCCCTCGAGAAGGACGTCGCGATCCGATCTCGTGCGGCGATCCTGGAAGGCGGCCTCGGACTCCGCGACGGAGAGCCGCAGAGCCGCCTCGAAAGCCACACGCGCCAGCAGCGCCTCGCCCGCCGACCCGAGATCCCGGAGGACGCGTGCGAGCGCCACCGTGACCGCGACATCGCGATCCCGGGCATTCCGGCTCGCCGCCACGGCCCGCTCCGCCATCTCCGCGACGCGCGCCGCCTCGAGGGCGAGAACGGCCCGAACGGCCGGCGCCGGATCCCGGTTCAACGCTTCGAGGACGCCCGCGCGATCGCCGGGACGCTCCAGCATCGCTGCCAGCAGGGGAAGGTCGACGATCCCTGCGACGCCGGCCAGGGTTTCGATCGCCGGGAGATCGCTTTCGCCTCCGTACGAAGCTGCGACACGGCGCGTGACAGCGGCGGCCACGTCCGCCATGCGCAGGCGCTGGATCACATCGAGGGCGGCGGAGGGATCCTCAGCCGTTTCGAGGATCTGCCGCAAGAGGTCCGGGAGCGGCGGACCGCCACCCAGCCCGGCGAGGAATCCGAGCGGCGCCGCCAGCCCGCTTCCGTCGATCCCGCGGTCGCGGACCCGATCCGCGAGGATCCCCGCCACCATGGATACATCCCTCCGATCGAGGGCCGACAGGCACCCGGGAACGTCGTCCGGTCCCGCCGACGCGATGTGGCGGAGCGCCAGCTCCCTCGCCCCGGCGGGGTCGCGCCGCCGGAGAGCCGCCACCATCGAGCCGATCCGCACCGCCGGCGGCGGAGCCGCCGCCTGCTCGTGCAGGACGCGGAGCGACTCCCCGTCCTTCCTCGAAGCCAGCGCCCGGAGAGCCGCTTCCGCCCTTGCGGAAGACCCGCTCTGCAATGCGGCTCGGAGAACCGCCGCCGAGGCGGGCGTACCCGACTCGCTGAAGGCCTCGAAGGCCGCATCGACGACGGCCGGATCCGCATCGGCACGCCCGATGACATCGAGGAGAGGCGCTTCGAGATCCGTTCCGGCTGCGCGGTGCGCCGCGAAGGCCATGAGCACGGCCTCCCCCGAGCGAAGCGCCCTCTCCGCGAGATCCCGGCGCGATGACCCGGCGATCCGCCACGCGGCTTCGAGAGCCCGAAGCCGGAGACGTGAGCCGGCGGCCGCAGCGTCGTCGCCGAACACGACACCGGCCAGCGGCTCCACGAGGCGGGGATCGCCGATCTCCGCGGCAAGGGCGACGAGGACGTCCCCGGGCGCATCCTGCGCCGCCGCGGCGCAGACGGCCTGAAGACGCGACGGAGATCCGCTCTCCGGGACCGCCGCCAGGGCCCGGGCGAGGCTCCTCAATCCGCCGGGGAGCCCCCCCCACGCCTCCACGAAGTCCTCCGGCGACGGCCGGAGCCCGACGATCTCCCCGAGAAGCGCGTGAGCCAGCTCCGGAGCGCAGTGCCCCCGGAGATCGAGAAGGAGCGCTGACAGGGACGCGCGGGCCCCGCCGGCCCTCCGCATGAGCGCCCGCCGGAGGGAATCGAGGGGATCCCCGTCGGGAAACGCCGGCAGTTCCTCCATGCCTCGCAGGTCGCCGAGCACGAGGAGCGCCGCGCCGCAGCGCTCCCTCTCCCGGAAGCCGCGCCGCGGGTCCGTGAAGACCGCACCGAGAGCGGCTGAGTCCTCCGGAGTCGCAACGACGGCGAGACACCGCGCCGCGAGATCCGCCGTCCCGGGATCGGAATCGGAGACGCGGCCGCGAAGGACCTCCCGGGCCCCGCCGGCACCCCGGAGGACGAGACGGAGCGCGGCGACGGACGCCTCGCTCCGCACGGCTGCCGAGACATCCCCCGCGAGCTCCCGGAGCAGCGGAATCGCCCGCTCCGTGCCCCGGAGCCCCAGAGCCAGGGCGATGCCGCGCCGCACGGCCATCACCCGATCGGCGCCCCCGGGACCCCGACCCGCCAGGGCGACGAGGGCATCCTCGCCGCCCCTCGCGCGCGACGAAGCGAGAACCCGGACGGCATCGAGACGATGCCGCCAGTCGTCCGCCTCGAGCAGCCGTCGCGCAAGGTCGATCCCTCCACCATCCGCTCCGGCGGCCAGCGCGACCGCCAAGGCGCGGCGGGACGCCGAGTGCTCTCCCGTGAGGACGATTTCAGCGAAGGACGCGGGATCGCCGAGTGGATCCGGGATCTGGGCGATCGACGACGCGCCAGACAGACCGACGGACGCGACGAGGAACAGCAGGGACCGGGGCGACATCAGGCGAGCGCCGCAAGGGCCGCCGGCACATGCTCGAGGAGAAGCTCCGGCGTGACGCTCCGCTCGCCCGCGATCCGTGCCGCCCTGTCCCCCGCATCGCCATGGACATGGACGGCAGCGCAGGCCGCGTCGAACGAGGAAAGTCCCTCGCAGACGAGGGCGGCGACGATGCCGCCGAGGACGTCGCCCGAGCCCCCCTTGGCCAGCGCCGGCCCGCCCGTCGCGTTCACGTGCACGCGCCGCCCGTCGCACACGATCGTCCCGTGCCCCTTGAGCACGACGACGGCCCCGTACCGGACGGCGATCGCCTTCGCCGCCTCCGATCGGGCCGCCTGGACCTCCGCGGCGGATCGTCCGAGCAGGCGCCCCGCCTCCCCCGGGTGAGGGGTCAGAACCGCGCCGCCGGGCAGGCCGGAAGGCGGGCCGCGCAACGCCAGGACGTTGAGAGCATCGGCGTCGAGCACGACCGGGCCCCGGATATGCGCGAGGATCGCGAAGAGGAAGGCAGCCGCGTCCTCCTCCGTCGAAAGCCCGGGGCCGGCCACGACGGCGTCGATCCCCGGCAACATCTCGCGAATCGCCCGCAGCGCAGGAAACGCAATGGTCCCGCGGGAGGTCTCCCGGAGCCCGAGCGTCATGAGCGATGCACGGGACGCCGCCACGACGGGCTGGATCGACTCGGGCACCGCCACCGTCACGAGCCCCGCGCCGCCGGCGGAGGCGCCGAGCCCGGCGAGGAGCGGCGCGCCGGACTTCCCCCTCGACCCGCCCACGATGAGGACATGGCCGTACGTTCCCTTGTGCGAATCCCGCTCTCTCGGCTTCAGCTTGAGCACGATCGCGATCCCCTGCGCGCAAGACGGCTCCCGACCGGAGCTTCGCCGATCGTACCAGCTTCCTGCGCGTTTGACCGCCCCGCGACCGCTGCTACAATCGCGCGCCTTCCCGCGGAGGGTTGGCAGAGTGGTCGATTGCGGCGGTCTTGAAAACCGTTGACCGAAAGGTCCGGGGGTTCGAATCCCCCACCCTCCGCCTGTGAGCATCGATCCATCGCACCGGCCGCGGCGCCGCGGCCGGCGCGACGAAACCTGGAGAGGTGGCAGAGTGGTCGAATGCGGCGGCTTGCTAAGCCGTTGTAGGGGTAACACCCTACCGCGGGTTCGAATCCCGCCCTCTCCGTTGTTCGCAAGGTCGCTCGCCCATCCAGGCCTCAGGTTGAAGTTGTCGCCTGAAGAGGCAACGCAGGGCTCGGGCGGGATTCGACTGTTCCAGATCGCGCGGGGCGGGAGCCCCGCGCTAGCCCGCCCTCTCCGTTGCCCCGACTCGAACGGGGGATCGCC
>CAYQRN010000032.1:4606-28885 GCA_964419995.1 uncultured Planctomycetia bacterium
GGCGGGAACGGAAGGCTCGGGCGGGATTCGACTGTTCCAGACCGCGCGGGGCAGGAGCCCCGCGCTAGCCCGCCCTCTCCGTTGCCCCGACTCGAACGGGGGATCGCCACTCCCCGCGGGCCAGTCGACGCCGACGGCATCGCCAGACGAGGTCTCCATGGCCACGAGACCTGATAGCCCCTCGAACGCTCCCCGCTCGAGCGCTCTTGGCGAGCCCCGATGCCTTGACGACCAGGCCCAACGGCCACGCAGGGCGGGAACGGAAGGCTCGGGCGGGATTCGACTGTTCCAGACCGCGCGGGGCAGGGGCCCCGCGCGGGCCCGCCCTCTCCGTTGCCCCGACTCGGAAGAGGAATCACATCTCCATGGCGGCGCGTCGGCTCCTCCGACTTCGCCCGACGGGTATTCCATGGATGCGAGTACCGGACGTCCCTCCCGCACGCGGCGCGCGTTCGGGATCCTCGCGCTCGTCATCGCCTCCGCCTCGCTCGCAGGCTGCGTCGAACGCCACCTCCTCATCAGCACGGATCCCCCCGGCGCCAACGTCATCATCGACGGCATTCCCGTCACCCGCCCGGCGGACCTCCCCGGCGCCGCACCCGTCCTCGCCGAGACGCCTGTCGAGGTCGAGTTCACCTATGACGGCGTCCGCGAAGTCGTGCTTCTGAAGGACGGTTACCACCCGCAGATTCTCCACGTCGACATCGAGGATCCCGCTCTCGACCTCCCGCCCTTCGACATCATCGCCGCCCTGCTTCCCGTGACCGTGCAGGACCGGCACGAGGTCTCCGCAACTCTCTCGGAAGAGACGGCCGGCGCGGCGTGGGCCGCCGACCCCGAAACCTATCGGAACGCCATCCTCGGCCGCGCCATGGAGATGCGCCGTCGCGTCGCGGCGCCGGTGAAGCCCTGGCCCGAACCGCCGGCCGGGTCCAGGCATCTCCGATACCGATAGGCGGCGCGTCCCGATGCGTGTGACGGTCATGGGCCTCGGCCGGCACGGCGGAGGCGCCGGAGCCGCCCGCTTCTTCGCCGCCCGCGGCGACCGGGTGACCGTCACGGACCTCGCGCCGCCGGAAGCCCTCGCCGCCTCTCTCGCCGCGCTGGCCGATCTGCCCGTGCGTCTCGTCCTCGGCCGCCACGACCCCGCCGACTTCACCGACACCGATCTCGTCGTGGCCAGCCCCGCCGTCCCTCCCGACGCGTCGCCGCTCCGCCTCGCTCGCTCCCGCGGCATCCCCGTGACGACCGAGATCGTGGAGTTCCTGCGCCGGTCAAGGGCTCGCACCATCGCCATCACGGGCAGCAACGGAAAGACGACGATCACGGCGCTCACCCACGCGATGCTCGCCGCATCGGGCATCCCCGCACGCATCGCCGGCAACATCGGGATCTCGCTCCTTCCCGAGGTCGCATCCCTCGGTCCGAAGGACACCGCCGTCCTCGAGATCTCGAGCTTCCAGCTCGAGGCCCTTCCGGACGACGTGGCCCGCTTCGCGGCCGCCGCCATCTCGAACATCTCACCGAACCACCTCGATCGTCACGGATCCTTCGAGAGCTACAGGGCGGCCAAGGCGCGCATCCTCGCCCATCAGGGGCCGGATGACGTCCTCGTGCTCAACGCCGACGATCCCGCCTTCGAGGACCTCGCCGCCGCGTCGCGGGCCCGCGTGCTCGGCACGTCCCTCCGCGGTCCGCTCCCCGCTGGTGCGTGGCTCGAGGACGGCCGCATCGTCGCCCGCGCCGGCTTCGGCGCCGGCGGAGCGATCCTCGATGCGGCCGATCTCCGCCTCCAGGGCACCTTCAACGTCATGAACGTCATGCAGGCCGCCCTGCTCGCCCTGGCCGCCGGCGCCGATCCCGTGGCCGTCCGCCGCGCGGCCGCGGAATTCCCGGGAGTGCCCCACCGCCTCGAGACCGTCCTCCGGCGCGACGGCGTCCTCTACATCAACGATTCGAAGGCGACGACACCGGAAGCGACGCGCGGAGCCCTCCGCGCGCTTTCGAGGCCCGTGCATCTCATCGCCGGAGGCTTCGACAAGCGCGTGGACCCCGCTCTCCTGCTCCGCGACGTGGCGGAGCGCGCGGCATCCGTGCAACTCATCGGCGCCGTTCGCCAGGCGCTGGCCTCGGGACTCGCCGCCCTCGGCGGCCTCCGCTCCGGCGGTCCCGTGGAGATCCACGATTCTCTCGAGGCCGCCACGCGCCGCGCGGCAACGCTGGCGCGGGAGGGCGAGATCGTCCTGCTCTCCCCCGCTCACGCCAGCTGGGATCAGTTCCGCGACTTCGAGGAGCGCGGGGACCGTTTCCGTGGCGCCGTCCTCGGCTCCGGATCTGTTCACGGCCAGGCGGCGGAACCGGACTCCTGATCCGCGACCCGCGACGTATGAATCCTGTGGACCCCGGCCGGCGCAGGCCCCCGGCGCTCGGATCGCTTGCCCCGATGTACCCGGCTGTTAGATTCGGGAGCGGCCGCGCCCGGACCTGTCATCCTGTCGTTGGAGACACCCGTGCTCTGCGAGACGTGCGGCAAGGCGGACGCGACGATCCACGTGAAGACCGTCGTCAACGGCGTCAAGCAGGATCGCCATCTCTGCGAGACCTGCGCCGACGAGGGCATCCTCGACCTCGCTCCGGGCCCCATCGCCGAGGCCGTGGAAACGCTCTTCTCGCCCGCCACGAAGGCGGCGGTCCAGAGCCTCCTTCCGAAGATGCAGGCTGCCGGCGGAGCCACGGCCGGCGACGAGGTCCGTTGCCCCTCCTGCGGCATGACCCTCGCGGAATTCCACCGCCGCGGGCGCCTCGGCTGCCCGAAGGACTACGAGATCTTCGAGGACGCCCTCGCCACGATCCTTCGCAAGATCCACGGATCCGACACGCACCGCGGGTCGCGACCGAGCCGGGTGGCGCCGTCCGTCCCGCCGGACCAGGTCACGGCCCTCCGGAATCTCCTCGACGAGGCCGTGCGGGCCGAGGACTACGAGGAGGCGGCGCGCCTCAGGGACCGGCTGCGCGCCCTCGAACGGACGTGCGATGAGCCACCCCCTGCCTGACCGGTTCACATCCTCCCCGGGAGAGTGGCTCCGCGGTGACGGTCCGGAGTCGGACATCGTCATCAGCACACGCATCCGCCTTGCCCGCAACGTCGCCGGATTCCCCTTCCTCCCGAAGATCTCCCTCGAGCGGAAGGCCGAGCTCGAACGGCTCCTCCGCGACCGGGTCCTGGCCGCCCGCGTGGACGACAACGCCGTCTACTGGGACCTCGACACCCTGTCCCCGGTGGACCGTCTCCTCCTCGTCGAGCGACACCTCATCAGCCGGGAACTCGCCAATTCCACCGGTCACCGCGGCGTGACCCTCGGACGCCACGAGTCCCTGAGCATCATGACCAACGAGGAGGACCACCTCCGGGTCCAGGCCATTCGGTCGGGCCTCCAGATCGAGGAGACGTACCGCCTCATCGCCGACGTCGACCACCGCCTCGAGACCGCAATCCCCTACGCGTTCTCCGAACGGTTCGGCTACCTGACCGCGTGCCCCACGAACACCGGAACGGGGATGCGGGTCTCCGTGATGGTCCACCTGCCCGCCCTCGTCATGACGAAGCAGGTCGAGAAGGTCTTCACGGCGGCCATGAAGGTCCAGCTCGTCGTCCGCGGCCTCTACGGGGAGGGGACCCACCCCTCCGGCGACTTCTACCAGATCTCGAACCAGAAGACCCTCGGCGTCTCCGAGGAGTCCACGCTCCGCGATATCCGCCGCTTCGTCCTCAAGGTCCTCGAATGGGAGCGGGGACTGCGCCGGAAGATGCTGGCCGACAGCCGCGAGGTCCTCGAGGACAAGGTCTGGAGGGCGTTCGGCGTGCTCCAGCGCGCACGCATCATCAGCTCCGAGGAGACCATGGAGCTCCTCTCCCTCATCCGGCTCGGCGTCAACCTCGATCTCTTCCCCCGCCTCAAGATCGGCGAGGTCAACGAGCTCTTCCTCCTCTCCCAGCCCGGACATCTCCAGAAGCTCAAGGCCCGGGAGCTCGACTCGAAGGAGCGGGACCTCTTCCGCGCCGAGTTCATCCGGGCGCGTCTGCAATCCGAAAAGAACTGAGCGCGGGGGACCGGTCCCGGGCGCCGCCGGACGGAACCGTACGGGCCGCCGGCGCCTCTGTCGCCGCCGCGGTTCCGGAAATCCCCTCATGACCGTTTGTTCGCAGTCGTTAAAGAGGTAGATAGCTTGGAGACGGGCGGCTCCGTCCGTGCGGGCGGGCCCTCGAGGAGCAACCGACGATGTTCGACAGATTCACGGACCGCGCCCGAAAGGTCATGGGGCTCGCCCGGCAGGAGGCCCAGCGCCTCAACCACGAGTACATCGGGACGGAGCACATCCTCCTCGGCCTCGTCCAGGAGGGCTCCGGCGTCGCGGCCAGCGTTCTCAAGAACCTCGAGATCGACCTCAAGAAGATCCGGCAGGAGGTCGAGAAACTCGTGAAGTCCGGCCCGTCCATGGTGACCATGGGCCAGCTTCCCTTCACGCCGCGGGCAAAGAAGGTCCTCGAGCTCGCCCTCGAGGAGGCGGGGAGCCTCGGGCACAACTACATCGGGACGGAACACATCCTCCTCGGCCTCATCCGCGAGAGCGACGGCAAGGCCGCCAAGGTCCTCCAGAACCTCGGCATCAAGCTCGAACAGGTCCGGGAGGAGGTCCTCGACTTCCTCGGAGCCGAACCGTCCTCCGGCGAGCCCGCCGAGAAGGAGGCCCAGACCACCACGAAGTCCAAGACTCCGGCCCTCGACTCCTTCGGCTTTGACCTCACCGAGCTCGCCCGGGAAGGCAAGCTCGATCCGGTCATCGGACGCCAGAAGGAGATCGAGCGGCTCATGCAGATCCTCTGCCGCCGCACGAAGAACAACCCCGTCCTCCTCGGCGAGGCCGGCGTCGGCAAGACGGCCATCGTCGAGGGCCTGGCCCAGGACATCGTCCACTCCAACGTGCCCGAGATCCTGAAGGACCGCCGCATCGTCGTCCTCGACCTCGCGATGATGGTGGCCGGCACGAAGTACCGCGGCCAGTTCGAGGAGCGCATCAAGGCCGTCATGACGGAAGTCCGGCGCGCCCGGAACGTCATCCTGTTCATCGACGAACTCCACACCCTCGTCGGCGCCGGAGGCGCCGAGGGCGCCATCGACGCGAGCAACGTCCTCAAGCCCGCCCTCGCCCGCGGCCAGGTCCAGTGCATCGGCGCCACGACGCTCGATGAGTACCGCAAGTACATCGAGAAGGACGGAGCCCTCGAGCGCCGCTTCCAGACGATCATCGTCGACCCGCCGACGCGGGAGGAAGCCGTCGAGATCCTGAAGGGCCTCCGCGACAAGTACGAGGCGCATCATCGCGTCCGCATCACCGACGACGCCCTCGCCCTCGCCGTCGAGCTGTCCTCCCGGTACATCAACGGCCGGTACCTGCCCGACAAGGCCATCGACGTCCTCGACGAGGCCGGCGCCCGGGTGCGCCTCAAGGCGATGACCCAGCCGCCGGACCTCAAGGAGCTCGAGCAGGAGATCCAGCGCCTCGACAAGGAGAAGGAGGAATCCGTCGCGGCCCAGGACTTCGAACGAGCCGCGCAGCTCCGCGACCAGGCCTACCGCCTTCGGAAGAAGCGGGAGCAGATCCAGTCCGAGTGGAAGCAGCGCCAGCGCGACGTCGACGGCGTCGTGGACGCCGACGTCATCGGCGAGACCGTCTCCCGGATCACGGGCATCCCGCTCACGCGCCTCGAGAAGAAGGAGGCGGAACGCCTCCTCCGCATGGAGGCCGAGCTCCACGAGACCATCGTCTCCCAGGACGAGGCCATCGGCGCCATCGCCAAGGCCGTCCGCCGCTCGCGGTCCGGCCTCAAGGACCCGCGCCGACCCATGGGGTCCTTCATCTTCCTCGGCCCGACCGGCGTCGGGAAAACGCACCTCGCGAAGCAGCTCGCGAAGTTCATGTTCGGCACCGAGGATGCCCTGATCCAGATCGACATGTCGGAGTACATGGAGAACTTCAACGCCTCGAAGCTCGTGGGAGCCCCGCCGGGATACGTGGGCTTCGAGGAGGGCGGCCAGCTCACCGAGAAGGTGCGGCGCCGCCCCTACTCCGTCGTGCTCCTCGACGAGATCGAGAAGGCCCACCACGACATCTTCAACATGCTCCTCCAGATCATGGACGAGGGGCGCCTCACCGACTCCTTCGGGCGGCACATCGACTTCAAGAACGTCATCCTCATCATGACGTCCAACATCGGCGCCAACATCATCAAGAACCAGTCCGTCCTCGGCTTCCGGTCCGCCGGCGAGGCGGCCACCTTCGAGAAGATGAAGACCGCGCTGCGCGCCGAGGTCGAGCGGCACTTCCGGCCGGAATTCCTGAATCGCGTCGATGAGCTCATCTACTTCCACCCGCTCACCCGCGACGACATCAGCCGCATCATCGACATCGAGATGCGGGACGTCTACCGCCGCCTGTCCGAGAGGAAGATCGACCTCGTCCTCACGCCCGAGGCGAGGGACTTCCTCCTCGAGAAGGGCTACAGCCCCGACTTCGGCGCGCGGCCGCTGCGGCGCGCCATCGAGAGGCACGTCGAGGATCCGCTCGCGGAGCAACTGCTCCGCGGAGAGATCTCCGAGCGCCGCACGATCGAGGTCGTCCCCGAGAACGGCGAGCTCGCCTTCCGCGTGGTGACGCGGGATCCTCTGCCGCCGGAACCGGCGACGCCCGTAGCCTGAAACCCGCGCCGCGGCCGGTCCGTCCCGCCCGCGGCGCTGCCGCACACGACGCATGACCTCCAACGCCCCCCGTCGCCCCGGCCCCGGCGAGATCCTCGTGACGCTCCTCGTCTCGGCGGCCTCCGCCGTGATCCTCTTCCAGCACTTCGTCGCCGGCCCCCGGGCGGAACGGGCCCTCACGGAGCGGCTCGGAACTATCGACACGCAGATCGGGGATCTCCGCGCCGATCTCGACGACCTGCCTCGCCGGCTCGCCCAGCGGCCGGCGCCCCTCCGCAACGCCGATCCCGCCCCTCCCGAGAGCCTCCCTTCCGGGGACATCGCCGTCCTCCGCGAACGCATCGACGACCTCGCCACGGAGATCTTCGACCTCCGCCGCAACAGCGAGCGGAACCTCCAGCTCGCCCTGCAGCACATCATGCGGCGATTCGACGAACTCGCTGCCCCCCGCGCGTCGGCCACGGACGAGGAGATGCGGAACCGGCGCCGCGAGCTCGCAGCCGAGCTCCAGCGCGGCGGCATCGTCCTCCAGGAGAACGGCACGACCCTCGAGGCCAGGGGCCGCTTCGCAAGCCCCACGCGGGTCCTCGAGATCCTCATGGCCACCGAGGGCGGACGCCTCCACGA
Organism: uncultured Planctomycetia bacterium; assembly: GCA_964419995.1. Lineage (GTDB taxonomy): Bacteria > Planctomycetota > CAYQRN01 > CAYQRN01. The sequence continues at coordinate 11,992 of CAYQRN010000032.1, forward strand.
GTCCCTCTTCCTCCTCGATGCCCGGCCGAGCACCCTCATGTCCGGCCTCATCGCCCTCGGCCTCGACCCGGAGCACGGCGCCGGCGCCGCCGAGACGGGCGCGCCGCCGAAGGGCGATCCGGTCTACATCTACGTCCTGTGGCCCGGGCGGAAGACGCCCGTGAGGGCCGAGGACTGCGTCCTGAACCGCGAAAAGCAGGAAGCCCTCGACCGGGGTCCGTGGGTGCTCACGGGGTCGTCTTTCACGATCCACATGGGCACGGGGAAGCAGTACTTCCAGGCCGATACGAACCAGATCGCGGTCTCGCTCTGCTGGATCTACAGCGGCGTGGCCGTCCTCGCGAGCCCCGACGCCGCCACCGCCAACGAGTACATCTGGGAGCCCAACGACGTCGTCCTTCCGAAGGACCGCAGCGTGGAGCTCACGTTCTACTTCTGCCGGGAGCCCAGGCCCGAATGGGACAGCCCCTGAGGGACGCTCCGATCGACCTTCGCTCCGCCGTCCTCGGAGCGCTCCGCCCCCTCCGCCGCCGGCTCGCCCTCCGTCGGGCCCTCGCGGATTCCGCCGTCGCCCTGCGGCTCACGCTCTGCCCCGCCATCCTCTGGCTCGTCGCTCAGAAGCTCGTCCCGCTCCCGCCGCAGCCGCTCGTCGTCCCCGCGCTGGCGCTGGCCGCGGCCGCCGCCTTCGGCTTCGGCCGACTCGTCATCGATCCGCCATCCCCGGACTCCGCGGCACGCGCCGCCGACCGCGCCGCGGGCACGCCGGAGCTCCTGCTCACGGCTGTCGACCAGGGTGCCGGCCTTCCCGACACGGCCATGTCGCGGATCTTCGACGCCGCCGCCCGCCGCGCCGCCGCCCGCCCGCCGGCGATTCCCGCCCTCCTGCCCCCGGCCCTCCGGCAGGCGGCCGCCCTTCTCCTCCCGGCCCTGCTCCTCGCGGTCACGCCGGCGCGGCGCCCCGCGGGCCTCCCGCCGCACCTCTCGGGCTTCGTCACGGACGCGGCGAAGCTCGCTCTCGAGGACCTCGACGCCGCGGCGCGGACGGACCCCGTGCGGGCCGAGCAGGCCGCCATCCTGCGGGAACTCGCATCCGCCGGCCGGTCCGCCGGGGACGCGCGCCGTCTCATCGAACGGCTCGACGGCACGCTCCGCAACGGCCCGGCCGCCGCGACGCCGGGCCGCACCGCCGCGGATCTCCTGAGGATCGATCCGCACGCGGCCGCGGAGGCCCTCGAATCGCTGGCGGCGACACCCCCAGGCGCGGGGGACCGGGATGCCCTCCTGGCGGCCCTGGCGGACGCCGGCCGGCGGGCCGACCCCGCAACGGCCGCGCTCATGGATCGGGCACGGGGAGCCCTCGGCAGCGGTCCGGGGGCCGATGCCGGCGCTGCGCTGTCGGCGCTCGCGGAGCGCCTCCGCGGCACCGATCCCGATGCCGCCCGGCGCCGGATCCGCGGACTCGTCATCGTCGCGCGGGCCGGTCTTCCGGCGTCGCCCGATGACGTCCCTCGGTCGGATCGGGACGCCCCAGCCGCGACCCGGCCGGGTACGACGCTGACGGGGCCGGCGGCGCCCGCCGCACCGGATGCCGATCCGGGCCGGCGCGAGGCCTTCGATCCGCGTTACGAGGCCGTCGTGGCGCGGTACTTCCGCCGCGACGGACCCGCGCGATGACCTGAAGCGGGGCGTCCCGGGAGCCGGGGACGGTCGCCCGTCACGCCGTACGGGGAGGAGCCGCCAGGGCCGGCGCCGCCTCGGGCACGGCCCGACGGCGGCGCTCCATCACCGACGTCAGGCTCACGAAACCGAAGCCTGCGGCGAAGAGGGCCAGGAAGGGCACGGCGAGCCACTGTCCGTGGGCTGCCGCGTAGGCCACGATGATCGTCGTGTAGATCGTGAAGGCGATCTCGAGCACGAGGACGAGGTTGCCCATGCCCCGGTAGCGCTTCCGCGTCCAGGAGCGGTCCGAGGACGCCTCCACGGCGTACTTCGGCGTCCGGACGAAGGGGCTCTCGTGGCCCGCCAGCGCCTCGATGACCGCCCGCGCCTGGTTGAGGCAGATGCCGATCCCCATGGCCATGAGCATCGGCAGGTAGAGGAGGCGCTGCTTCCACTGCCGCGGGAAGGCCTCCCGCTGGGCGGTCGCGTAGAACGAGAACACGGACACCGTCGCCCCCACGAACAGGGAGACGTCGAAGAGGATCGCGAGCACGGGCGAGTCGATGCGCGCGCGGTAGTGGAGCGCCGGGAGCAGGAGAACGCAAAGCGCCACCATGAAGATGTAGGCGAGGTTGTTGGCGAGGTGGAAGGTCGCCTCGATCTTCACGCGCAGGGGCTGGCGGCTCCGCCAGACCTCGAGGAGGAGTTTCCGCATGGCCTGGGCCGAGCCCTTCGCCCAGCGGTGCTGCTGGCTCTTGAATGCGTTCATCTCGACGGGCAGCTCGGCGGGCACGGCGTGGTCCGCGAGATAGACCATGGACCAGCCGCGGAGCTGCGCCCGGAAGGAGAGGTCGAGATCCTCGACGAGCGTGTCGTGCTGCCAGCCGCCGGCGTCGGCGATGGCGGCCTTGCGCCACATGCCCGCCGTCCCGCTGAAGTTGAAGAAGCGCCCCGACCGGTGGCGGCAGGTGTGCTCGAGGACGAAATGGCCGTCGAGGAAGATGGCCTGGAGCCGCGTGAGGAGGGAGTGGTCGCGGTTGATGTGGTCCCAGCGGCCCTGCACGGCGGCCACCTTCGGATCCGTGAAGAAGTGGATCTGCCGAAGGAGGAAGTCGGGCGCCGGGACGAAATCCGCGTCGAACATGGCGATGAAATCGCCCGTGGCCGTGCGGAGGCCGTTGGCGAGGGCGCCGGCCTTGAAACCGGTCCGGTCCGTCCTGTGGATGTACTCCACGCTGATCCCCTGCCGGGCCAGGTCGGCGGCGCGGGCACGGGCGAGTTCGCGCGTCTCATCGGTGGAGTCGTCGAGGATCTGGATCTGGAGCCGGTCCCTCGGATAGTCGAGGCGGCTGACGGCGTCGAGGAGGCGCTCGACGACGTACATCTCGTTGAAGATCGCGAGCTGGACCGTCACCTCGGGCAGTTCGCGGTACGTGTCCATGGGCACGGGCACGTTCCGGCGGTGCCGGTAGTAGAGGTAGAGCAGGATGTAGCGGTGGACCCCGAAGATCCAGAGAACGAAGAGGACGAGGAAGTAGAGCCCGAGGACCAGCGCCCTCAGATTCGGTCCCGACTCCGGGAGGGTGAGCGCCCCCCGGAGGAAGCCGTTGTCGAAGACCGCGAAGCTGTGGCCGAACATGGAGCCTCCACCCGGAACGGGCGCCGCCGCGGCCGCGGCGTGTCGCGGAGCTGGCGGACGGAGGACAGGCGGGCGCGGGAAACGGTCCTGCCGCATCCATGGTCCGTGCCGGCGCTCTGCGCCGGCCGGACGTGCCCCATCCCCTTGAAAGGCCGCATTGTACGTGCGAACAAGCGATCATCAAGCTGCCACGGCCGGCCCCGCTCCATGCCATGCCACCCGACATGACCCTGCCACCGGAGGGGCCGGAGCTCCGGGACGACAGTTCCGATGCTTACGACTACGAGCTTCCCCCCGAGCTCGTGGCGCAGAGCCCCCCGGAGGCGCGGGACGGAAGCCGCCTGCTCGTCCTCGACCGGGCGGGCTCGCAGATCTCCGCGCGGCGCTTCCGGGATCTCCCGGACCTGCTCCGCGAGGACGACATCCTCGTCGTCAACGACACCCGTGTGGTCCCGGCGCGGATCCACGGTGCCCGCGACGCCACCGGCGGCCGGGCTGAGGCCCTGATTCTCGAGACCCTCCCCGACGGTCTCCTGAGGGTCCTCCTCCGGACCCGGGGCTCCCCCCGCGCGGGCGAGTGCTTCGCCTTCGCTGCCGGACGGCTCCGACTCGAGTTCAGGGAGCGCTGCGGCGATGGAACGGCGATCCTCCGCTCCGACCTCTGCGAAGCGGATCTGCGGACCCTCCTCGACGCTCACGGGCGCGCGCCGCTTCCCCCGTATGTCCGCCGCCGGGAGGACGACCCCCGGGACTCCGAGGACCGGATCCGCTACCAGACCGTCTTCGCCCGGAACCCCGGCGCCGTGGCCGCCCCCACCGCCGGGCTCCACTTCACGGAGGAGGTTCTCGCGCGGCTCCGGAGCCGTGGCATCCGGCACGCGACGATCACGCTCCACGTGGGCCTCGGCACATGGAAACCCCTCGCGGAGGGGAGCCTCGACCGCCACGTCATGCACGCCGAGGCCTTCCGCGTTCCGCCGGAGACCGCCGACCTCGTGAACGCCGCGCGGCAGCGGGGCGGGCGCGTCGTCGCCGTGGGCACGACCTCCGTCCGGGCGCTCGAGTCCGCGACGTCGGACGCCGGCGTCGAGGCGCGATCGGGCGAGACGCGCCTCTTCATCCGCCCGCCCTGGCGATTCCGGGCCGTGGACGCCCTCGTCACGAACTTCCACATGCCGCGGACGTCCCTGCTCGTCCTCGTCGCGGCCTTCGCCGGACGCGATCTCGTCCTGCAGGCGTACCGGTACGCCATCGCCGAGCGATTCCGGCTGCTATCGTGGGGCGACGCCATGCTGATTCTCTGACCCCCATGGACGACGCCAAGCCCTCCGCGGCGCAACGCCGCGCCGCCCGGCTCCGCGAACTCATCGAAGACGCCAACCGCCGGTACCACGTCCTCGACGATCCGTCGATCTCGGACGCCGAGTACGACGCTCTCTTCGCCGAGCTCCTCGCCCTCGAGGAGCGTCATCCCGACGTCAGGACCCCCGATTCGCCGACGGCGCGCATCGGCGCGCCGCCGTCTCCGGATTTCGCCGCGGCGGCCCACCTCGCGCCCATGCTCTCCCTCGAGAACGCCATGAGCGAGGAGGAGTTCCGCGACTGGTACCGCCGCATGGGGACATTCCTCCGGGATCCGGACTTCGCGCCGGCCCTCGTCGTGGAACCGAAGATCGACGGCGTGAGCGTGAGCCTCCTCTTCGAGGACGGAATCCTCGTCCGTGCCGCCACCCGGGGCGACGGCGCCGTCGGCGAGGATGTGACGGCCAACGTCCGCACGATCCGGGGACTCCCGCTCCGCCTCCGCCCGGAGGGCCCCCCGATCCCCTCCCGCGTCGAGATCCGCGGGGAGATCTTCGTCGGGAAGGACCGCTTCGAGGCCTTCAACCGCGCCCGCACCGAGGAGGAGGGGCGCTTCGCCAATCCCCGCAACTTCGCCGCCGGCTCGCTCCGTCAGCTCGACTCGCGGATCACGGCCGCGCGCCCCCTCGAGATCGCGCTCTACGGACTCGGCGCCGTGGAGGGCCCGGCTCCCGACACCCAGACGGCCTGGCTCGCGGCCCTCGGGGCCTGGGGACTTCCCACGGTGTCGGACGAGATCCGCACCGTCGCGACTCCCGACGATGCCGTCGCCCACCGGCGGAGGCTCGAAACCGCGCGCGACGCGACGCGCTACGAGATGGACGGTGTCGTCGTGAAGGTGGATTCCTTCGCCGCCCAGCGAGCCCTCGGCTTCCGGTCCCGGACGCCGCGCTTCGCCGTGGCGTGGAAGTTCCCGCCGCGCCAGAAGACGACGACGCTCCTCGCCATCGAGACGAGCGTCGGACGCACCGGCGCCCTGACGCCCGTCGCAGTTCTCGAGGCCGTGGAGCTCGGTGGCGTCACGGTGACCAGCGCTTCCCTCCACAACCAGGACGAGGTGGACCGGCTCGACGCGCGGGTCGGAGACCGGGTCCTCGTCGAACGGGCTGGCGACGTCATCCCGCGCATCGTCAAGGTCGTGCGCGAGGCCCGCACCGGCGACCCGCCGCGGTTCAGGATTCCCGCCCGCTGCCCGGTCTGCGGTTCCGCCACGGTCCGCGGCGCCGACGAGGTCGTGACGTTCTGCCCGCGGATGAGCTGTCCCGCGCAGGTACGGGGCCGCATCCTGCATTTCGCGTCGCGGGAAGGGCTCGACATCGACGGCCTCGGCGAGAAGCTCGTGACGCAGCTCGTCGACAGCGGCCGGATCCGCCGCCCGGACGAGATCTTCGACCTCACCGCGGACGAGATCGCCGGCCTCGAGCGCCAGGGGCCCAAGTCGGCCGCCAATCTCGTGGCCGCCATCGACCGCGCCCGCCGGACGACGCTCCCGCGGCTCGTCCACGCCCTCGGGATCCCGAGCGTCGGGGAACACACGGCCGACGTCATCGCCGCCGCCACGGGAAGCCTCGAGGCCCTGGCCGAGGCCGGCGAGGACGACCTCCTCGCCATCCACGGCGTCGGCCCCGTCACGGCCCGCGAGATCCGAGCCTTCTTCGACAACCCGGAGAACCGGGCCGTCCTCGAGGGCCTGAAACGCCGCGACGTCGTCGCCGCGGCTTCGGCCCGACCCGCAGCGGGCGGAGCCCTCGCGGGCCTCACGCTCGTCGTCACGGGCACCCTCCCCACCCTCTCGCGCGGCGAGGCCGAGCGGCTCATCCGCGAGCACGGCGGCCACCCCGCATCCTCGGTGAGCCGGAAGACGTCCTACGTCGTCGCCGGCGAGTCGCCGGGCTCGAAGCTGGCCCGGGCCACGGAGCTCGGGATCCCCGTCCTCGACGAGGACGGGCTCCTGCGTCTCATCGCGGGAGGGGCCCCGTGAGCGCCGCGCGGATGGCCTGCGCCTCTGCCCGCGGATCGGGAGACCCGAGGATCGCTGACGCCACGGCCGCGCGCTGCAGGCCCGCCGCCCGGATCCGCGCCGCGACCGCGCGGTCGATGCCTCCGATCGGGAACGCGACGATGGGCCGGACGAGATCCGCGAGGCGCCGGGCGCCGCCCTCCCCGATGGGGGCGCCGGCGAGCGGCCGCGTCGCCGTCGGGCACACCGTTCCGACACCGACGTAGTCCGCTCCGCCCTCGAGGGCCCGGCGCGCTTCGCCCGCGGAATGCACCGAGAAGCCGACGATCGCCTCCGGTCCCACGGCAGCCCTGGCCGCTTCGGGCGCCGGGTCGCCGGCGCCCACGTGGACGCCGTCGGCGCCCTCGTCCCGCGCGACGTCGGGGCGATCGTTCACGATGCAGAGGACGCCGCGGCTCCGGCAGAATGCCACCGTCGCGCGGACGATGCGGCGAAACCCGTCGTCGGAAAGCGATTTCTCGCGCACCTGGATGATGTCGACGCCGCCCTCCACGGCCTCCGCGAGGACACGATCCCGCGGCAGGCGGCAGAGCGCCTCCGTGACGACGAGGTAGAGGCGCGCGGCCTCGAGGAGGCCGCGGCGCGTGACGCCGTCCGGTGAGAGCGCGCCGGATCCCATGCCTCCATCCTATGCGCCGCGCGCTTCCGCCCCTCGACCCGTCGTGATATCCCGTTGCGGATGATCCGTCGAGGCCCGTCCTGCGCCCTCCTCGCGGCGGCGCTCCTCTTCTTCCCCCTTCCCGGCGTCGTCCATGTCTGGATCCGCCGCACCGTACGGGGCGGCGCCTTCTTCACGGGGTACATCCTGTCCCTCAACTGGGCGCTCCTCACGCTCGTCGCCGGCGTCGACCTGCCGGGAGGCGCCACCGCCGGCAAGGCGGCCCTCGGCCTCGCCGCGAGCCTCTGCGTCCTCGCGGCCGCCGACATCGCCCGGCGGGTCCTGGTCGGCCGGAGCCGCCGGTCCGCAGCCCTCATCGAGACCCTCCGCGCCGAGGCTCTCCGGCACGAGGCCGAGGACCGCAACGCGGAGGCCGAGGACTGCCTCCGTCGCCTTCTCGCCCGCAACCCCGATGACATCGACGCCCGCCTCGTCCTCGGCCGCGTCCTGCTCCGGCGGCGGCAGACGCGGGCGGGAATACGGACGCTCCGTTCGGCCCGGCGCCTCACGCGGAGCGAGACCGCAACGCGGGCCATCGACGACCTTCTGCGGGAAGCCCGTCCATGAGCACGCTCCGCGACCACTGCGGCATCTTCGGGATCTGGGGCGACTGGGACGCCCCCGTCAAGACCTACTACGGCATCTATGCGCTCCAGCACCGGGGGCAGGAGGCGGCCGGCATCGCGTCGGCCGACGACAAGGACATCCAGTGTCACCGCGGCGTCGGGCTCGTCTCCCAGGTCTTCACGCCGAGCGTCCTCGGCCGGCTCCGGAACCCCGTGGCCATCGGCCATGTGCGCTACTCGACGACCGGCGATTCGTCCGCCGTCAACGCCCAGCCGCTCGTGGCGCGGTGGTCGGGAGGCGCCATCGCCCTCGCGCACAACGGCGATCTCGTGAACAAGCGCACGCTCCGGCGCGCCGGCGAGAAGGCCGGCTCGGTCTTCCACACGACGACGGACACCGAGACGATCCTGAACCTCATCGCGCGGTCGCCCCGCCGCGCCTTCGAGGAGCGCGTCCGCGACGCCCTCCTGCAGGCCCGCGGCGCCTTCTCCCTCCTCATCCTCGCTCCGGGCTGCCTCGTGGCCGCCCGCGATCCGCACGGATTCCGCCCCCTGGCCATGGGGCGCCTCGGCGAGGCCGTCGCCTTCGCCTCGGAGACCTGCGCGTTCGACCTCATCGGCGCCGTCTACGAGCGGGACGTGGGGCCCGGGGAGATGGTGGTCATCGACCGCAACGGCACGCGCTCCCTCCGCTGGGCGGAGCCCGCCGAGGTCCGACCGGCCCACTGCATCTTCGAACACGTCTACTTCGCGCGCCCCGACAGCCTCGTGTTCGGCGACAACGTCCACGAGGTCCGCATCCGGCTCGGCGAGCGTCTCTTCGAGGAGCAGCCCGCGGCGGCCGACGTCGTGATCCCCGTCCCGGACTCGGGCAACCTGGCCGCCCTCGGGTACTCGCGCCGCTCCGGCATCCCGTTCGACTACGGGTTCGTGAAGAACCACTACGTCGGGCGGACGTTCATCGTTCCCGACCGCGGGCTCAGGTCCCTCAACGTCTCCGTGAAGCTCAACCCGAACCCGGCGGTCGTCAAGGGTCGTCGCCTCGTTGTCGTGGACGACAGCATCGTCCGCGGCACGACGGCCCGGTCCCGCATCGCCTCCCTTCGCCGTGCGGGGGCGCGGGAGATCCACCTGAGAATCTCCTGCCCGCCGACGCGCCACCCCTGCTTCTACGGGATCGACTTCCCCTCCGCGACGGATCTCATCGCCGCCAAGGAAAGCACCGAGAGGATCGCGCAGTTCATCGAGGCCGATTCCCTCGGCTATCTCTCCGAGGAGGCCATGCTGTCGGCCGTGACGGGGCCGAGGGATCACTACTGCACGGCGTGCTTCTCCGGGCGCTACCCCGTGCCGCCCGAGGCCCTCTGACTCCTCAGAACGCCGCGCGTCAGCGCCCGATCCCCCTGAGGATCCGCTCGACGTGCTCCCGGTCTGCCGGAGGAAGTCCGGCGTCGAGGAGGCCGCGGAGCGCTGCCTCGTCCTCGGGCCGCGCCACGTGGCCGACGTAGTCGAGATAGCCCGCGGGCGCCCGGGTCAGGGCGAGGATCCGCTCGATCACCGGCCGGATCCACGACGGGTCCTTCACCTGCGGCAGGCCGAGCCCCACGGCGGCGCCGAGCGGCGACGACGGATCCGCCGCGAAGAGCCGGTCGATCTCGGCCGCGTCGCCGATCCTGAGGAGGGATGCCACGGCGGCCTCCCGCACTTCCCGATCCCGCGGGAGGTCCGACTCCGCGGCAGCCTCGACGAGGTTCCTGAGCCGCGCCCGCGCCGCCTCCGTAGGCGTCTTCGACAGGCACGCGATGGCGCAGAGCTCAGCCGGCCCGCCGGCTCCGGCGTCGAGCACACGGAGCAGCCGGTCCGCCGCCGACGGGGCGCCGGTCCCGGCGATGTTCTCGATGAGCCGGAGCCGCCGATCGGGAGCCTCCTCCTCCGTCATCATCGTCTCGAGGTGATCGCAGGCGAGGTCAGTGCCGAGCCACTGAAGGGCATCGGCGGAGGCGCGGGGATCTTCGCCGCGGTGGCGAAACACGGCATCGACGAGGCGTCCGTCCTTCACGTGACGGAAGAGAAGGAGAAGGGCGCCGCGCCCCGAGGGGGTCGCGGCATCATAGGCTGCGATCAGGGACTCCGCGTCCCCGTCGGCAAGCGGTCCCGGCCCGACGCGCTGCCGCAGGTCGACGACGGCAGCCTTCACACGTTCGACGTCGAGCTGCTCCCGCGACAGGGGCCGGCAGAGATCATCGAGGGCTTCGAGCGACGCCTGAAGCGGCGTCTTCGCGGACACCGGAGGGCCCGTCGCGACCGGAGTCGCGGCGGGGACGGCCGCGGGCGCGGCGGCGGCAACGCTGGGGCGCGGTCGCGGCCGGGGATCCGGCCCGCCTCCAGCCGGCCGCCCCGCCGGACCGGCGGTGCCGCCGAGCCGGGCGCCGCTCCGCGGAGCGGAGTCCCGGCCGAGGAGGAGATACGCCGAAACCCCGAGGACCACGGGAACCGACAGAAGAAGAAACCGGCCGCTCCTGGTCATGGGTCGTCCCCGGATTCTGGCACCAACGGGCCGCCGAACCGATGGGAGAGCGTCTGACATCTTGGCAGGCGGGGGCGACCGCCGTCGGGCACCCTGTCAAACTGTCACCGGAGCGGCCCCGGGGAGGATTCCTGGCACCCTCCGGAAACGACATTCACCATTGAACTTCGGCGTGACCGGGCGGCGGCGGCCTTGCGGTATGGACTTTGCGAGAAGGGGCCTGACCGTCCTCCCGACGGAACGACGCCATGCTGAGGCCGAGGATCCAGGGACTCACCGTCCTCGTCGTCGACAACGACGAGCGGGTCCTCGCCAGCGTCGGCGCCGTCCTCGAGGTGGACGGGTTCGCGGCGCATCTCGCGGAGAGCGCGGAGCGTGCCCTCGAGATCGTGACGCGGGAGGTGGTGCATTTCTCCATCCTGGACGTGTTCGTGAGCGAAGCGACCGGACCGGACATCCTGAAGCGGCTGCGCCGCGTGCGCGCGCCGCTTCCGGCAATCCTGATGTCGGGGAACTTCACTCCGGGCATCCGGGAGGAGGCGGCGCGCCTCGGGGTCTTCTCGATGATCGAGAAGCCGCTCGACGCCCTGCGGCTCAGGGGTGACGTGCGGCGCCTCGCGGAGAGCCTTGCGGGAACGCCCGGGACGTCCTGAGCCGTCCGCCGTCGCGGGACGGCACGGGGCGCGGGACCCTGGTGACGCGGCGGCGCGATCGCGACCGCCGCGGCTCAATCGGAAGGAGAACGGAGACATGGCAAGCCTGCGACCCCTGAACGACAAGGTCATCATCCGGCGGCTCGAGGCCGAGGAGCGGACCTCCGGAGGAATCCTCCTGCCGGATACGGCGAAGGAGAAGCCGAAGGAGGGCGTCGTCACCGCGGTGGGCGACGGCCGCCTCCTCGACGACGGGAAGCGCGCGCCGTTCCAGGTCAAGGTCGGCAACCGCGTGCTCTTCAGCTCCTACGCCGGAACGGAGATCAAGGTCGAGGGGGAGGATCTCCTCATCCTCGGCGAAGAGGACATCCTCGCGGTGATCCAGTCGGCTCCGCAGCAGGCCGCGACGTCCCGGAAGAAGTAACCCCGCTCCGCAGGCAGGCCGGCGCGTCCGGCCGGAGCCTCCGCGGCAGCCACAGGAGGAGATGTTACAGATGGGTGCAAAGAAGATCGCGTTCGATCAGGAGGTTCACGAGCACCTCCGCGCCGGCGTGAACAAGCTCGCCCGCGCCGTGAAGGTGACCCTCGGTCCCCGCGGGCGCAACGTCGTCATCGAGAAGAGCTACGGCTCCCCCACGGTGACCAAGGACGGCGTCACCGTCGCCAAGGAGATCGAGCTCGAGGACGCCTGGGAGAACATGGGCGCCCAGATGGTGAAGGAGGTCGCCTCGAAGACGAGCGACGTCGCCGGCGACGGCACGACGACGGCCACCGTGCTGGCCGAGGCCATCTTCGAGGAGGGGCTCAAGAACGTCATCGCCGGAGCGAGCCCGATCGGCATCAAGCGCGGCATCGACGGCGCCGTGGAGTTGGTCATCGCCGAGCTCCGCCGCATGTCGAAGGACACGAAGGACCGGACCGAGATCGCCCAGGTGGGCACGATCGCCGCGAACAACGACCCCGAGATCGGCCAGAAGCTCGCCGACGCCATGGAGAAGGTGGGCAAGAGCGGCGTCATCACCGTCGAGGAGGGCAAGAGCCTCGAGACGATGGTGGAGTGGGTCGAGGGCATGCAGTTCGACAAGGGCTACATCTCGCCCTACTTCGTGACTGACGCCCACGCCATGGAGTGCGTTCTCGAGAATCCGTGGATCCTCATCCACGAGAAGAAGATCTCGGCCATCAAGGACCTCGTCCCGATCCTCGAGAAGGTCGCGCAGTCCTCCCGCCCCGTCCTCATCCTCGCCGAGGACGTCGAGGGCGACGCCCTCGCCACGCTCGTCGTCAACAAGCTCCGCGGCACGTTCCAGTGCTGCGCGGTCAAGGCGCCGGGCTTCGGCGACCGCCGCAAGGCCATGCTCGAGGACATCGCCATCCTCACGGGCGGCCGCGCGCTCTTCGAGGATCTCGGCATCCAGCTCGAGAACATCACGCTCCAGGATCTCGGCCAGGCGCGCCGCGTCGTGATCGCCAAGGAGAACACGACGATCATCGAGGGCTCCGGCGACCGGAAGAAGATCAAGGGTCGCGTCGCCCAGATCCAGGAGGAGATCCGCAACACGACATCGGACTACGACCGCGAGAAGCTCCAGGAGCGCCTCGCGAAGCTCTCGGACGGCGTCGCGAAGATCAACGTCGGCGCGGCGACCGAGGTCGAGATGAAGGAGAAGAAGGCGCGGGTCGAGGATGCCCTGCATGCCACCCGCGCGGCCGTCGAGGAGGGCGTGCTCCCCGGCGGCGGCGTGGCCCTCCTCCGCGCGGCCGCGACGCTCAAGCCCGATGCGGCGGCGGGCGACGACTCCATCGGCGTTTCCATCGTGAAGCGGGCCCTCTCGGCGCCGCTCCGCCAGATCGCCGAGAACGCGGGCATGGAAGGCGCCGTCGTCGAGCAGAAGGTCCTCGAGAAAGCCCAGCAGAACTGGGGCTTCAACGCCATGACGTGCGAGTACGAGGATCTCGTGAAGGCCGGCGTCATCGACCCCACCAAGGTCGTCCGCTCCGCTCTGCAGAACGCGGCAAGCATCGCAAGCCTGCTCCTCACGACCGAGGCCCTCATCTCGGAGATCCCGGAGGAGAAGAAGAAGGCTGCCGGCGCCGGAGCCGGCGCGCCTCCGGGCATGTACTGATCGGCCTCCCGCCTCCTCCGCGCCGCCGGCGGCGCGGAGGAACCCCTCCCCCCGCCCTCCCGAGCCGGCTGCCTCGCCACCCCGGGTCGACGACTCGATGTCGCCGGCGCGCCGCGCCCCGCCCTGCGGTGTCCTGAATCCCGTCGCCCGTTACGCCGGCGAAACGCCGGGGCGACTCCCGCCGCACCGTCTTCGCCCGTGGTCTCTCTTCGCAAGTCGCGTCCGAGTGGCGCCTTGCGCCAGGCGGATCCTTGCGGCCCTTGCCGTGCACTACGGGAATGAGCAGGCCCCCGGAAGGGTCCGGCTTCCGCCGGACGTCCGGAGAGCCCCGGGCTTCACGAGGTCATCCATGCTCCGAACCCTTGGTGTCTGGCTCGTTGCGATCGCGCCCCTCGTACAAGGTCAGCCCGCATCGTCGAGGCCAACAAACCCGCTGGAATCCACCGGTCCGGTCCGGACCGTCCCCGTCGAGAGCCACTGGCGCGCCGAGGTGCTGGTCCGCGCCCACACCAAGCTGAGCGGCTGCGCCATCGGCGACGTCGATCCCGACGCTCCGGGCTCGGAGGTCGTGGCCGTCGGCGGCGACGGATCCGTCATCGTCGCGCGCCGCGCGGGAGCTGGTTGGACCGTTTCCACCGTCTTCCAGGCGACCGGCGAGTTGATCCAGGTGGCGGTCGCCGACCTCGACCCCTCGACGCCCGGCCTCGAGATCCTCGCCGCGGGGAAGCTGCGGGGAGCCGAGCGCGAGAAGGGAGCCGGGGCCGTCTACCTCGTCTCGCGGTCCGGCGCGGAGTGGTCCGGCCGGATCATCCTCGAGACGGAGGCCCTCGCCCACGGAGTCTGCGCCCGCACGAGCGAGGCCATCGTCACGGGCTACGACTGGAAGCTCCACCGCTTCCGCTGGAACGGAGCCGCGATGGACCACGCGGTCCTCGCCGAACTCCCGGCTCCGGGGAAGAACTGTCTCTGGACCGACACGTCCATCGTCATCGCGTGCAGCAGCGGCGCGCTCCTCGAAGGGACCGGCGGCCCTGATGCCGCTCTGCGGCTCAGGACCATCGATCAGCGCGAGAACGGGCGCGGTCGGCTCGGCACGGACGGCCGGCGCGTGGTCGTCAGCGACGACGACGGGACGCTGACCCTCGTCGACGGAGAAGCCAGGACCGTCCTTCTCTCCGGGTCCGGGCTCCGCCAGCGCGGCGCCGTCATCGCCGACCTGGATCCTGGCCGGCCGGGCCACGAGATCGCGACAGCGGGATACGACCGCTGCATCCGCGTCTTCCTGCCGTCGTCGGGCGGCTACACGACGGTCATTCCCTACAAGGATCCCGAGCGTTTCCACCACCTGGCCGTCGGCCAGATGGACGACGATGCTCCGCTCGAGATCGTGGGCGCGAGCTTCTCGGGGAACCTGATCCTCGTCGAGTCCGTCCCGGCCGCACCGTGACGGTGTGCCACACGAGCCGCCCGTGTTTTCCGCATCCGACCGCGTGCCACGCTCCACGTGGCGCGTCGCATCGCCCGAAGGAGACATCACGATGCCATCCCTCCCCACGATCGCCCTCGCAGGAGCCGCTACCCTCCTGCTCTTCACCCGCAGTCCCGCCCAGACGCCCGTCTGGTCATCGCTTCCGGCTCCCGCCGGGACCACGCTCGGCCTCGAGCAGGGCTACGGGTACGCCGTCGCCGGCAACACCGTCCACGCCTGCTCGACCCTGAACGGCGCCTGGACCTCCATCACCACGCTCTTCGGCCCTCCCGCCGTCACGCGCTCCAATGACCACTTCATCGTGCAGGACGGCCCGTACACGTTCCACGCCTGGTCCCCGCGCACCGGCGCCTGCTCGACACAGTACGCGTTCTCCGGCGCGGCGACCCTCGTCGCGCAGTCCTCGCCGCAGACCTGGCACAGCGTCGTTCTCGATGGCAACGCCGTCCACATCTACTTCGCGTACACGGGATCCTGGCACACGTGGTCCTTCACTGCGCCGCCCGTGATCAGGAACGGCCGATTCTGCGTCCTGATCGACGACGGGACGAGCGTGATCGGGGTCAGTTCCATCCATGGCTCGGCCGTGCCGCTCGGAGTTTCCGGAGCGACGGCGGTCGCTGCCGAGGGTTGCCTCGGTCTTGCGACTTCCGCGGGCTCGATCCACGGGTTCAGCGCGTTCAGGAACCAGTGGGCGACGACGACGCTCGCCGGAACGCCGGTCATCTCCTGGGGAAACGCACAACCCGGTTTCGCCGCCATCAGGGACGGCAGCAACTACATCTTCTACAGCGGACACACGGGGACGTTCCAGCCCGTTCCGGCGTCGGCTTCCGCCACGCTGACCAACAACCGTCAGGTGGCCGTCGTCATCGATGGCACCCAGGTGACCTGCTACTCGGGCCTTCTCGGCACCGCGGCAGCCATGACCTTCGGCACGACGCCCAACCCCGTCACGAACCAGTACCTTGCCCTTCTCGATGAGGGCTTCCAGGTCACGCCCTACAGTCCCCTCACGGGAGCCTTCGGACCCTCGATGCCGGGCAGCTACACGATCACCGCCGGCGCTCAGATCGCGCACCTCACACCGAGCCCCGGCGGGACGCAACCTGTCGTCGCCTACAGCACCCACAACAACACGTGGGCCAGCGTCCCCGCGGTCCCCGGCGCCGTCACGCTTCTCACGGGCTGCTCCATGATGCTCGTCGACCCGGCCGGTGGTCTCTACGGCCTGAGCGCCCGCGGATCGGCCTTCGTGTACGAGTCGACAGGCCCGATCGACGCGCAGTTCCAGGGCTCCGGAGCGCTCTCAGGCACGCTCGTCGCGCGGAGCGGGACGATGCTCTACGCGTTCAATCCGAAGACGGCCCGGTTCCGGTCCACGACGACCACGGGGATCGCCGACAACTTCCAGGGCCATACCGGCGCCCTCGTCCTCCGGGACGCCGTCAATGCCTATGGCTTCAGCAACTTCCGGGACGGCTGGTCGTCGGTGCCCCTCGCGGGGCCCGTGACCATCGCCCAGATCCAGACGCACAACGCCATCCTCTTCGATGGATCGTACGCGCGGTTCTTCGCCGGGACCGGACAGATCGTCACGACGGGGGAATTCCCCGACTTCTGGCGGGCGATGACTCGCGGAGGACGCTTCCAGCTCAATGTGGCCGGCGAAGGGAACACGCCGGTCGTGCTCGCGGTGAGCCTCGACGCGGCCGAAATCCCCCTCGGTCCTCCCGGCACCCTCCTCCTCGATCCGACGTCGCTGCTCATCCTGCTTCAGGGCCAGTTGCCGTCGTCCGGGAGTCTCGGGCTCGCCCTGCTCATCCCAGATGATCCGTCATTCCACGGGGCGGAGTTCCACTTCCAGGCTTTCATCGCGGGCCCCACGGGCGGATACCTCACGAGTTCGGCCATCGCGACGATCTTCTGAGCCTCCCGCGGCGGGGCGCCGGAACCGTCCCCGACTCGAACTCCTGCCCCGGAGCCAGGTTCGCCGCCCCCTGCCCGCAGGACGGGCGGCGGCGGCGTCTTGTGACCGCGTGAGCCTCCTGCCAGAATGATCGTTCATCGGAGCCCGGCGCACCCCCGCCCCGCGGGCGCGCCGCCACCCCCGGCCCCCTAACGAAATACCCCGCGAAAACCCCCCCAAAAACCCACAAACCCCCCACAAAGGAAAAGAAACAAAACGTGCGAGG